>JAGXGP010000070.1 GCA_024636775.1 Hydrogenophilales bacterium
CGCACGGTGAAAGCCGAGTTGAGGCCACGGTTACGCTTGGCGATGACGACGCCTTCGTAAGCCTGCAGACGCTCGCGCACGCCTTCCTTCACTTTGACCTGAACGACGATGGTGTCGCCGGGGGCAAAGTCGGGGAGGGTTTTACCCAGGCGGGCGATCTCTTCTTGTTCAAGTTGCTCGATGAGGTTCATGATGTTTCCTTGCATCTGGCGGGAGAGGTAGGCCACTGGGTCGGTTTGGACTCCGGGGCAGACATCACGCCGTTTCACATGGTTCGGGCCTATGGGTCCCGAACCGCTTTTTTCTGCGGCGCACCCGGTGGATGCGCCGCGAGAAGATCCTGTTCCTGCTTCGACAACCCCCGCTGGGCCAGCAGATCGGGGCGATGGTCTGCCGTGATCGTGAGGCTTTGCTGCAATCGCCACTGAGCGATCGCAGCGTGGTTGCCGCTTTTCAATATTTCGGGCACCGCCATGCCCTGCCAAACTTCGGGCCGGGTGTAGTGCGGGCAGTCCAGCAAGCCGTTGGCAAAAGAATCCTCCGCCGCTGAATCTGCGTCATTCAACGCACCCGGCAGTTGCCGGATCAGCGCGTCCATCAAGGCCAGCGCGGGGAGTTCGCCACCCGACAATACAAAGTCGCCCAGCGATATTTCCTCGTCCACACGGCGCTGCAACACGCGTTCGTCGATGCCTTCGTACCGTCCGCACAATAAAACCAGTGCGGACTTTTCCTTCAGTTCCATCACCCGCTGGTGGGTGAGCGGGCGACCTCTGGGTGAAAAATGCACCACCCAAGGCATTAAACTCTCGCTGGCCAGATCCTGCTGAATGGCGTTTAACGCGCGATCCAGCGGTTCGGCCTGCATCAGCATCCCAGGCCCTCCGCCGTAAGGGCGGTCGTCCACGGTGCGATGCGGGTCGTCAGTGAAATCGCGCGGGGTCCACGATTTGAACCGATACAAGCCGCGATCCAGCGCCCGTCGAGTGATACCGTAATCCAGTACAGCATCGAATATTTCGGGGAAAAGCGTGACCGCATCAAAGCGCACACCATCCTCCTTAATAATCTTCGCCCCAGTCCACCTCAATCTGCCCACCTGCCACGTCGACTTTGCCAACAAACTGCGCAATGAACGGGATCAGATGCTCGTGTGTGCCCTTGATTACCAGCACATCCTGCGCGCCGGTTTCCATTAGGCTATCCACCTTGCCGAGTTCGACGCCTTCGCGGTTGACTGCGGTGAGGCCGATCAAATCCGACCAGAAAAACTCGTTCTCTTCAGGCGGCGCCAACGCACTGCGCGCCACCGAAATCTCCAGACCGCGCAGGGCATAGGCCTTGTCACGGTCATCGACCCCAACCAGTTTGGCGACCAGGGTATTGCTGTGGTCCTGGATGGTCTCAACGGTGTAGTGCTTGTGTTCGGTGCCGTGCCCGATGCGCCAGGACTCAAAGTCCATCAGCGTACCGGGGTCTTCGCTAAAAGCCTGAACCTTGACCCAACCTTTGATGCCGAATGGGGCGGCAACGCGACCCATCACGACCCAATCGCTGTCCTGACTCACGCCGCGTCCTGAATCAAACTAGCCTTGAATCAGGCAGCAACGGTAGCGGACTTGTTCTTTTTGACCAGACGCGCGACGGTGTCGGACAACTGTGCGCCGTTGTTGGTCCAGTAGCTGATGCGGTCTTGATCGAGACGCAATGCCTCGGTGCCTTCGGAGGCAACGGGGTTGTAGAAGCCGACGCGCTCGATGAAGCGGCCATCACGGCGGCAACGCGAGTCAGCAACCACTACGTTGTAGAAAGGACGGTTTTTAGCGCCGCCGCGCGAAAGACGAATAACAACCATGATTTAACCTACCGGGGAAACGGAGAAAACCGAGAATTATACCCAAAACTTCGCGGCTTGCCACAGATAAGTGAGGCCGCTATGCGTTACCGCATCCCCGGCATCATGCCCTTCATGCCGCGCATCATTTTGGAGAGGCCGCCTTTCCCCATCATTTTCATCATTTTTTGGGCTTGTTCGAACTGCTTCAGCAGCTTGTTGATTTCCTGAACTTGCACTCCCGCACCCGCAGCAATCCGGCGTTTGCGCGAGGCTTTGAGAAGGTCTGGCTTGCGGCGTTCCAGCGGGGTCATGCTGTTGATGATGCCTTCGATCCGGTTGACAGACTTGTCGTCGGCGCCTGCCGGCAGGTTCATTTGCCCGGCGCCCGGGAGTTTGTCCATCAGGGCCGACATCCCGCCCATTTTCCGCATTTGCTGGATTTGCGCCTTGAAATCCTCGAGGTCGAAGTCCTTGCCCTTCTTGACCTTGTCAGCGAGCTTTTTGGCTTCGGCCATATCCACCGAACCGTGCGCCTGCTCGATCAGGGAGAGTACATCGCCCATGCCGAGGATGCGTTGCGCCATGCGCTCGGGATGGAAAACTTCCAGACCGGTGGATTTTTCGCTGACGCCGATGAATTTCAGCGGTTTGCCGGTGATTTGACGCACTGACAAGGCCGCGCCCCCGCGCGAGTCGCCGTCGAGCTTGGTCAACACGATGCCGGTAAGGGGCAGGGTTTCGTTAAAGGCCTTGGCGACGTTGATGGCATCCTGGCCTTGCATGGCATCGACGACAAACAGGGTTTCGACCGGGTTGACGGCAGCATGTAGCGCTTTGATTTCGGCCATCATGGCTTCGTCGATCGCCAGCCGGCCAGCGGTGTCGACGATCAGAACATCATAGAATTGCTTGCGCGCGTGGTCTTGTGCGGCCCGGGCGATTTTTAGCGGGTCGCGTTCGTCGCCGGCTTCAAAAAAGCTGACGTCGAGTTGTTTACCCAGCAGACGCAATTGCTCGATGGCGGCGGGACGGTAGACGTCGGCCGAGGTGAGCAGGACTTTTTTCTTGCGGTTTTTCAGCAGCAGCGCAAGTTTGCCGCTGGTGGTGGTTTTTCCGGAGCCCTGCAGGCCGGCCATCAAAATAACGGCGGGCGGGTTGGCGGCGAGATTCAATTCGGCATTCTCGCCGCCCATCAACCGGGTGAGTTCTTCGTGAACGATCCCGATCAGGACCTGGCCTGGCGACAGGCTGGTAAGCACTTCCTTACCTAATGCACGGGTCTTGACGGCTTCGATGAAATCTTTGACGACGGGCAACGCAACGTCGGCCTCAAGCAACGCCAGGCGCACCTGACGCAAGGTGTCCTGTACGTTGTCTTCGGTGATGCGCGCTTGTCCGCGTAAGCTTTTGACGACGCCGGCGAGACGTCCGCTGAGATTATCTAACATGGCTTCCTTGTTGCCGCCGGGGGCGGCATGGATAATGGGGCTGGCTGGATGCAATTTCCATTTCGAGATACCCATTTTAACGAATGTCTGCGCTATTGCTGGTTACTTTATGTGTGAGTGGGCTCTATGGCTGGGTGGCCTGGCGCTTGCTGCATGCGCCTCCCGCGCCCTCTATACGCTTTTTGCTGCCGTTGGCCTTGCTGGCGCATGGGGCGCTGATTTATCAGTCGATGCTGGGATACGGCAATATCCGGCTCGGTTTCGGTAATTCCCTGTCGACGATTTTATGGCTGACCGCGCTGGTTTACTGGGTGTCCAGCCAGGGGGCCCCGCTGGCGCGACTGCAGTCATGGGTGAGCGGGTTGGCAGCTGCGTCAGTATTGGGGATGGCGCTGTTTACGGATACGCATGTCATCCCCAATTCTCAAGCGCTGGCTTTACGCGCGCATCTGGTGGTGTCGTTTCTGGCCTACGGTCTGCTGGCTGTTGCAGCCTTGCACGCGGTATTGATGACTTTGCTGGAGAAACAGTTGCATCGCGGCGGTTTTATGCGCGACAACGCCCCCCCTTTGCTGACATTGGAAGCGATGCTGTTCAGGTCGATCGGCATCGGTTTTGCGCTGTTGACACTGGCAGTCATCAGCGGGGTGTTCTTCTCGGAAGAACTGTTTGGCAAGGCCTTGCAGTTCTCGCACAAGATCGTGTTCGCCATCCTGTCCTGGCTGGTGTTTGGTGGACTGTTGCTGGGACGGCATTTCCGCGGCTGGCGCGGCCGCACGGCGTTGGTCTGGACGATCACCGGTTTTACGCTGTTGCTGCTGGCCTATCTAGGCACTCAGTTTGTGTTGGAAGTTTTGCTTGGACGCTGAATTTGATGTCCCAGCAGCGCATTTGAATCGTTTTTCTCAGGAATAGGTCTTTGGAATCCCTGTCTATCGGTACTTTATTCGGCCTGCTCGCAGGGCTGTTGCTTCTGTCCTCCTGCTTTTCCGCATCCGAAACCGCCATGATGGCGATTAACCGCTATCGACTTCGACATGCTGCCGAATCAGGCCATCGGGGGGCGATGCTGACGCAATCACTGTTGAATCAAACCGACAAATTGCTCGGCGTGATTTTGCTCGGCAATAATCTGGTCAACATTGCGGCAGCCACCCTGGCGACGATTATTTCCATCCGGTTGTATGGTGATTCGGACGTCGCATTGTCGTTGGCGACCTTGCTGCTGACCTTTCTGATCCTGGTGTTCAGCGAAGTGACGCCCAAGGTGATTGGCGCTTCCTATCCTGAGCGCATCGCCTATCCGGCTGGATATGTGTTGATGCCCATGCTCAAGCTGACGTATCCCATCATCTGGTTCGTCAATCTGTTCGTGCAGGGCTTGTTGTGGCTGATGCGGATCAAGCCGCCCGAGCCGGGGCACGGCAGCCGACTTGGGTTGGAAGAGCTGCGTACCATCGTGCTGGAATCATCCGGAATGTTGCCGCGTGAACACCACCGGATTTTGGTGAATCTGTTGGAGCTGGAAGACATCACCGTCGACGACGTGATGACACCGCGCAACCAGATCGAGGCAATCGATATCGAGGACGATGCCGAGAAGTTGCGTCAGCAGATTTCCACCAGTCACCATACGCGGCTGATCGTGCATGCGGGCTCATCGGACAATCTGCTTGGGGTGCTGCATGTGCGGCGCGTGTTGCACGCCTTGACTGGCGAGGAACTGGATCCGGACACCCTGAAAGAAAACCTGGAGGAACCTTACTTCGTTCCAGCGGGCACGCCATTATTTACACAGCTGCGCAATTTTCAGAGCGGGCGGAAGCGACTGGCGTTGGTGGTCGATGAATACGGGGAGTTGCAAGGCCTGGTCACGCTGGAAGATCTGCTCGAAGAGATGGTGGGCGAATTCACCACGCAAGCACCCTCTGAAACAGGCTATTTGCGGCGCGAAGCGGATGGCAGCTGGCTGGTCGAGGGGTCCGTATTGTTACGCCACCTCAATCGCAAACTCGGGTTGTCATTGCCATTGGATGGCCCCAAGACGCTGAATGGCCTGTTGCTGGAGCAGTTTGAGGATATTCCCGAAGCTGGGGTGAGCCTCAAATTGAACAATGTTCCGGTGGAAATTGTGCAAACGAAGGACCGGGCAGTGAAGATGGCGCGCATCTATCCGCCTGCTCTGGATGAAGTTTCATCCGGAAATGCCTCAATTTAGACGAATAATCGCCGTTAAGCCCAGTGATTCCCCATTCGCAGGCCAGGTTGGCATGACGATGCGGGCGATACGTTTATGCAGGAATTGTCTGGAACCCATTTATGGCCGCTGTGACAACCAATATTAATTTAACCGGACTGGCACGCGCCATGGTTAACCATGGCTGGCTGACAGAGGCGGATGCCGAGGGCGTGTGGAAGCGTGCCAATCAATCGGGCGATTCGTTTGTGACCGAGCTCATCAGAGGCCAGCGATTCAAAGCTAATCAGATTGCAGAGTTTGCCGCCGTTTCCTTTGGCTATCCGTATCTGGATCTGAATGCTATGGATGCCGATAGCCTCCCGCAAGGACTGCTCGATCCCAAGCTGGTGCAGAAACGTCGTGTGGTCGCGCTTTACCAGCGCGGCAACAAGGTCTATGTCGCCACGTCCGACCCCACCCACATGCAGGCGCTGGATGAAGTGAAATTCCAGACCGGTCAGGCAGTCGAGCCCGTGGTGGTGGAAGATGACAAACTAGGAAAACTGATCGCAAAGGCAGGCGAAGCGGCAGAAAGCACGATGGCCGTGTTGAATGCCGAAGACCTCAATCTGGATTTCGCCGAAGAAGAGTCAGCGTCATCTCAACAGGAGACCGGCGGCATCGAAATCGACGACGCGCCGGTGGTGCGTTACCTGCAAAAAATCATGCTCGATGCGATCAATCAGGGCGCGTCCGATATCCATCTCGAACCCTACGAAAAGTATTACCGGATACGCTACCGCCGTGACGGTATTCTGTCTGAAGTGGCACAGCCACCGATGGCAATCAAGGACAAGGTTGCTTCACGCATCAAGGTGTTATCGCGGCTGGATATCTCGGAAAAACGCGTACCGCAGGATGGCCGCATGAAAATGGTGCTGTCAAAAAACCGCGCCATCGATTTCCGGGTCAGCACGCTGCCCACGCTGTATGGCGAAAAAATCGTCATGCGTATTCTGGACCCGACTAGTGCACAGCTGGGCATCGAAGCTTTGGGTTACGAGCCATTCCAGAAAGAGCTTCTGATGAATGCGGTGCAGCGACCCTACGGCATGGTGCTGGTGACCGGCCCCACCGGCTCCGGTAAAACCGTGTCGCTGTATACCTGCTTGAACATTCTCAATAAACCCGATGTCAACATCTCGACTGCAGAAGATCCGGCGGAAATCCAGTTGCCCGGGATCAACCAGGTCAACGTCAACGACAAGGCCGGGCTGACCTTTTCGGCAGCGCTGAAATCCTTCCTGCGACAGGATCCCGACGTCATCATGGTCGGTGAGATTCGCGATCTGGAAACCGCCGATATTGCGATCAAGGCGGCGCAAACCGGTCACATGGTGATGTCTACCCTGCACACCAACGATGCGCCAGGTACCTTGACCCGCCTGCTTAACATGGGAGTGGCACCGTTTAACGTGGCGTCCTCGGTGATTCTGATTACCGCCCAGCGGTTAGGACGCAAACTATGCAGTTGCAAGCAGCCGGCCGACATCCCGAATGAAACCTTGTTGGCGGCAGGCTTTACTGAAGCACAGCTGGACGGCACCTGGAAACCCAATAAACCCGTAGGCTGCGAGATTTGTGGCGGCTCAGGCTACAAAGGCCGAGTGGGGATTTATCAAGTGATGCCGATTACCGACGCCATGGTTCGCATCATTCTCAAAGGCGGAAATGAATCCGATATTGCCGACCAGGCCAGACTCGAGGGCGTGCTCGATTTGCGGCAAGCTGGGCTATTAAAAGTGAAATCCGGACTCACCTCGCTGGAAGAGGTTGAGGCCGTTACTAATCTCTAAGGAATTTTTCTATGGCTACAGCGGCAAAAAAAGTCAAGGACGCCACCTTCCAGTGGGAAGGGATGGACAAGCGAGGTAAAAAAGTCAAAGGCCAGTTACAGGCTGGCGGCGAAGCCATGGTCAGTGCCCAGTTGCGCAAGCAAGGCATTACGGTTACCAAGGTAAAAAAGCAGAGCACACTGTTTGGCGGAGGTGGCAAGCGCATCACCGACAAGGACATCACGTTGTTCACCCGCCAATTGGCAACCATGATGAAAGCGGGTGTGCCCCTGTTGCAATCTTTCGATATTGTGGGCCGCGGCCATTCCAACCCTTCAGTGCAGCGCCTATTGGCTGAAATCAAGGCGGATATCGAGAAGGGCAGTAGCCTTACGCAGTCATTTAGCCGACACCCCCTCTATTTCGACGCTTTGTTCTGCAATCTGGTCGGCGCCGGTGAGTCGGCCGGTATTCTGGATGCGGTGCTAGAGCGATTGGCCGTTTACAAGGAAAAAATCCTTGCCATCAAAAGCAAAATTAAAGCGGCGTTGTTTTACCCCATTTCCATTATTGTGGTGGCGTTTGTGATTACTGCCGTGATCATGATTTTCGTCATCCCGGCATTCGAGGAATTATTCAGCAGCTTTGGTGCGGATTTGCCGGGGCCGACCCTGGTCGTCATGGCGATATCAAAGGTCTTTGTTGAGTGGTGGTGGGCCATTTTTGGTGCAATTGGGGGCAGTATTTATGCCTTGCTCTACACGTGGAAACGCTCGCGCAAGGTGCAGATGTTCATGGATCGCCTCATGCTCAAACTGCCCATCTTTGGCGCAGTCATCGAAAAAGCCACCCTCGCACGCTGGACCCGGACTCTGGCTACCATGTTCGCTGCAGGCGTACCGCTGGTTGAGGCACTGGAGTCGGTGGGTGGCGCATCGGGCAATCAGGTGTATGTCGAAGCGACCAGCAAAATTCGTAGCGAGGTGTCGACCGGCACCGCGCTGACGGTTGCGATGCAAAATACCGGACGCTTTCCCAATATGGTGCTGCAAATGGCAGCGATTGGCGAGGAATCGGGTTCGCTGGATTCCATGCTGGGCAAGGTGGCCGACTTTTACGAGGCGGAAGTGGATGACGCTGTGGCAGCCTTGTCTAGCCTGATGGAGCCGATCATCATGGTGGTATTGGGCGTGCTTATTGGTGGCATGGTCATCGCCATGTACTTGCCAATTTTCAAAATGGGTTCGGTGGTTTGATGGAGTTGCTTCAGGCCGAGCCGGTCATTTTCACCGGGTTGGTTTTTCTATTCAGCTTGATGATTGGCAGCTTTTTAAATGTTGTCATCCATCGCCTGCCTAAAATGATGGAATCCGAATGGATGGCGCAGTGTGCCGAGTTGCGGGGTGAAGTTATACCCGATGCGCCGCGGTACAGCCTGTGGTTACCGCGTTCGGCTTGCCCGAAGTGCGAGCATCAGATTACTGCACTGGAAAATATCCCGGTGCTGTCGTGGTTGTGGTTGCGTGGTCGTTGCTCGACATGCCGCACCGCAATTAGTGGGCGCTATCCCTTGGTGGAGTTGCTGACTGCGGTGCTATCGGCGGCTGCTGCCTGGAAATGGGGCGTGAGCATTCAAACCCTTGGGGCACTTTTTCTGATTTGGACCCTGATTGCGCTGGCTTTCATCGATCTTGACACCACCCTGTTACCCGACAGCCTGACCCTGCCCTTGTTGTGGTTGGGTTTGTTGTTCAACCTGGGTGGGCACTTTGCCAGCCTGTCTGACGCGGTCGTGGGTGCGATGGCTGGATACGGCGTGCTGTGGACTGTGTTCTGGCTGTTCAAGCTGGCCACGGGCAAGGACGGCATGGGGTATGGCGATTTCAAATTACTGGCGGTCATGGGTGCCTGGATGGGGTGGCAGATGTTGCCCATTACGCTGCTGCTGTCGTCGGTTGTCGGCGCGACAGTGGGGGTGGCCATGATTGTCTTTATCAAACACGATCGCCGCACGCCCATTCCCTTTGGCCCCTATTTGGCGGGAGGCGGATTGGTTGCGCTGTTCTTCGGCACGAATCTGACCCAGGCCTATCTCGCGCAATTCTGATGTTTACCGTCGGCCTTACCGGCGGGATCGGATCGGGTAAATCGACCGTAGCCGATTTGTTCGCGGCGTTAGGCGTGCCTGTGATCGATACGGACTTGATTGCGCGGCAGTTGACTGCACCGGATGGCGAAGCACTGCAAGAAATACGCGATACGTTCCCAGATGTAGTGATGCGCGCAGACGGCACACTGGATCGCGCTGCTTTGCGCCGCATCGTATTCAGCGATGTGGCTGCGCGCAAGAAGCTTGAAGCCATATTGCACCCGCGTATCCGACAGGAGGTGGAACAGAGGCTCAAGCGATTCCATGCACCCTATGCCATGATCGTGATTCCGTTGCTGGTAGAAACGAATGGCTACCAGGATTTATTGAATCGCGTGCTTGTCGTCGATTGCACTGAGGCGCAGCAAATAGAACGGACCATGGCGCGTAGCAAGCTCTCCCGTGAAGAAGTCGTTGCAATTCTCGAAGCTCAGGTGAGCCGTGAGCAAAGGCTGGCTGTAGCCAACGATGTCCTCACCAATATGGCAACACTGGAGACCTTGCGTACCGAGGTTTCAATACTGCACCAGCGCTATTTGCATAGTGCTGTTATGCGCTTACCTTGATTTTCCGTATGAATCCGGGACAATCAGTCGATTACAATAAAATACATTGCGGTGTGATCCACTACGAATATCCCTTGAGCGAACGTATTCGCACCTTGCTTCGGCTTGAAGCTTTGTTCGGTCGGTTTGATGCTTATGCGGCAACGCCTGATCCACACGCACATCATGCAGCGTTGTTAACGCTGTTTGAAATGGCGGAAGTGGCTGCGCGTGCCGATCTCAAATCGGATCTCCTGCAGGAATTGGACCGCCAAAAATCCGTTTTGCTGGTATTACGCGGTAACCCTAAAGTCGAAGACAGCATGCTGGAGCAAGTGCTGGCTGCGATAGAAACAGCACATCAGGATTTGTATCAGCTTTCAGGAAAGGTGGGTCAGCATTTGCGTGAGGACGATTGGCTCATGACAATCAAACAGCGAGCCGCAATCCCAGGCGGCATGTGCGAGTTTGATTTGCCGGCGTATCACCACTGGTTACACCAGCCGGCCGATGACCGTATGCACCAGTTGAAACGTTGGCTGGTGCCATTTTCCTCGATACGTGTAGCCGTTGATATTGTGCTTGGGTTGTTGCGTGACAGCGGGCAGTCCGAGATGCAGCACGCAACCAATGGCAGCTATCAACGTATGTTGGAATCACGCAACCCCCAACTGATCCGGGTCACCCTGGTCGACAGCCTGCCCTGTGTACCCGAAATATCAGCCAACAAATACATGCTTAACATTCGTTTTGTGTATGCGGGTACAGGGCAAATGCGCACCTGCACCGGCCAGTCGCTCGACTTTGACCTGACGTTTTGTACCTTATGAAAGTACCTGCAAAACCTGTTGTAGTGGCTTGTCCGACCTGCAGTGCCGCGGTTAGTTGGACGACAGAAAACCGCTGGCGACCGTTTTGCAGCGAGCGCTGCAAGCTGATCGACCTCGGGCAGTGGGCTTCTGAAAAGTACCGGGTACCGGCGGAGGAGCAGGAACCCGAAGACGCGTCTCCGCAATCGCAGTAACGTTTACTTCTTGGTGGCCTTGACGCCGTTTTCGGTACCGAGCAACAGCACATCTGCGCCACGTCGCGCGAACAGACCATTGGTGACCACGCCGACAATGTGATTGATCGCTGTTTCCAGTGATACCGGGTCGACGATCGACAAACCATGTACATCCAGGATGAGGTTGCCGTTGTCGGTGGTAAAACCTTCACGCAGCCGTGGCTGGCCGCCGAGCTTCACCAGCTCGCGCGCGACATAAGAGCGTGCCATCGGAATCACTTCAACGGGTAGCGGGAACGTCCCCATTACGCCTACCAGTTTGCTTTCATCGGCAATGCAGATGAACTGCTTGCTGCAGGCGGCCACGATTTTCTCGCGAGTCAGTGCGCCGCCACCGCCCTTGATCATGGCGAAGTGCTCGGTAATTTCGTCGGCGCCGTCAACGTAGATTTCCAGCTCGCCGACGCTGTTGAGCTCCAGAACCGGGATGCCGTGGCTTTTGAGTCGAATGGCGGTGGCCTCCGAACTGGCCACAGCGCCATCAATGCGGCCTTTGACTTCGGCCAGCGCATCGATGAAGTAGTTGGCGGTCGAACCCGTGCCCACGCCAATGATGCCGCCCCGCGCGTAATCCACTGCGGCGCGCGCCACAGCTTGTTTCATTTCGTCTTGTGTCATGATGTTTTCGTGGTTTTTGATGCAGGCCGCTAAGATAGCGGCATCGCCCCCTTTTTACAAACCCAGACTTGATCGCCACCATGAGCCAACCTGACGATTACCTCGAACGCATCCTGACCTCGAGCGTGTATGACGTTGCCGTGGAGTCACCGCTTGATGTGGCTCAAAACCTGTCACGCCGTCTCAACAACCAGATTCTGTTGAAGCGAGAAGACCTGCAACCGGTGTTTTCCTTTAAATGTCGTGGTGCTTACAACAAGATGGCCAAGCTGACCGCTGCTCAGTTGGCGCGCGGCGTGGTGGCGGCCTCCGCGGGCAACCATGCGCAAGGTGTGGCATTGGCCGCGCAAAAACTGGGTGCGATGGCCACCATCGTGATGCCGGCGACGACCCCGAAAATCAAGGTCGATGCAGTGCTCGCGCGCGGTGCCGAGGTCATATTGTTTGGCGACAATTACGATGAAGCCTGCGCCCATGCCACCAAACTGGCAAAAAAGGCGAAGGCAACTTTTGTGCATCCCTACGACGACCCCGATGTGATTGCCGGGCAAGGCACCGTTGCGATGGAGTTGCTGCGCCAGCATCCCGGCCCGATACATTCAGTTTTCATTCCGGTGGGCGGCGGCGGGCTGATTGCGGGCATGGCGGCGTATATCAAGCGCTTGCGCCCGGACATCAGGATAGTCGGTGTCGAGCCTGAGGACGCGGATGCAATGGCGCGTTCGCTGAGCAAGGGTGAGCGCGTCACCCTGGAACGCGTGGGCATATTTGCCGATGGGGTGGCAGTCAAAAAAGTCGGCAAGGAAACCTTCCGGCTGGCGCAGTTGTATGTGGACGAAATCATCCGCGTCAATAACGATGCCATTTGCGCGGCAATTAAGGATGTGTTCGAGGACACCCGTTCGATTCTGGAACCCGCAGGTGCCTTGTCGGTGGCAGGGATGAAGTCCGCGATCGCGACAGGCAAACTCAAGGGCAAGACGCTGATTGCCGTCGCCTCGGGTGCCAACATGAATTTCGATCGCTTGCGCTATATCGCCGAGCGCGGCGAACTGGGTGAAAAGCGCGAAGCGGTGCTGGCCGTCACCATTCCCGAGACGCCAGGCAGCTTCAAGACCTTTTGCAGCCTGCTCGGTGCGCGCAATATCACCGAATTCAACTACCGTTATTCCGACCCCGGGTTCGCCCGTGTTTTTGTAGGCTTATCCGTCCCGGGAGCAGGCGAGGGCGCACGCGTGGTCACCCTTCTGGAACGTCACGGACTGGAGGCAATCGACCTGTCCGAGAATGAAATGGCCAAGCTGCATATCCGTCACCTGGTGGGCGGACGCGCACCCGATGCGGTGAACGAGGTGTTGTATCGCTTTGAGTTTCCCGAGCGCCCTGGCGCATTGATGCAATTTCTGGAAAGCATGAGTCACGGCTGGAACATCAGCCTGTTTCACTACCGAAACCACGGCGCGGATTATGGTCGGGTGCTGGTCGGGTTACAGGTACCGGAAAAGGCCAAGCCACGCTTCCAGGCATTTCTGGAGAAGCTGGGATATCGCTACTGGGATGAATCCCGCAACCCGGCTTACAAGCTGTTTTTGGCCTGATCGATTCAGGCTGGGACATAGGGTGACTTGGGCTCAGTGCCCGGTTTTGGCTGCATGTTATCCTCATTGCATGTTTCGAATCATGCTTTTTTCCCTGTTGGGGATGCTGTCTGTGGCGCCTGTCTGGGCAGTATCGGGTGATGCTGCGGTTCAACAGTCACGTCAGGCTTTTGCCGCACGAAATTTGGCAAACCTGGAACGCGTGGCGCGCGATGTGCCGGACGACCATGTCTTGCTGCCTTATGTCGAATATTGGCGTCTGGTGCTCGCCAGCCGTAACGACGAAGCGCGCATCGCCGACTTTCTGGCGCGTTATCCGGGTAGCCGGCTGGCCGAAATGCTGCGTGCCGACTGGCTGAAGTCGCTGGGTGCGCGTGAAGCCTGGTCGCTGTATCTGGCCGAGTACCCACGCCTCGTCAAACCAGATCCAGCACATCAGTGTTTCGCCTATCGCGCCGAGTGGTCACAGGGCAATCCAGGGCGCCTGCGCGAAGCCGTCTCGATGTGGTTTACCGGGCGCGACTTGCCGTCTGCCTGCACGCCTTTGTTCGGCAAAGTGATAGAAGCTGGAGTGATCAACCAGGAAGATGTCTGGCGGCGCTTCCGGATGGCACTGGATGCGGGCAATCCCGGTGTGGCCAAGTCGGTGGCAAATATCATGGCCGCGGCTGACCGCCCGCAGGTGGCACGGCTCGACCAGGCCATTAGTGAGCCAGGGCGTTTGCTCGGCGGCAGCAGCCTCGACATGAACCAGCGTGGCGATCGCGAAATGGCTTTGTATGCGCTCGACCAACTGGCAAAGCGCAGTTCCAGTGTTGCGGAGCAGGCCTTGCGCAAGCGTCTGTCGCAGTTCAATCCGAATGAAGTGAGCCTTGCCTGGGCACGTCTTGCAACCTGGGCGGCGCGTCGCCATGAGCCGGTTGCCTTGTCGTGGTATCAGCAGGCAGGTGTGTTGGGGGTCAATGATTATCAGCGTGAATGGTGGGCGCGAGCGGCACTGCGCGCGGGTGATTGGCCTACCGTACAGCGTGTGATAAGCAGCATGACAGATAGCATGCAAGCGCAGCCGGCGTGGCGTTACTGGCGCGCGCGCGCGCTGTTGGCGAGCGGTCAGCGTCTGGCCGCAAATACCCTTTTTCTGGGGCTGTCACGCGAATATCACTATTACGGCCAATTGGCCCAGGAAGAGCTGGGCCCGGTGGCGCAGGCACCCACCATCAACATCAAAATGGGCGGAAATGACCTGGCAGCGATTGCGCGCGACCCCGGCATTGCGCGCGCGCTGGCCTTGCAAGACCTGGGTTTGCGCAGCGATGCCACGCAGGAATGGAACTGGGCGATTCGTGAAATGACCGATCCACAGTTGCTGGCAGCGGCCGAACTGGCGCGTCGCAATGAATGGTATGACCGCGCCATCAACACCGCCGAGCGCACGCGTGAATTGCACGATTTTGATTTGCGTTTCATCGCACCTTACCTGGAGCTGGCGCAACAGGCTGCGCGCGAGAATCAGATCGATGAAGCCTGGGTGTTTGGACTGATGCGGCAGGAAAGCCGTTTCATCAACGTCGCGCGTTCCGGTGTCGGTGCCTCGGGCTTGATGCAGATCATGCCGGCCACCGCGCGCTGGATTGCGAATCGGCTCGGTATCAAGCGATTTGACCCCAGCGAGATGCAAGACCCTGCCAAAAACATTCAATTCGGCGCCTATTACCTGAAACACGTTCAAACCACACTGGACGGTTCACCGGTTCTCGCCACTGCCGCCTACAATGCGGGGCCCAGCCGTGCCCAGCGTTGGCGCGATAGCGTGTCGATGGAGTCTGCGGTCTACATCGAGTCGATTCCCTTTGCCGAAACACGGGATTACGTCAAGAAAGTCATGAGCAACGCCATGTATTACGCTGTGCGTTTTGGTCAACCTTCGGTGTTGCTGAAAGACCGGCTGGGCACAGTGCCCGCGCGCAAAACCCCCATCCAACCCATGCCTGAATCGGATAATGCACTGGAACTCTCGCGTTCAGGCGATTAGAATCAGCAATGCCTTATATACGAACCCCCCTCTTTTCAAACGTAAACCACCATGAAGATTGAACGCATCTGCATCCTCGGCGGCTCCGGCTTCGTCGGTACCCATCTCGTCAGCCAGCTCGCAGCGCGCGGCCTCCATGTCCGTGTGCTAAGTCATCGCCGCGAAATGGCCAAGGAGCTGATCCTGCTGCCCACGGTAGAAGTGATCGAGGCCGACGTGCATGACCAGCAAGAACTCATCCAGCATTTTCGCGGGATGGATGCGGTCATCAACCTGGTTGGAATCCTGCACGAAGCCAATATTGGGCGGGCAGACCTGCCCAGCGAGCGCCGGGGTGATTTCCATAAAATCCATATCGAGTTGCCGCGCAAGGTCATCCATGCCTGTGGCGAATCAGGTGTGCAACGGCTGCTGCACATGAGTGCGTTGGGCGCCAACCCGAATTCCCGCTCGGCCTATCAACGTTCGAAAGGCGTTGCCGAAGCGCTGGTGCGCGAGGCCGGAATGAAGCATGTCGATCACGAGAGCTGGTATCTGAATGGGCCCAAGTTCATTCATGGTTACGGCCTCAACGTTACCGTGTTCCGTCCGTCGGTCATATTTGGTCGCGGCGATGCTTTCCTGACCATGTTTGCCCGGCTGTTGAAACTGTTCCCCGTGCTGCCGTTGGCAGCCGCAACCGCCCGCTTTGCGCCTGTGCATGTGGAAGATGTTGCACGCGCATTCGCCGATAGCCTCGATAACACCGCCACGTTCGGTCAGACCTACGACTTGTGCGGCCCCACGTCTTACAGCCTGCAGGAACTGGTGACCTACGTGGGTGAAGTCACTGGAAAACAGCGGACCATTTTCCCGCTCGGTGGTTTCTTGTCTTACTTGCAAGCTTGGGCGCTCGAGTTCAAACCCGGCAAAAAACTCATGACGCGCGACAATTTCTACGCCATGAGTGTAGATAACGTGTGTAGCGGTGGCTGGCCGTCGGTGTTCGATTTCGAGCCCGCCACGCTCGAAGCCATTGCACCTGAGTATCTGCGCGCTGATTCTCCACGTGCGCGCTACGAAGGCTACCGCGAGAGCGCCCGCCGCTAACCTTTTTACGCCGCCATGAAAACCTACATCGTGGGCGGTGCAGTGCGCGATCGGTTGCTGGGCCTGCCCGTAGTCGATCGCGATTACGTCGTGGTGGGTGCGACCCCCGAGAAAATGCTGGCGCAAGGCTATCAAGCGGTGGGCAAGGACTTTCCGGTTTTTTTGCATCCTGAAACGCATGCCGAATACGCATTGGCGCGTACCGAGCGCAAGTCGGGGCTCGGCTACAAGGGGTTCAACGTCTACGCCGCGCCTGAAGTCACGCTGGAAGAAGATTTGCAGCGGCGCGATCTCACCATTAATGCCATTGCCGAAGACGAGGCCGGCGTGCTGGTCGATCCCTACGGCGGCCAGCGCGATCTGGCCGTGCGCATGTTTCGCCATGTGAGCGAGGCATTTTCCGAAGACCCGGTTCGAATCCTGAGAGTGGCGCGATTTGCCGCCCGCTTTACCGATTTCTCAGTGGCGCCGGAAACCAATGCTTTGATGCAGCAGATGATCGACAACGGCGAAGTCGACGCACTGGTGCCCGAACGGGTGTGGCAGGAAGTTGCACGCGGCCTGATGGAAGCGAAACCCTCACGCATGTTCCAGGTGCTGCGCGACTGCGGTGCGCTGGCACGGCTGTTTCCCGAAATTGACCGCCTGTTCGGCGTGCCGCAGCCGCCGGAATACCATCCCGAAATCGATACCGGCGTGCACGTTATGCTGGTCGTGGACTGGGCGGCGCAGCAGAAAACCAGTCTGGCGGTACGCTTTGCCGCATTGACACATGACCTCGGAAAAGGTGTGACACCGCCAGAATTATGGCCGAAGCACCATGGCCATGAAGCCAAGAGCGTGGAATTGGTGCGCGCGCTTAGCGAGCGCATCCGCGTGCCGGTCGAATGCCGCGAGTTGGCTATTGCGGTTGCACGGGATCACGGCAATGTTCACCGCGCGCTGGAACTGCGCGCCGCCACCGTCGTCGAACTGCTTGAACGCATTGATGCGTTTCGTCGCCCTGAGCGTTTTGGTGAAATGTTGCAGGCCTGCGAATGCGACTTTCGCGGCCGGCCAGGCTATGAAACGCGCGACTACCCGCCGCCGGCTTATCTGCAACAGGCCTTTGAAGTGGCACGCGGCGTGGATGCGGGCGCAGTCGCACGGTTAGCCGCGCCCGATAAAATTCGTGAGGCCGTGTTTTGTGCCCGCGTGAACGCAGTCGATGTTTGGCGAAAACAGATTTCTTGAGGAAAAAACATGCCTTACAGTGAGCAAACCGTCCAGTCCGTCCGTCCGTGGTCAGATAAAACGTTCAGCTTTACGCTGAGCCGCCCGCTTGATTTCAAGTTTGAAAACGGCGAGTTCGTCACGATCGGTCTGAAGCAGGAAGGCAAGATGGTGGCGCGCGCCTATTCCATTGTCTCCACCACCGACCGCGACCACCTGGAGTTTCTCAGCATCCATGTACCCGATGGCCCTCTGACCGGGAAACTGGCACAGATTCGTCCGGGTGACAGCGTGTGGGTCAACAGCAAGGCAACCGGCTCGCTCACGCTTAACCACGTGTTACCGGGGCGCACGCTTTATATGCTGGCAACCGGCACCGGGTTGGCGCCTTTCATCAGTCTCATCCGCGATCCCGCGCTTTATGCGCGCTATGAAACAGTCGTGCTGGTGCATTCGGTACGTACGGCAGCCGAGCTGGCCTACCGCGAAGAAATTGAGGGGCTGAACAATCCCCAGTTGCACTATGTTCCGACAGTGACGCGCGAGCCTTTCCCCACGCCTGAGCGTGGCGGGGATTTGTTCCGATCCGGGGCCTTGTCACAACGCCTCGACCTCCCTGTGCCCGATCCTGAACAGGACCGCGTGATGATTTGCGGCAACCCTGAGATGACGCGTGAGCTGACGCACCATCTCAAGGACACGGGCTGGACGCTGACTAACCATCGCGGGGTCGGTAATTTCACCACCGAAGTCGCCTTCGTGATTCACCACGAATAAACGCCCCCTGCATGCAGGGGGCGTTGGTGAGTCATTCACCCGGTTGTCATGCCGGGCGCAACCCAGACTCAATGCCTGTCGTGACGACGATCTTTGCGATCATCATGGCGATCATGGCGCCTGTCTTCGCGGTGGCCTTTCCCGTAATGTCGGTCACGCCCACTCCAACCATGATCACGGTAGCCGTAATTTGACTGGACGTGATGCTGGGGCGGCAGCACGAAATAGTGGCCGGGATGATGGTCGGAATGCCCCCAGTAGCGCTGGCCACCTGATTCATACTGCACACGAAATCCATCATGGTGGCGGGTACCAAACGAGACGCTGAAGCTGGGTTCAACCGAGATTACTCGACCGTCGCGGGCAAGGGCAGCGCCCGAGGTGGTCAACAGGGCTGTTGCAATTAGAAGGGTACGTAACATGGCTCTATCTCCTTTTAAAAATTGAAACGTTTGCACTCAACGAGGCATTAATCGTTTCGGTCGTAGTAGCTGTTGGTAAAGCGTCCAGGACGCTGATCTTCAGCCACGCTGAAACTCACATTCAGCGTCAGCCACTTGCCGGGATCGTTTGGCAGGCGGGTGTTGTACTCGCGACCCTGGAAGCGGTAGCGCACGTCATAACCACTCACCACCTGACGATAGTTGTCAGTCGTGCGGCAGCGTTCTACCTGACGCGGGCTTGATTCGTAGCGGCTGCTTCCATTATTCCAGCGGCTCCCGACCACGGCGCCGGTCGCGGCGCCGACTGCAGCAGCGGCAACTTTGCCGTTACCTTTGCCGACGGTGGAGCCGATCAGGCCGCCTGCGATTGCGCCCAGTACGGTGCTGCCGGTGTTGTTACCGTCGCGATAGCTGCGGCTTTCATGGCCAACTGTTTCGGTCCAGCACTCACGGCGCGGCTCGTTGACCGTGTCGTAGATCGGGGTGCTGGAGAGCACCTGGGCGCGTGCAGTGAAGCCGTCGCCATTGCTGTCTGCCTGTGGGTGGCCGGCCTGGGCTGTTCCCGTGGCAGCAAGCAATGCAGCAATCAGGGTGGTGTTAAAAGTGTGTGTTTTCATGCTTACTCTCCTCGACTTCAATTGAACCAGTGGGGTTTAGCGACGGTCGCGTGAGCGATCATCCTGTTCGTTCTTTTCCTGCTGGCGACGCTCGTAACCGTAGCCATAACCGGGGGGTGTTTCGCGTCTGGCGTCACGACGGTCAACTTTGCGGGTTTCACGCTTGTCCTGACGGGATTCGTCAGGCTGGTCACGCTTGGCCACGATGAACGAACCCTCAATAAAATCCGGAGCCGCCTGAACCGGGGCAGCGAGCGCCAGTCCTAAAACAGCAGCGCCAAGAATCAAGTTGTTTCGAGCATTCATCTTTTTCTCCAATGGGGTGGTTGCGTTGCTTTGCTTCCATGCTTCACAGTTTGGTTGAGGAAAGTAAGCGCACTGTTTCACGCAAGGACGATTTTGTAACAGTGTGTAACCGGGAGGGGAATAGGTACCCAACTCCGCTGCTATAGTTGCCGCATGGAAAAAGACACCATTTATGTGACTGACGACGACCCCGGTATCCGGGAGCTGGTGGCCGAATACCTGAGCAGTCAGGGTTACGCGGTTGAAACCGCCGAAGATGCGCCTGCACTGGACAAGCTGCTGGCCACCCGGTTGCCCGAATTGCTGGTGCTCGACTGGATGATGCCGGGAGAAGATGGCCTGTCGGTGGCGCGCCGGCTGCGTGCGCAACCGGGATTTCCACCCATCATCATGCTGTCGGCCAAGGGCGAAGATATCGATCGCATCATCGGTCTCGAAGTCGGCGCCGACGATTACCTTCCAAAACCGTTCAATCCGCGCGAACTCCTGGCGCGGATTCGGGCGGTGATGCGACGTCAAAGCGGTGCGGCCACCCCCGCGCCGGCCGAAACGGCCAAACGATTCCAGTTTGGCCCGTTCAGCGTCAATCTCGATTCCCGGACGCTGAATCGTGACAGCGATGAAATCATTCTGACTACCGGCGAATACGAATTGCTGGAAATTTTCGTCACCCACGCTAACCGCGCGCTGTCGCGTGACTGGCTGATGGATCAATTACGCGGATTCGAACGCGATCCGTTTGATCGTAGCATCGACGTGCGGGTGAACCGGCTGCGCAAGAAAATCGAGGAGGATCCGTCCAATCCGGCTTACATCCGCACCCAGCGCGGGCAGGGCTACCTGTTCGTGCCGCAGGGTAAAGGGTGAGGCTTATTCCCCAATCCTTGTTTGCCCGCACAGCGCTGGCGCTGGCGCTGTCGTTCATCGTGTTTCAGGTGGCGGCGTTCTGGGTGGTCAGCCGCACCATGATCATTCCGGTGGCAGAGCGCTCAGCCGACGATCTGGCCGGGTTGATCGTGCTATCCGCGCAAACCTGGGTGGAACTGCCTCCCAAAACACGTGTGCCCTTCGAAAACGAGTTGGCGCGCCGCCACGGTTTGCGTCTGACCACGGTCGATGTGGGTGCGTCAGTGGACGCGCCGCGTTTTGCGTTCCGCAAGGAAATCGAGGCGGCGCTGAGCCGTCGCGTGGAAACCGATATCAAATTGCGGGGCGTACCCGGATCCAAAGCGGTATGGCTGAACATCCCGCAGGGCGGGCATGCGTTAAGCGCCGGTTTTTTCCCGAATCGCTACGCCGTCAAGGTCCCGCTGGCCGCGATTGCCGTGGTGGGCGTCGGGACATTGCTCAGCTTGTTGACCGCGCTGTTTCTGGTGCGCCGTATAACCGTACCGCTGGCGCGTGCGTCGCAGGCGGCCAGCCAGGTGGGGGCGGGCCAATTGCCCGAACCGTTGCCGGAAACCGGGCCGGCTGAACTGGCCGAACTGGCGCGGCGCTTTAACACCATGGCGACCGAGGTGCGTGATCTGCTGGATAACCGCACCACCTTGCTGGCAGGCATTTCGCATGACCTGCGCACACCGATGACACGTTTGCAGCTCAATCTGGAAATGCTGCGCGACGACCCCAGTTCGGCACGTATCGACCGTGCGGTGAAGGATCTTGCCGACATGAACAAACTTATCACCGGCTATCTGGAACTGGCACGCACCACGCAGCCCGAGGCACGTAGTCACTTCGATTTGGCCGAACTGCTGGAAGTCGTGGCGGCCGATGTGGGTTTGGCATGGGTGGCTGTCGCGCCGTGCGAGATCGAAGCAGGCCGTCTTGCGGTGCGCCAGATCGTCGCCAACTTGATCCAGAACGCTCAGCGCTACGGTGGCGACACGCCAGTCGAATTGACGCTGGAGTGTGTGGGAGATCGGGCGCGGGTCATCGTGCGCGATACCGGGGCAGGCATCCCTGAGGATCAGCTGGACAAAGTGTTCAGACCGTTTTACCGGCTAGAAGCCTCGCGTTCACAAGCCACGGGCGGAACAGGGCTGGGGCTGGCGATCGTGCGCCAACTGGCGGAAACAAATGGATGGAAAGTGATGTTACAGAATCGCCCGCAAGGCGGGCTGGAGGCTGTTCTGGAAATACGGCGTTAGGCCGTCAGGCGCATTGACCGCTGACTCGACGCAGCATGCGGAACTCGACGAACAACACAGTCAGGCTGAACATCGACATGCGGCCGGTGCTGCCGCTAAAAAATCCCAGTGGCGAACGAGAGAGATTTATACTCACGCTACGGGCTCGACCGAGTTGCATCAGGCAGCAGGCTGACGCGCAAACAGGGAGAACTGCACGAACAGTAGCGACAGGCTGGTGAGGCTCATGCGCTCGGTCTGGCCGTAAAACCAGGCAAAAGGAGAGGGGCTCAGTTCGAGTACCAGTTGTTTTTGGCCGAATTGCAGTTTCATGATGCGCTCCTTGATGTGGGGGGTGATGCCTGAATACTTGCAATGCCTGTGCCACCTGGGCGCGTGATGGCCTGGTGCAAAAAAACATCAACAAAACAACAGCTTGAAAATATTCCCGCGGGGCGGATAGTGGCGATGGGAAATCGCTTTGACGGAAACCCGTCAACCCGTGTCGAAATGGCCAACAATCGACACCTCAGCTCGGCTGGTTTTCAGCGTGAATATCACTCGCCAACAGCCACAAGGTAGAATCCGGCTTTACGATTTAAGTGGTGCGTGTTCTGCGTATCACCCCTTTGGCATGATCATCCTTAAAAATCTCAGCCTGCGGCGTAGCGCCAAGGTCCTGCTCGACAATGCGTCGGTCTCCATTAATCCCGGTGAACGGGTCGGTCTGGTCGGGCGCAACGGCGCCGGCAAGTCCAGCCTGTTCGCACTGCTGAATGGCACCCTGCACGAAGACAAGGGCGATTTTTCCGTCCCGTCGCAATGGCGTATGGCCCAAGTGGCGCAGGACATGCCGGAAACCAGCGAGTCCGCGACCGATTTCGTCATCGCCGGCGATACCGCACTGGCCGAAGCACAAGCTGAAGTGACAGCGGCGGAAGAAAGCGACGATGGCGAGCGCATGGCGCACGCCTACATGGCGCTGCACGACGCTGGCGCGCACGATGCGGAGTCACGCGCGCAGTCACTAATTCTGGGCTTGGGCTTTCAGGTGCGCGAACTGAACCAGCCGGTCAACAGCTTTTCCGGCGGCTGGCGGATGCGGCTTCAGTTGGCCCGCGCACTGATGTGTCCGTCCGAACTGATGCTGCTCGACGAACCCACCAACCACCTCGATTTGGATGCCTTGGTGTGGCTGGAAGCCTGGCTCAAGAAATATCCCGGCACCATGCTGGTGATCAGCCACGACCGCGAGTTTCTTGATGCCGTGACCAATGTCACCCTGCATATCGAGCACGGCCAGCTCACCCGTTACGGCGGCAACTACAGCAGTTTTGAAGACATGCACGCCGAGCAACTGGCACTGCATCAGGCCGCATTTTCCAAGCAGCAGGACAAGATCGCCCACCTGCAGGACTTTATCAATCGCTTCAAGGCCAAGGCCAGCAAAGCCAAGCAGGCGCAAAGCCGGGTCAAGGCGCTGGACCGCATGGAACGCCTGGCGCCGTTGCTGGCCAATGCCGACTTCACCTTTGAATTCAAAGAGCCGCAGAATCTGCCCAACCCGATGCTGTCGATCGACAACGCCAGCTTTGGCTATCCGCCGCCGGCCGACGCACCGCCTGGCACGCCGTCCACCGTCATCGTGCGTGGCGTCAGCAAATCCGTCTTCGCCGGCCAGCGCATCGGCATCCTCGGCGCCAACGGCCAGGGCAAGTCGACGCTGGTGAAAACCGTCGCCCGCACGCTGGCGGTGGTCGAAGGCGAAGTGCTCGAAGGCCGCGGCCTCAACATCGGCTACTTCGCGCAGCAGGAACTCGACGTCTTGCGCCCCGCCGACACCCCGCTCGAACACATGATCCGTCTCGCCCGCGACACCATCGCCAATGGCGGCGCCGGCCAGTTCAGCAGCCGCGAGCAGGACTTGCGTACCTTCCTCGGCACCTTCAACTTCAACGGCGACATGGTCAAACAGGCCGTCGGCACCATGAGCGGCGGCGAAAAAGCCCGCTTGGTGCTGTGCATGATCGTGTGGCAGCGCCCCAATCTGTTGCTGCTGGACGAGCCGACCAACCACCTGGACTTGGCTACGCGCGAAGCATTGGCCATGGCGCTCAACGAATTCGAAGGCACCGTCATGCTGGTCAGCCACGATCGCGCCCTGCTGCGCTCGGTGTGTGACGAGTTCTGGATGGTCAGCAAAGGCGGCGTCGAGCCGTTCGACGGCGATCTGGACGATTACCAGCGGTATTTGCTCGACGAGAGCAAGCGCCTGCGTGAAGAGATCAAGCAGGCGGGCAAAGTGGCGGATGCCCCGGTGGCGAAAGCGGAACCTGCGCCGGTGGCGGCAAAAAAGCCGGTTGCTTCGGGCAAGGTCAAGTCGCTTAAGCAGAAACAGGAGCGGCTTGATAAAAGCATGGCAGCGCTTCAGGTGGAAAAAGCTGCGTTTGAAGCACGCCTGGGCGGAACGCTTTCGGTTGAGGAGATTACTGAAACCGGCAAGCAGCTCCAGCATGTGATTGATGAGTTGGCGATTGAAGAGGGGGAGTGGTTGGTGTTGGCGGGGGAGATTGAGGGGTTGGAAGCGGGGGTCTAGGCATAAGCGCCCTCACGGCCGTTCGCCCTGAGATTGACGCGTGATTAAAGTATTTACCTTAAGCCCGTTCGCCCTGAGCCTGTCGAAGGGTCGGGTTGTTTTAGTTGAGGTGTTCGCAGAACCACTGACCCTTGGCCGGGCTACCCCCGGCCAACGGTCAGCGGTTAAGAGATCTCCTCACTATCACAACCCGACCCTTCGACAGGCTCAGGGCGAACGGCGTTGAGGTAAAACTTCGATCACGCGTCAAACGCAGGGCGAACAGCGCTACAGGAAGCGCCTAAGCACCCCCCAACCACGTTAAAATGCCGCTTTCCCGAAAAGCCGTGTATTTGCCGTGAAACCCACCTTTCAGGACACCATCCTCACCCTGCAACGCTACTGGGCCGAACGCGGTTGTGCGTTGCTGCAGCCTTACGACATGGAAGTCGGTGCCGGTACCTCGCACACCGCGACTTTTCTGCGTGCCCTCGGCCCCGAGCCGTGGAAAGCCGCTTACGTGCAGCCGAGCCGCCGCCCGAAGGACGGGCGCTATGGCGACAACCCCAACCGTTTGCAGCATTACTACCAGTTTCAAGTGGTGTTGAAGCCGGCGCCGGCGGACATTCTTGAGCTGTATCTGGGTTCGCTGGAAGCGCTGGGGTTCGATCTGAAAAAGAACGACGTGCGCTTTGTCGAGGACGATTGGGAAAATCCCACGCTTGGCGCCTGGGGGCTGGGCTGGGAGGTGTGGCTGAACGGGATGGAGGTGACGCAGTTCACTTATTTCCAGCAGGTTGGCGGCATCGATTGCAAGCCGATCACCGGTGAAATCACCTACGGTCTGGAGCGCCTGGCGATGTATCTGCAGGGGGTGGAAAGTGTCTACGACCTGGTGTGGACCGAGGGGCTAACGTATCGCGACGTGTATCACCAGAACGAGGTCGAGCAATCGACCTACAACTTCGAGCACAGCGATGTCGATTTCCTGCTCGCTGCGTTTAGCGCGCACGAGAAGACCGCGCAGGAACTGATGGCGGCGCAACTGGCATTGCCGGGCTATGAGCAAGTGCTCAAGGCCGCGCATACCTTCAACCTGCTCGACGCGCGCGGCGCGATTTCGGTGACGGAACGCGCCGCTTACATTGGCCGCATCCGCAACTTGGCACGCGCGGTGGCGAAGAGTTATCTCGACAGCCGCGCGCGACTGGGCTTCCCGATGGCACCGAAGGCCTGGGCAGACGAAGTGACCGCGCAAATCGAAAAACAGACTGACAAGAAGGCGGCAGCATGAGTACGCAAAATCTGCTCGTCGAACTCTTTGTTGAAGAACTGCCGCCCAAGGCGTTGAAGAAACTGGGTGAGTCTTTCGCGGCCTCGCTGGCCGAAAGTCTGGTGGCGCAAGGGCTGGCTGATGCGGATGCCGTCGTCACCTCATTTGCCACGCCGCGCCGATTGGGCGTGCGGGTCGATGGCGTGTTGGCGCGTGCGGCCGACAAGCCGGTGTCGACCAAGTTGATGCCGGTGAGCGTGGGGTTGGATGCTGACGGAAAGCCCACGCCGGCGTTGTTGAAGCGTCTGGCTGCGTTGGGTGCGGATGAATCGGCCGTGAGCCAGTTACGCTGCGCAGCGGACGGCAAGAACGAAGCGCTGTTCCACGACAGCATCGCTCCAGGCACTACGCTGACCGACGGCCTGCCACGCGCGCTGGAAGCCGCGATGGCAAAGCTGCCTATCCCGAAGGTGATGACGTATCAGCTGGCAGATGGCTGGACCACGGTTAACTTCGTGCGCCCGGTACATGGGCTGGTGGCGTTGCATGGTGCGGACATCGTGCCGATGTCAGTGCTGGGTTTGCAGGCGGGGCGCAACACGCAAGGCCATCGCTTTGAGGCGCGCGTGAATCCGGTGGTGATCACCTCGGCTGACAGTTACGCCGCGCAAATGAAAGACGATGGCGCCGTGATCGCCAGCTTTGCCGAACGCCGCGCCGAGATCGTTCGCCAGTTGCAGGCTGCCGCCGCACCCTCCGGCTTGAAGCCGATCGAGGACGATGCACTGCTGGATGAAGTCACCGGGCTGGTCGAGCGTCCCAATGTGCTGGTCGGCAAGTTTGAAGAAGCCTTCCTCGAAGTACCGTCGGAATGCCTGATCCTGACCATGAAGGCAAACCAGAAATATTTCCCGTTACTGGATGCAGCGGGCAAGCTCACCAACCAATTCCTGATCGTTTCCAACATTTCGCCCGACGATGCGTCTGCCGTGATACAGGGCAACGAGCGCGTGGTGCGCCCGCGTCTGGCCGATGCCAAGTTTTTCTTTGATCAGGATCGCAAGAAGACACTCGAAACCCGTGTAATGGGACTGGCTAAGGTGGTGTATCACAACAAGCTGGGCACCCAAGGTGATCGAGTTGATCGAGTCAAAAATATCGTTAGTGCGATATCCAGTCTTTTCGCTGCCCAAGAGAGGGAATATGGTTTCATACCTCAGGGGCCGGAATTGGAAGCAAACCATCCGCAGCTTCATCGTTTGTGGCAGGACGCGCAACTAGCAGCCCTGTTAGCCAAAGCTGATTTGCTTACGGATATGGTTGGGGAATTCCCTGAATTACAAGGAGTTATGGGTCGTTATTACGCTCAACACGATGGCTTAAGTGACGGCATAGCATTTGCTATCGAAGATCATTACAAGCCGCGGTTTTCAGGGGATGAACTGCCACGTAATCGAATTGGGGTAGTTCTCTCGCTCGCAGATAAGTTGGAAACACTAATCGGAATGTTCAGTATTGGACAATTGCCTACTGGTGATAAAGATCCTTACGCGCTTCGCAGGCATGCCTTGGGAGTGATTCGGCTCCTTTTGGAAAAGGAGCCAACGCTCGCGTTGGATAAATTGTTGGATCATTCGTTTCTGGCGTTTGATGCTTCTATTTCAAACCCAGGTAATCCTGAGGCGAAGCGAGAGCTAATGGAGTTCATCCTGGATCGTTTGACAGGGGTGCTGAGAGAGATGGGTTACTCAGCCAGTGAAGTGGCTGCAGTTATGGCGCTAAACCCACAATATCTCGCAAAAGTGCCACATTTACTTAATGCCGTGAATGCATTTGCCGCGTTGTCTGAGGCACCTGCTCTCGCCGCTGCCAACAAGCGCGTCGGCAATATCCTGAAAAAGGCCGAAGGCGAAGTGGGCGCTGCAGCCGACCCGGCGCGTTTTGTTGAAGCGGCTGAAACCGCGCTGTTTGCCGCGCTCAGCGAGATTGCGCCCAAGGCCGATGCCGCTTTTGCAGCGGGCGATTACACGACTTCGCTGCAGGCGCTGGCGGCGCTACGGGAGCCGGTCGACGCCTTCTTCGACAACGTGATGGTCAACGCCGATGATCCCGCGCTCAAGGCTAACCGGCTGGCGTTGCTGAACCAGTTGCACCAGACCATGAACCGGGTGGCTGACATCTCCCGCTTAGCCGCTTAAACTCACGCCATGAAGCTCATCATTCTCGACCGCGACGGCGTTATCAATATTGGCTCCGACCAGTTCATCAAGTCACCGGATGAATGGAAACCTATCCCCGGCAGCCTGGAGGCGATTGCGCGGCTGACGCGCGAAGGCTGGCGCGTGGTGGTGGCAACGAATCAGTCGGGACTGGCGCGTGGACTGTTCGAGATGGCGACGCTGAATGCCATCCACGCCAAGATGCACAAGGCGGTGGCTCAAGCAGGCGGGCGCATCGAGGCGGTGTTTTATTGCCCGCATTCGGCGGAAATGGACTGTGACTGCCGCAAACCCCGGACGGGGCTGTTTAACGAAATCGCCACACGTTATGGGCGCGACCTGCTTGGCGTACCGTCGATTGGCGACTCGCTGCGTGACTTGCAGGCAGCGGCCAGTGTGGGCGCACGGCCGTTTCTGGTGAGAACCGGCAAGGGCGAGAAAACCCTGTTGGTGGGCGGCTTGCCCGAGAACACCCCGGTATTCACCAATTTGAGCGAGGCAGTCGAATACCTGCTTGCGGCAGTGGCATGAATTTGTTCCGCTCGGTGATTTTCGCGGTCCTGCAGACCGTGCTGACGATATTATTCAGTGTGGTTGCATTGTTCAGCTTTCCATTTTCTGCGCATGCGCGCTACCGATTGATCACGGGATACAACCATATGGTGATCTGGCTGGCGCGTTGGGTGTTGGGTATCCGGTATGTGATTCTGGGCGCGGAAAACCTGCCGAAACAACCTTCCATCATTCTGGCCAAGCATCAGTCGGCCTGGGAAACAGTGGCATTTCTGTGTCTGTTCCCCCCCATCTCGCCCGTGATCAAACAGGAGTTGTTGAAGGTGCCGTTTTTCGGCTGGGCGTTCCGCATGCTTTCCCCCATCGCTATCGATCGCGGCGCCGGCCGCGAGGCGCTGAAGCAGATTGTCAGTCAGGGCAAGGAAAAGCTCGCACAGGGATTCTGGGTGCTGGTGTTTCCCGAAGGCACGCGTATCGCGCCGGGCGAGAAAGGCCGTTACGGCATCGGCGGTGGCTGGCTGGCGGCAGATTCCGGCGCGCCCATCGTGCCGGTGGCGCACAACGCCGGCGAAGTCTGGCCCAAAAATGCCTTCATCAAACGCCCTGGAACCGTCACGGTCAGCATTGGCCCGGCGATTGAGACCGCCGGCAAGAGTGCGGCGGATCTCACGCGCGAAGTGGAAGCCTGGATAGAAGGCGAAATGACGAGGTTGCCCCCTGCTGCCGCGCGCCAATAGTGGCGTGTTGCAGATCGGTGACGCCGCCATTCCGTATCAGCTGCGGCGTTCACGCCGCCGCCGTACATTGGGATTAACGGTAACCGCGTGCGAAGTGCGTATCCATGCACCCAGCTGGACGCCGCGCGATGAAATTGAACACTACGTGATTCAGCAGCAAAGCTGGCTCACCCGGGCCTGGACGAAAATACAGCTGCGCACACCGCAAGCTGCGGCTGAACCCTTGAATACCGTGCGTTATCTTGGACGAACACTCAGACTCGACATCCGGCCCGCGTTGTTCAGCGCGGTGCGTCGATACGGCGATACGTTGCGTATCGATGCACCCTACGATGCCGACACCAACGCCCTGATCCGAGACTGGCTGCGCGGGCGCGCAGAACGATTTTTAGCCTGGCGGCTCGCGCGTATCGCGCAGAAACTGGGGCGTACCCCCAGCCGTTTTGCGCTGTCCAACGCGCAGACGCAGTGGGGCAGTTGCACCCAGCGTGGCCATGTCCGGCTTAACTGGCGGCTGGTGCAGGCGCCGCTGACGCTGATCGATTACGTTGCGGCACACGAGCTTGCCCACCTCGTTCATCTCGACCATTCACCACGCTTTTGGGCAAAAGTGGCCGAGTTGTGTCCCGATGCGCTTGCGCGACGCGCCGAGTTGCGCACAATGGGCGCTTCACTGTTTCTTGTTTGATGGCAGCCTTGTTTAACGACAGCCTGATTTAACTTCAGCGGGGTTTAACCACGATGCGAATACTTCACACCATGCTGCGGGTCGGCGATCTCGATCGTTCGATTGATTTCTATACCCACGTTTTGGGCATGAAATTGTTGCGTCGCAAGGACTACCCCGGCGGCAAGTTCACCTTGGCCTTTGTGGGTTACGACACCGAAGACAAAACCGCGGTGCTCGAGCTCACCTACAACTGGGACGTGGATAAATACGACATCGGCGGCGGCTATGGCCATATCGCGATTGAAGTCGATGATGCCTACGCGGCGTGCGATGCAGCCACCGCCAAGGGCGGCAAGGTACTGCGCCCGGCCGGCCCGATGTCGCATGGCACCACGGTGATTGCGTTCATCGAAGACCCGGACGGTTACCCGATTGAATTCATCCAGAAAGGGACGGCCGGGTGGACGCGGGAATCAAGCGCGTAACGATGACGCCCGAGCTGCGGATTAACTGATTGCCTTGGTAATTAATGGCACGAGCGACTCGGGCAACTTTATCTGGCCGGACAGCGCAAAGGCCTGGGCGTTCTTCGACATCTTGCCCCACGTCCGGCGGATGATCTCCAGCCATTTCGCCTCATCGTAATCGGGCTTGCTGTGGGCGAAGGCCAGCAGGTAATGCTCGATGAAGACGAGGTTGGCGATGTCTTCCAGCAGTTGCGATTCCGGGTTGATCTTGATGCCGCGTTTTCCCACTGCTTTTTTGACGCGCTCGATCATGGTGTCGTCATAGCCGGCCTGGCGCATCAGTTCGCCGGCGGTGTCGGCGTGAAAGGTATACAGCCCGGTTCGCCACGCATGGTAGCCCTCCTTGGTCATCGGGTAGCTGTTGCGCGGCACCGTCCAGCGCTGGATGTGCTGGGCGCGCACAGCCAGTTGTGAGGCTTCGGACGCGTCCGGCGCAAAGCGGCCGATCATGTCCGACATACGCAGACCGTAGAGCAGTTCTTTCGGCTGATCTTCGTCCAGGTTGGGATCCTGGGCATTGGCAGCATCGAACCGTGCCAGGGTTTGTTCAAAGCGTTCCTGATTGTCGATCATGATTCGTTCCTGAGTGAAGGGCCCATAGTTGACCGCATGTGCGATTGTCACAAGCTTCGGGCCTGCAAGGCAATTCGGCATCCTCATGGGCAGACGAAAGCAAATGGATTAAGGCATTCAGACTTCTGGGCTTGAGTTTTCGAATTCAACCTCAAGGTATGACAAGACCATTTTCCATGCATGCCTGCATGGCGCCTTTCAAGGAATCCAACGTGACTGATCTGTTCTCTCCTGCCCGTTTCGGCACCATCGATCTTGCCAACCGCATTGTGATGTCTTCGCTGACGCGCAACCGCGCCGGCGTGGGCAATGTTCCGACCCCCCTGATGACTGAATACTATCGTCAGCGTGCATCGGCCGGGTTGATACTCACCGAGGCCACACCGATTTGCGCAGAAGGCCACGGCTATCCGCGCACCCCCGGCATTCATACCCCCGAGCAGGGCGCGGGCTGGAAACAGGTGACGGATGCTGTGCACGGTGCCGGTGGAAAGATCGCCCTGCAGCTCTGGCATGTGGGACGGATATCCCATCCCGACCTGCAGCCCGGCGGCATTCTGCCGGTGGCGCCCTCCGCGATTCGCCCGGCCGGACAGGTGTTCACTGTGCAGGGCATGAAGGATTACGTCACGCCCCGTGCGCTTGAAACCTCGGAAATCCCCGCTTTGGTTACCAGCTTTGCGCTAGCTGCGCAAAACGCCATGGACGCGGGGTTTGATGGTGTTGAGGTTCATGCCGGAAACGGTTATTTGCTGGACCAGTTTCTGCGCTCCTCCACCAACCAGCGCACGGATGCCTACGGTGGCAGCAAGGAAAACCGTGCGCGCCTGCTGCTGGAAGTAATGCAGGCGGTATGCAAAGCAATCGGCCATGACCGTGTCGGCCTGCGGCTGTCTCCGGTGACTCCGTTCAATGACATCCATGACGCCAACCCGCAAGACACGTTCGAGTATGTGGTTGGACAGCTCAACCCGCTTCGCCTGGCTTTCCTGGATATCCTGCAAGGGACGGGAGGCGCGTCCAAGGAAGCGTGGATTCCATTTGATTACGACAGGCTGCGCGCGCTGTATACGGGCAACCTGATTCTAAACAACGAGTATGTTTTTGAAACAGCCCAGCTCGCGGTGACTTCAGGCGCTGCGGATGCCATTGCGTTCGGTCGGCTGCTATTGGCCAATCCGGATCTGGTGGAGCGCTTCCGGCGGGGCGCACCGTTGAATGCACCCGATTACGACAGGCTGTATAGCGGCGAGGAGAAGGGATACACCGACTACCCTGTTCTGCAGGACTGAGCGCCAGAATAGGCGCGATTGTTTCGTTATACCGACAGCGCGTGTGCGACGCTTTGTTTGCCAAACAGGGGCTCGGGACGATGGATGAAATAGCCCTGGGCATAGTCGACGCCGATGTCGCGCAGCCGCTGTAACGCCGCCTCGGTCTCGACGAATTCGGCTATGGTCTTCAACCCAAGCACGCCACCGACCCGGTTGATGGCCTCGACCATGGCGAAATCGGCTGCATCCTCGACGATATTTCGCACCAGGGCACCGTCGATCTTGAGGTAATCCACCGGCAGGTTCTTGAGATAGCTGAACGACGACATACCGCTGCCGAAGTCGTCCAGCGCAAAGCTGCAGCCGAATTGCTTGAAGGTCTGCATCACGTCGCGGACACGGTCGAAGCTATTGACTGCCACGGTCTCGGTGATTTCGAAACAGAGGGCGCTGCAGGCTATCGTGGTGCGGCGCAGCACATCTTCCAGAAACGCCAGGAATTTGTCGTCATTGAGACTGGCGCCGGAGAGGTTGATGGCGCAATGCGTGGCCGACTTGCGCGCCATTTCCATCTGCAGGCGTCCGCTTTGGTCATTCAGCAGCAGGTGCTGGATGACCCAGCGGTCGATGGCCGGCATCAGCCCGTAGCGCTCGGCTGCCGGGAAAAACTGCCCTGGCGGAATAATTGTCCCATCCTCTTCGACCAGTCGCAGCAGCACTTCAATATGCCCGGAGCCCGTACTTGCGCCATCGCTCAAGTCGAGAATGTGCTGCTGCCAGAGCTGAAAGCGGTTCTCGTCCAGTGCCTTCTGCAACCGGGACACCCACTCCATCTCCTGACGCTTGCCCTTGCAGGCGGTGCCGCCGAAATACAATTGCACGCGGTTGCGGCCCTGGTCCTTGGCGACATAGCAGGCCGAATCGGCCGCGCTCAGCGCTTCTTCCGCAGAGAGCGTGCTGCTGTTGATCGCACACAGGCCAATGCTGGCCGTCACCTCGAAATTGCGGTCACCCCAGGTGAAGCGAAATGCCGCCACGGACTCAGATAGCAACCCGGCTACCCGCGTCGCTTCTTCAATCGACAGGTCATGCAACAGCAGGCCAAATTCGTCACCCCCCAGGCGCGCGATCACATCGCGTCGTTCCACCAGTCGCTTCAAACGCGTGCCCAACTGGCGGAGCAATTCATCGCCGGCCATGTGGCCACAGGTATCGTTGACCACTTTGAACTGGTCGAGATCAACATAGATCAGGGCGTGCGGTCCAGGATCGGTCTGCAGGGTGGCGACCAGAGCGTACAGGCGTTGCTGGAATTCGCGCCGGTTGAGCAGTCCGGTCAGGTCGTCATGGCTGGCATGGTGCTGCAGTGTGGTGTGCAGCACTTTGCGTTCAGTAATGTCGCGCAGGATGCCGATTACCAGTTCACCTGCTTCCAGACGCACGCGATTCAAGCTGATTTCCACCCAGCGTGGCTCGCCGCGTGGCGGATTCAGGTCGACTTCAAAGCGGGCTGTCTGTCCATTGAGTACGGCCTTGAACTGCTCGAGGAATAGCGCTTCGGATTCTTTCAGGCCGAAAAAGTCGGTAATGGGCAGCCGTCGTCCATGTGCGGTCAGTTCTTCTTCGTCAACGCCGAGCCATTCGGACAGCAGAGGATTGGCGATATGAAATTTCATTTCGTCGCAAATGACGAAAATGCCATCGTTGGCGCTGTCGATGTAGGCGCGCAGCAACTCTCGCTCGATATCGGGATCTAACTTAGACGCACGGGTCTGAAGTAGGTTTTTCAATGGAAGAACCCGGAAACGTTATTGGTAAGTCGTAGATACCATAACGGATACTGGTGCCCGTTCTTGAGTTGACCTTGGGCGGTGGATTGCAAACGGTCGTCTCCTGCGCGCAAACTCCGATCTGGTTGAACGGTTCCGTCAAGGTGTGCCCTTAATTACCCCTGATTACGAGAGCTTGTATACGGATTATGCTTTTCTGCCGGGCTAGCCATTGGTTGAGGGTGGCCGTACAGGGATCAGCCAAGGTTTGTTTGGCTACATAGCCTGAGTGATACCGGCTGTGCGCGCGCTGACTCAAGGCGAGATCACGGGATCCATTTTGAGTGAGCCTTTTTTGAAGGCCATGGATGCTGTCTGGTAGTACGCCACGGCTTCGTCGCGCAAACGTGAATCGAGAGCGGTCAGGGTGGCGCTACCGTCCTTTGGATTAATCTGGAAAGTCTCGACACGTTGTTTCGGACCGAGTACGGTGAGCTTGCCCCCTTTTAAATACCCCAACTCCTCATAATTGCTGATGAAAGCGCGGCGATTTTCAGCGCGTTGTTTATACACGGATTCACCAAAAAACCGCTTCTCACCCGGGATATTCAGGATGTCCAGCAGCGTGGGGGGAATATCGATCTGGCTGGTCAAACGCGCATCTTCGCCAGCCGCAAGCAGGGCGGGGGCATAAAATATCATCGGGATGTGATATCCGGGCACGGGAAGCTTGGTGCGGCCCGCAGCCGAGGCACAGTGGTCGGCAACAATGACAAACAAGGTGTTGGCAAACCAGGGCTTTTTGCGCGCCTTCTCAATGAAATCCCCGATTGCGTAATCGGTATATTTGACGCCACCTTCGCGGTGCCCCGGTGAGGGGATGTCGATACGCCCATCAGGATAGGTAAAAGGGCGGTGATTGGAGGTCGTCATGATCTGGGCTATGAATGGCTTGCCGGCGGCATGCGCTCGATCAAGCTGAACCAGACTGTTATCGAACAGGAACTCGTCTGCCACACCCCAGACATTGGCGAACCCGACTGATGCTTTCGGGAAATCGGTTCGGTCTACGATCCGATAATCATTACTGGAAAAATAGGCGTTCATATTGTCGAAGTAGCCATATCCGCCATAGAGGAACAGGGTTTCAAAACCCTTGTGATGCAGGATTTCCCCTATCGTTGCCAAATGTTTGTTGTCCGGACGTCTGACGATAGCCTGCCCTGGAATGGGCGGCGTTCCCAGCGACAGGGCATCGAGCCCTCGAACCGTTCTTGTGCCCGTGGCATAGAGCTGGGTGAATAACACGCCTTCTTTCGCCAAGGCATCCAGCCTGGGCGTCAACCCGGTTTGATTGCCAAAGCTGCCGAGATAGCTGGCCGAAAGACTCTCTACCGAAATCAGCACCACATTACGGGGCGCCTGCTTGAAGGGGGTGCTTTGGGTGTGATCGGTTGCGGGTTGACGCAAGTTTGCATGATGCAAGCCTGTGGGTGGCATGACGTTTACGCCTAACTCAGCCAGGATGCGTGTCGCCTGGGTGGGCGGCATCGTGGCATAAAAACGTTCATAGTCAAGTTCGTTACGCTGATAGGCAGCGAAGAAAGTCATCAAGCCGTTGCCGGAGAGTTCATTGGCGTAGGCGTTTTGAGAAAACTCCATCTGGTCGATGTTGCTCAGATGCAGGGTGCTCCAGGGGAGGAGCAATGCCAGCACGGCATATATGACCCGCCAGCCGGCCTGCGGTGCGGGTGCGGGCGCGCGGCGGATGGGATGGCGAAACAGCCAGGTCAGTCCCAGCGCCAATACAACCACCGCTGTCAGCAGCGCTGGTACCGAATACGATTCGAGAATGTTGCCGATGACTTCATGCGTGTAAACCAGGTAGTCGACGGCGATAAAGTTGAAACGGGTTTCAAACTCTTCCCAGAACGTCCATTCCGACAGCGCAACGAATATAAAACTCACCGCAAACACAAAGAAAATCACCAGGCGCAACCCGCCTTGCCAGCGCGTGTCACGCCAGCGTGCTGGCCAAATGGCAGCCCATATCAGCATGGGGGCGAGGATCCAGAACAGTGCGACAAAATCGAAACCCAGCCCGCGCAGAAACAGGCCCGGCCATAGGGTGAGGGGCACGTTATCCAGACCGGCATGCAGGGTCAAAATCAGCCGTGTCAGACTCGCGATCGATAAAAAAAGGAGGGCGAGGTGGATGAAGGGAATCGGGGTGCGACGCGTGAAGGGTGATTGCATCAGGAGAGCGGCTCGTCTTTCAGGGATGTCACGTGCTGGGCAATCGCCTCGTAAGCAGAAAGCGACAAGGCCTCTGCGCGCAAGCCGGCGTCAATATTTAAAGCCACAAAAGCTTCGGGTTTAAGTAGGCCGCCGAGGGTGTTCTTCAGGGTTTTGCGCCGTTGCGAAAATGCTGCGGCGACAACGCGTGCGAACACATGTTCGTTGAGCGGGACGACTTCAGCCGGTTTTTTCGGAATCAGGCGAACCACCGCAGAATTGACTTTGGGCGGCGGATTGAACGCCGTGGGCGGTACATCCAGCAGCCACTCCAGATGAAAGCGTCGCTGCAACATCACAGTCAACCGGCCGTAATCGTTGGTGGACGGTTCGGCGACCATGCGTTCAACCACTTCCTTCTGCAACATGAAATGCAGGTCGCGGATGTGTTCGGAAAATTCGATCAGGTGAAACAGCAACGGCGTGGAAATGTTGTAGGGCAGGTTGCCAATAATGCGCAAGTCGTGACCGAGGGCACCAAAATCGAATTTCAGTGCATCACAACTATGGACGGTAAGGCGATCGGCCGGCCAGGCTCTTTCCAGGCGTGCGACGATGTCGCGGTCGAGCTCGACGGCATGCAGGTGCGGCAGGCAGTCGAGCAGGGGCTTGGTCAACGCGCCCAGGCCGGGGCCAATTTCGACGACCGTTTCAC
>JAGXGP010000071.1 GCA_024636775.1 Hydrogenophilales bacterium
CTACCCTTGCACCCATTTCAAAGTCAACGTAGAAAAAAAGTTTGGATTGTGCTTTGTATCATCAATGGGTCAACGGCCCATCGTCGGCTTGATCACACTGTCCGGCGACTTGCGCCGCTCGGATCTTGCACGCCGCTCACCTTCCTCTTCAGGCGGGATACTTGCCCACTCGCCATAAGTGCCGCGGCGTATATCATCCCGGCGGTCATCGTAATGGATGAAACTGCACGCGCATTTTGGCGCGCTGCATCCGGGCAAAGGCAGGGTGGGGGCTTCATTGGGCAGAAAGCGCACCTCCCCAAGCTTTGCTGCTGCCTCGCAAGCGTAATTCCCGGTTTTTACTTCAACACAGTGATAGCCACTGCGAGGGGCCCGTGTTACAGCAGGGGGAACCTGCTTTTTTTCTGCGCGGCAGTCCGATGCCACCAAAACACCCCGGCGACCACCAGCAACACGGATACAAAAAACGCCTCCATTTACACCCTCCCGTTCTAGCCTCGCTTCAAGCCCTGAAGGGCAATGCCCTAGACCGGCGTATTTAGTCCCGCTGGTTACCGTGTTTTATTTGGACAAACCTTTGGTCAACAAGGCCGCTACCGTTTCGTTGATGCTCTCGCCGCTGGATTCAGCCAGGGATTGAATCTGCTTCACCAATTCGCCATCGATTTTCACGGCAAACGGGATCAAACCCTGGGCCTGGTCGAGCTTGCGCTGATCGCGTCGCGTTACGCCTGGATTGGCTGCGCTGCCGAAGCGGTCCGGCGTGCCGGCATGCTTCATCTGGCTGGCTATTTTCAGGCCTTCATTTCTGTCTAGATCGGATTTCTTCATGGCATGCTTTCTGGATTGCTTGATAAATGCTGATCAACGGCAGTCGCCGTTGGGATTGCGCCTACGAACTCGGCGCAGAACGGCCTATAGGATAAGCGATGCCGACATATTCCGGTCAATTCGCCGCCTAAAGGCATATATCAGGCAGTCCCCTTTCCCGTAGCAGAAGGGTTGTTGACCTCGCTACGACTCGATTGACTGGCCAGCTGCCTGAGCAGGCCTTCTCGCAGCGCGCTATTCGCCTGATCCCTCAACCCTTCCAGCCTGCCCAGGACAACACGCAGCTTGTTCATGCTGATTCGACTGATATCGTCGACCACCAGAATGTGCTGGCCCGCAAACACATTGGAATAAACCGACTTGAATGCGCGCGAAAGCTGTTTGAGTGAACCTACCTCCTGCATGTCAAATCGCTCGCAGAAAAATTCGTAGCAGACCAACGGCCGGCCATAGCTGAGCCGACAACCTGAACCCGGCACATACCATCCATCGCTCAGGCTGTAGTCATCCACCCGCGCGCCCAGTACAAAACGCAAAAAATCACTTTCGATGCTTTCCCTGCACAAGATCTCTTTGCAGCACACGTTGGCGCAGCTTGCGCAAGGGGCGGAATTCTGCAATGCAGCCAGGCTTTGCAGAATGGATTCCATCTCGATATGCACTTCCCGGATCTGATGCAGTTCCTCACTGAACACTCTGCCGGCCATCGTCGAGGGAACCACGGGTATTTTCAAAGAACTCATGATGCACGCTGATCGTTCATGTTTGAAAACCCTACATTCATTTTGCGTCACGTGCGTGTAAACAGCATAAAACGCGGTAACTGATTCCGGCATTGTGCATCATGCCTGCTGACGACATATAGAGGCTGTCCGCTTGACTTGACTGGTTAGCGCAAGGGGATCGTGATGAACATGGCAGTAGCAGCCACCTCGTTGAAATTTCTGATCTTGGGAAAATGTGTCAGGTTCAGCGTCACCCCGTCCAGCCGCAAGGAGAACAAGGGAAGTGGCGCGATGAATGGATCCCCATGATTGTAGGTATCGCTATGAAAAGCAGTGAGCACCGCACCCAGATTAAAGCGCTTGTCCTTGTCCAGGGGCCACAGCAGCCCTGCTCCGGCATAGATTGCCGTATTGCGCCCGGAATCGTAATACGCGCCTGCATCGATAATGGCGTCGGCCTTGAGCCACGAACCCATGCTGTAGCGGACTCCCAGGCCCGGATTAAACTCGTTGTCGAGATCATTTTGCCTGGCCAATTCGCGATCCCAATGATAGGAGAGGCCATAAAGGTTGATACCCCAGTCTCCCGCCAATACGGGCGCTACCGCCAGCAACGATGCGCACAATATCCCTGCCATTTGAATACGCAGTCGTGTGTGATTTCTGCTCATGAGCATGTCTCCTGATCGATCGAGATTCAAGCATTCGTATCAATGCACTGACTTGAATACTCGTACGAAACCTTCAGTAGCGTTGTAAACAACTGTCACGCTTTACACAATCAGGGCGCGAAATCGCGCCCATCAAATTTATTTTGGATCGGTGGGAGACGGTGCATGCTGGATCAAAGGAAATGATCCAGCATGCCATTTTCGTGGTTTTGTCCGCCCCTCCGCAGCCAGGTGGGAAGCTTACACAAATGTCAGTACTGATCAGCCAGCCACCCATCCAGAAGCGAGCAGGCTTCAAGCTTTGGTACCGAAGAATCCATTCCTTGAATCGGTGTGTAACAGAGATACTGATTGCCTTTGCTATCCGTCAGGTTACGCAGGGGCATCTCGCCTATCGTTTCGTAGCCACGCGCATCCATCATGATGAACTGGTAGTCGTCGCCCACCCGAACCTCCAGTCGACCACCGTTGCCTTCACCAAACTTTTCCCACCAGGTTTCCGGGTTGGCACCGTCGTAGAAGGGCGTCGTTCCGAGCTTGCTGTCTTGATGCCAGGCCATGATGGTTGGGTCCTTCATCTTGTTTTCCTTCGCAGCGTCTTTTGCAAGGAGACTGGCGGCCTGAAAGCCGTGATCCGGGCCACGGTATTCAATTTGTACATTTCGCATGATTAGATCCTCTAGAGTTGTCTGGAATGAGCCCCGTATAACCTGCAGGTTCATGACTTCTATTTGTAGGTCAATCTGCGACATAAACAATCAGACAATACGGCATCAATTTGTGCACGAACGGTGCATTAAACAGAGTCTGGATCAAACCCTCTTCAATTTTTTCTATTGGAAAATCGCACATTGGCATGCACATCAATGCCGAACGTGATCCACAAGACGCAACCAGAAACCAATGGGGGAAATGGAACGTTTCAGATAGCACGACTATGGGTTCATAGACGCGCATAGCCATCAACATCTGTTATCCGGTGATTAAAATGCAGGCCCTGATATATCGGCATTGCATCGAATTACGAAGGGGCGATGGGTAGGCCTGCAGGTGCCCCCCGAGCGAATTCTTTGTTTACTCCCCTCGTGAAGGAGCGAGGCTGACATTGACAGCGCCCCCTTCCTTGCGCTCCACCACCAGCGCGCCTTTCTTATGCGCATCGTCAAGAATCTTTCCGAATGCACTGTAGCCGTATTCCGACTCGCTGAAACCCGGATGGACACGTTTGATCGTATTCTTGATCATCGAAGCCGAGATTGAGCCCTCGCCGCCACGATCAGCCATCAACTGCTCTGTCGTGCTCACCACGATTTCAATCGCACAATTTTTTTTGTCTTCTGCGCTCGGCTCGGCCTTTGCTGCAGTCGGCACTTCATCAGCAGACGCTGCCACATCTACAACCGGTCTGGCACGGCGACGGCTCGCCGTCTTTGCAGCGACGGGAGTCGTCTCCTTCACGGCCGCACTTTGCACAGCGGTTTCTTTTACAGGCTGCGCTGCTGGGGCGGGCTTCCTGGCGGATGGCTTTTGTTGTGGTTTAAGTGGCGCGGATTTCGCTTGCACCAGATCTTCATAAAAAATGAATTCGTCGCAGTTACCAATCAACAGCGACGATGCAGACCCACGCACCCCAATTCCAATCACGCTCTTGCCGTTTTCCTTGAGCTTGGATATCAGCGGAGAGAAATCGGAGTCGCCACTGACGATCACAAATGCATCAATGTGCGTTTTGGTATAACAAAGGTCGAGCGCATCCACCACCATACGGATATCCGCTGAATTCTTGCCCGACTGCCGCACATGCGGAATTTCGATTAACTCGAACGCCGCCTCGTGCATGTCCCGCTTGTATTCCTTGTAGCGGTCCCAGTCGCAGTAGGCCTTCTTCACCACGATGCTGCCCTTGAGCAGCAGCCGCTCAAGAATCGGGCGTATCTTGAAATCCGGGTAGTTGTTTTCTTTCAGCCCGATCGCCACGTTCTCAAAATCGCAAAACACGGCAAAGTTATGCGTGTCGGGTGTAGCCATTGTTATTTCCTCTTGAGTTTGTTTGACCTTGCGCAGCGGCTTTCCGCTTGCTGATTGCATTATCGCGCTCAGAACCCGCCAGTGGCGAGCCCAACAGAGTCAATACGCACAACGCGATACCGGCAACAAAGCTCGCCTCATGATCGCTTTCCGTATTGGATAGGACAATCGCCCCATTCTACCTAGGCTAGCGCAGTGTGTGTGGTTCCACTCCTTCAGCCTGTGGACAAACAGTACGCTATCAAGTGAACGGTTACGACTTGGGTGTTAATCCAGCAACGTGGATGGTGATGGGGTAGCACGCAGTCATTGCATGCCTCCACTCCGCTGATCCCCGAGATATGCATTTCCAGGGAATGGAGCCCGAGCAATAAGGCGCAGGCAAGTTTGAAGACAGGCAGACAGCGAACTGTGCATGCGATTATTCAGTAAGACCTGAGGTTTCCTTACCCCGTATCAGCACCGACGCTGCATGGTCCCCCTATGTGGCAGTAAGAATCAAAACCAGAAAGCAGGCCCTTTCTTCAGAAATTCATCGTGAGCCATGTAGTGAGATCCATCGCATGAAAATGTCACATTCACGATGCCGTTGAAGATATTGATCAAGGCAATACGCAAATAAATTGTCGGGTCAGTCAGGCGCAAATCCCGCATATTGCCGAGAATCCGGGAGATTTCGTTCGGTGAAATCGCAGCACCCGGTGGGTGTGCGCGGGGCGGATAGACAAGGCAGATGTCTGGATCGTTCAAGGCTTCATGATCCAGAGTCCGATAGCGAAATGGATCATCCACTGTCCAGATTGTGGCCTGGCTACTGGAGAAATTGATCTGGCATTGAAACACACCGCGTTCCGTCAGAAGTTCCTCCAGGATCGACAGGGCCTGATCCAGGTTGCGATCCATCCGGCTTTCAACCCGACTTAACTGAAACACAGTGCTGCGGATCGCCGGATCGCCTTTTACCTGACGCCAATAACCGGGTTCCTCGTAGAGTTCAGAAGTCACCGGCAGGTTGCGCAAGTCGAATGTCGCGCCGAGATAGCCCAAGGTCTGGTCATCCTGGGATACGACCTGAAGCGCTGTAATAGACGGATGATGCTCAGATGGGCTGATGTAAGCATCCGAAAGCAGAAATCCCCAATCCGGAATGGCCTCCTTCATATAAGGGTGTTGTGAATGGTCGATTTCGTGGTCTTGTAGCATGACCCCTTTCGGGCCGACGGTATTACAGATTTGTAACCCGTCACTTCCCATGCAATACAAAAACGAGCAATACGGAATACTGAAAAAATGTTCTGCAAGCATCGCATTCAGTGCTTCGCAATTGACCCATACCGGGGTGCAAAGCTCGGCCAGTTTCCCCAACGGTTCGCGCAGGATGTGCGCCAATTCTTCACGTTGCAGGTAAATACTTTCTTTCCATGAGTCTCTCATAACGCTCCATCATGATAAGTGAATGTGCAGCCTGTCCCGCCGCTACAAGGTCGATTCCGACCTGGCCGTCCACCCGGGAACAAAAAACAGCCCCCTTATTTTGGCGCTCAGCGTCGAGTAGAAGCGGGGAGGCAATGGGTTATTGCATACTCGACCGCTTGCGCTTCTCGGTGGCCTGGTCGGTGTCACCTGTTACAGCTTCCGGATCAGTGACGTCCGGACTCACGCGTTCCCCGGCTCGACCCATACCACGGGTCGAGCCACTTTTCCATTGCGCGTTACTCTCTTCGTGACCGGATGGGCTCATGTGCCCATCCGCAACACCTCCGGACTGCGTCGCATCAGGCACTACGCCCTTGATATCGGCTTCGGCTCCAATTTTGGCGCCAGCATTCCTCTCTGCAGCAGTAACAGTTGTGACAAAACCCACACCGGCCAGAGAGGCCAGAATCAACGCCAATACCTGGCTGCGCAGCGGTTGAGATTTTTGCTTCATTGCAAGACTCCTTATGAATAGATAGTGGGTTGGATAGTGGACATGCTTTACAGCAAGCCACCCCCCTCTATTGCAGGTGCCGTGCCAGATATTAATATCCATTACATTCAATCACTTGCAATTCAACATGCCCATGCACACGCTTCCTTTCGTCGCCTCATGGCGACACAGAAAAAGGCCTGGACAAGCAACCCCCTGTAAAGACAAGCAATTCCCTGTCACTTAATGAAGACAGCGCTGCGAGCGTCACCGACTTGACCTCACCGGCGAATAAGCCCTCCGATTCCTACAATTAAAGTTGATCTATGGTGAGTCCCGCTGCGGTATGCAATACCGATACGTGCAATGAATGTACTGGAAGAAAAAAACACAGCGCATGCTGCCCTTCTTTTAAAACGAAACCTGAATTACCTTTAGTTTTTATCGATACCTTTTTCACTGGGGCATCTTGCTATTCCTAACATCCATGGGGACTCAAACCTCATTTAACACGTTATGGATCCGTCTCTCGTGATAACTTTAGCGGCGAAATTTTAGTTATTCTGGAATTTCGTTCACCCTGGAAACATAACGACTAACCAAAATGAGGAGTGCAATGTGATGTTGAAGCGTACTGTCATGACCCTGATCTGTGTTTTCCTTTTTCCACTGCAATCAATCGCTGCGATGCAATGTGACGCAGGCCTCCACCACGTAAAAATAAGCGGCAATGTGACCACGCTAAATGTATCGTCCACCAAACAGGTCGGCCAAATCTGCATCACCATGATCCGCTCTGCAAACGGACGCGAAGTCTTCAACGACTGTGGTGCACTGATCGGGAAAGTCGTTTCTGCTGATGTACAAGCCGGAAGCTCCATCCTGAAGCACACAGCCTTGTTCAATATGCGCGACATGCTCGTCACCCGCAATGACCATGCGCAAATTACGGGCATTCAGGACGTTGACGAAGCAGGTACACCGTGTGAGTTTGACGTGGTGGAATCGATCAACGAAGTTGAGAAGGGTGCGGGCATTTTTCGCGACAGCAAAATGAATGTCAGCGCCAGCGGGACCATCAGTTTTTGCCCCGGAAACAATCTGAACCTGCTCACGCTACATGGTGAAGCCTGTGTCAGAAAATAATCCGTACTGATCCACCCCGGAAGGAAGGACTGATATCCACCCTTCCGGTAGCGGCCGACCTCCCATGCGGACGCAGACTTCTCGCCCCCACCACAAAAAACGCCCCTCGCACTTCGATGTAAACCCTTGCCATTTTCAGCTCCATCATTTCGTCCAACCAGATCAATGGATTAGCATAAATCCATCACCCCCAAGACACGCCATTCACATGCAAATGGTCTGGCTCGACTTGTAACGTTTATTAATAGCTGAGTACGGGTTAAGCTTGGGCAAAATTAAAATAGGAGTTAATTGTGGGGATACTGAGCAAGATTCGATCAATTTTTACCTTTGGGGATGCCGTTCCAGCACCCAAAGCCGATACGATTTCTGAACCGCGCGTCATAGATGAGCGCCGGCACAATAAACGCGTGAATGCGCGCGATGAAACCCGTGCATTGATCATTGATGATTCGCCCACTATTATTTTTGCTCTCAAAAAAATATTGCAATCCGCAGGTTTTATCACCTACGAAGCACTTGATGCCGAAGCCGGAATCGCCCTCGCCCGGGCAGAAACCCCTGACCTGATATTTCTCGACATCATCTTGCCTGGGGCCAACGGTTTCGCTGCGCTACGCACTCTGCGCAAAGACCCGATCACCGCACACATCCCCATCATCATGATCAGCGGAAATGAACAAGCAACAGAATTGTTCTTCGGCAGCAGAACTGGCGCCGATGATTTCATGAAAAAACCGTTCTCTCGCTATGAAGTGTTCGCGCGTATTGAACGGCTGCTTGATGAAAACATGGTGCCGCGGAGAACCACAGCCGCATCCACCGATTCCGGGGCAGGCCCGCACAGCTAAAGACAGGCTGGCTGTACTACCGAGCAAGCCGCCTGATCGCGCTTAGGCGCCTATACACTCAGTACTTTTGGGGATTAATCCTGCGCCCGCTTTAATACCCAACACGCCAAATTTACCCCCCAGAGGCCACGTACAGCAGGCCTGTTCGACTCGCTCAACTCATCCCTGTCGTGCCCACCATCAAATGACCTGTCTTGACGTAGATCGTGCAGCCTGAGCGGCTAAAGGGCTGATGGCGGCTCATGTGAGGACTGCGTATCCAGGTGTTTGCCGGATAACGGCCAAATTCGTCTTCAAAGACGCCTGAGAGCACCAGAATCTCTTCGCCACCAAAATGTCCATGCGGCTGAAAATAGGTTTCGGGCTGCCAACGCACCAACGCGGCGTTTTCGTGCTGATGCTGATGTAGCGGCATCACGCCAAGACCCGCAACCAGCCCGGGGAGCCAGGCCATGTTCGCAGTGTCGAGCCGAACCACGTCGATATCACCCGGTTCAAAGCCGTACTGTTTCACAAACAGCACACAGCCTGCATTGCTGTGAAGCGTGCGCTGCACGTCTGGCGGGTTGCGCAAATAGGTCCCTGCTGCATAGTCACCGTGCTCATCGGACAGAATGCCCTCGAGAACAATGATTTCCTCTCCCATCGAACCGGCTGGCGGCCTTAGTACCGACCCCGGCGCATATTTCAACACGCCCGTTGCGCGCGCCACTGCACCGACGTCCTCCTCAAGTGGCTTGAACCACTCCCCGGCATCCGACGTATCGCGCCATGCCATTGCCTCGGTTTCCTCAACCACGCGCGCATTCAAATCTGCATTCAGCACATTTCACCACCTGTCAAAAATCCATTTCAAAACAACCCATGGCTCTGACGCCTTCCAGATCTGCAGGTTCATTTAACCGCGTAGCCAATCGGAGACATACGAGAGAGGACATGCCCAGTCCAGATCTGCGGCCCGGAGACCGGGCTGCTGGCAGCAGCTTTCTCATTTTCATCTATCGTTAATTCCGAACGTTGTTTATTTTTTATCAGCACCGCCTGCTGATAATGTCAAAAGCATTCCCAGGCCCTGCGTAGAAAACAGCGTCTTGAAATCGGATTCAGCCTTTGAACCCTACGGCATATAAACCGTGCGGCATCATTCTCATCCGGTAAAATTCACCCAACAGCCTCGTGACGTACGAGGCTGATTCATTCTGTAGATCAAACCATGCTGCCTTCCATCGAAAAACGTCTCGCCGCCGAGATTTCGGCCAAACCCGCGCAGGTTGCTGCGGCCATTGCCTTGCTGGATGGAGGTGCAACGGTGCCGTTCATCTCGCGCTATCGCAAAGAGGCGACGGAAGGGCTGGACGATACGCAACTGCGCATGCTGGAAGACCGGTTGCATTACCTGCGCGAACTGGAAGACCGTCGCGCAACCATCATCCAGTCGATCACCGAGCAGAACAAAATGACGCCGGAGTTGCTCCAGGCGATCTCTTTGGCCCCGGACAAGACACAGCTGGAAGATTTGTATCTGCCGTATAAACAAAAGCGGCGCACCAAGGTGCAGATCGCGCTGGAGGCAGGGCTGGAACCGCTGGCCGATGCCCTGCTAGCCAACCCGATGCTGAACCCGGACGAAGAAGCGGCGCAGTATCTGCGCGAACCATTCACCACCGAGCAGGGCGACAACCCCGGTGTACTGGATGCCAAAGCTGCGCTCGACGGCGCACGGCAGATTCTGATGGAGCGCTTTTCCGAGGACGCCGGCCTGCTGCAGGCTTTGCGCGTATACGTGCAGGAGCACGGTATCGTCGAGTCCAAGGTGCGCGAAGGCAAGAATGCTGCAGCTGAAAAATTCGCCGACTACTTCGATTATTCCGAATCCATCAACACCCTCCCCTCGCACCGCGCGCTGGCGCTGTTTCGAGGGCGGCGCGAGGACATGCTCGACGTGCGGCTACGCCTCGACAGCGAGGAAGAGCGGCCCGCCTGGAGCGCACCGCACAATCCCTGCGAGAACCGTATCGCCAATCGATATGGCATCCAGGACCAGAATCGCGCCGCCGACCGCTGGCTGATGGACACGGTGCGCTTCACCTGGCGGGTGAAAAGCTTCATGCATCTGGAACTGGAGCTGATGGGGGCGCTGCGTGATCGCGCCGAGACCGATGCCATCCAGGTATTTGCACGCAACCTCAAAGCCCTGTTGCTGGCCGCGCCGGCCGGGCCGCGCGTGACGATGGGGTTGGACCCCGGTATCCGCACCGGCGTGAAAGTGGCAGTAACGGACGAGACCGGCAAGGTGCTGGATACCGCCACCATTTACCCACATCAGCCGCGCAACGACTGGGACGGTTCGCTGCACACGCTGGCCAAACTGGCCGAGCAACATCGCGTCACGGTGATTGCCATCGGCAACGGCACGGCTTCGCGCGAGACCGACAAGCTGGCGCACGACCTGATCAAGTTGCGTCCCGAACTCAAGATGACCAGCGTGGTGGTGTCCGAGGCCGGTGCGTCGGTGTATTCCGCATCTGAATTCGCCTCGCGCGAACTGCCCGACATGGATGTCTCGCTGCGCGGTGCGGTATCTATCGCGCGCCGTCTGCAAGACCCGCTGGCCGAACTGGTGAAGATCGATCCCAAATCCATTGGCGTCGGTCAGTACCAGCACGACGTCAGCCAGTTTCAGCTGGCGCGTTCGCTGGATGCCGTGGTGGAAGATTGCGTCAACGCCGTCGGCGTGGACGTTAACACTGCGTCGGTGCCGTTGCTGGCACGCGTCTCCGGCCTCTCCAACAGCGTGGCACAGTCCATCGTCACCCACCGCGAGTTCACCGGCCGCTTCGCCAGCCGTGCGCAACTGCTCGACGTGCCGCGCCTGGGCGCAAAAACCTTCGAACAGGCTGCCGGCTTTCTGCGCATCATGGGCGGCAATGACCCGCTCGATGCCTCCGCCGTACATCCCGAATCGTATCCGCTGGTGCAAACGATCCTCGCCGACATCAAGCAGGACATCAAAGGCTTGATCGGCAACAGCAGCCTGCTGAAGTCGCTCGATCCGGGGAAATACAAGGATGAGAAATTCGGCATCCCCACCATCAGCGACATCCTCAAGGAACTCGAAAAACCCGGGCGCGACCCGCGCCCCGAATTCACCACCGCGACCTTCCGGGAAGGCGTGGAGAAGCTATCCGACCTGAAGCCGGACATGATTCTGGAAGGCGTCGTCACCAACGTCGCGGCGTTCGGTGCATTCATCGACATTGGCGTGCATCAGGATGGCCTGGTCCACATCTCCGCCCTCTCCAACACCTTCGTCAAAGACCCGCACAGCGTGGTCAAGGCCGGGCAAATCGTAAAGGTCAAAGTTCTGGAGGTGGACGAGAAGCGCAAACGCATCGCGCTGACGATGCGGCTGACCGATGCGGCAGACAAGGCAAGCGAGAAGCCCCAGGGAGCCCAACGGCCGCAGCGGGACAATCGCGGTCAGGGAAAACCGGCAGGCGACAAACCAAGCCGTGCGCCCGCATCAGTACCAGTCGGTGGCGCCATGGCGGAAGCGTTTTCGAAGTTGAAGCGGTAAAGCGGTGAAGCCGGATTACCGTATGGAAACGGGGGCACGACCGGACGCTTTTTTAAAGCCGCTCTAAAAAAAACAAGCCGACTCTGAAATTTCGTGTCTCTTATTGTTGTTTTGATTGCCCAAAACCGCCTTACCCAAGCTTGGGTTTTCAGCTGAAAACCTCGTGTATGGAATGCGCGCTACGACCAGTACTTCGCCTTTTCCGGCAACACCCACCGCACTCCGCCGCGCGGATCTTCCTTGTCACCCTGGTAGCGCGGGATCAGATGAATATGCAGATGTGGAACGGTTTGCCCGCCAGCCTGCCCATGATTGATCCCGATGTTGTAACCGTCCGGCTGATGAAGCTTTTCCACTAAAGCCTTGGCCTGCGCCAGCGCTCTCAGAAGTGCGACCTGATCAGCTTCGGCTGCATCAAACAGGGTGGCGAAGTGGCGGCGCGGAATGATGACCGTGTGGCCGAGACCGGGAAACCATCGCGGTAAACCACAGTGAGTTCATCCTCAGCCAGGATACGGCTGGGGTCCAGATTGCAGAATGGACAGGGTTTGGTAGTGGGTGCGGTCATGCCTTGAATGGGCTCATGGTGTTTTTAACGAGTCGTTGGTGAGCAACAGTCCTGGATGGGCATGGCGCCAGGATAACAAGAAGCATGCGGCAGACTGCACCCCTTTATTTTTAGATAAAAGCGAAGGGGTGAGACTGCCTTTCTGTATCGAAAAAGACAAGCCATCACCGCGAAACTCGACCCGACCTCGGCGATGCCGAAGTTTTTTGACACCAACCGAAACTCAAGAAAGATTGTTTACACCCCCGGCGTCAATACCAGTTGTCCACTTTTAACCGGTATGCGCTGCCCCGGATTGTGATCCATCCGCACGACACCCTGCTTGTCTCCCATCTGATAGGTCACATCGTATCCGAGCGATTTGGTGCTGGAATCGTAGACGGTTTTGCAGCGCGTCTTCATCTCGGTTACCTGATCCGATTTCTGCATATTCTCTTGCACTTTATTGCCGGCATAGCCGCCACCGGCCGCGCCCGCCACAGTGGCTATCGTTTTGCCCGTGCCGCCACCGACCTGGTTACCC
>JAGXGP010000072.1 GCA_024636775.1 Hydrogenophilales bacterium
GCCTTTTCTTTGGTTACTTTCTTTTGGCGAAGCAAAAGAAAGTGACTTGCCGCCGGGCAACCCCGGCCAACGAACCTTAACTCAAGCAGTAAACACCCGCGCCAATTCCGCCCCCGGATCAGCCGCCCGCATAAACGCCTCCCCCACCAAAAATGCATTCACGCCGTGACTCCGCATCCGCGCCACTTCTTCCGGCGTCACAATCCCCGACTCGGTAATCACGATGCGGTCGCTGCCAATTTTAGGTAGCAGTTCCAGCGTGGTATCGAGGCTCACCTCAAACGTTCGCAGGTTGCGGTTGTTGATCCCCTGCAGCGGCGTCTTCAACTGCAGCGCGGCGTCGAGTTCCTCGGCATTGTGCGATTCCACCAGCACCGCCATCCCCAGTTCGTGCGCCAGCGCTTCCAGTTCCTGCATCACCGGCAGTTTCAGCGCGGCGACGATCAGCAGAATGCAATCCGCCCCCATCGCGCGCGCTTCATAAATCTGATACGGGTCGATGATGAAATCCTTGCGCAGCACCGGCAAGCTGCAGGCGGCGCGCGCCTGCATCAGAAAATGCGTGCTGCCCTGAAAATAGTCGCGGTCGGTGAGTACCGACAAACACGTGGCGCCGCCTGCCTCATAACTGACGGCAATTTCGTCCGGTTTGAAGTCTGGCCGGATCACGCCTTTGGAGGGGCTGGCTTTTTTGATTTCGGCAATGACCGCAGGCAATCCCGCATCCAGTTTTGCGCGCATGGCCCCGATAAAATCGCGTGCGGGTTCGGCCGCTGCTGCACGTGCCCGCATCTCGCCCATCGGGATGGCTTCCAGCCCGTCAGTGATTTCGGCGTGCTTGGTGGTGAGGATTTTTTCGAGGATGTCATTCATGACTGGCTGTCCGCGCTCGATTGGCTGAAGCGGCGATAGGACTCGAGTGCTGCACGGGCGGCGCCACTGGCAATTGCGTTCTGTGCTTGCGCCACGCCCTCCATCAGGCTGGCCGCACGGCCGGACACATAGATCGCGGCCCCTGCATTGATTGCCACCATGGCTGCCGCGCCGGCATGGCGGTTTTCCAGCGCAGCCAGCAGCATTTCAACCGCTTCATCCTTGCCGTTGACCACCAGTTCGCTGGCCGCCACTTGCGGCAAGCCGAACAGGCCGGGTTCGAGTTCATATTCGGACACATGGCCGTCTTTCAACTCGGCCACAAAGGTAGGCGACGCCAGGCTGATTTCGTCGAGGCCTTCCTCGGCATACACAACCAGCACATGACGGCTGCCGAGCGTGTGTAACACCCTGGCCAGGGTGCCGGTGAGTTCACGATTGAACACGCCCATCACCTGGTTCGGCGCACCGGCCGGATTGGTCATCGGGCCCAGCATGTTGAACAAGGTGCGCACACCGAGTTCGCGTCGCACCGGCGCGGCGTGCTTCATTGCGCTGTGATGATTGGGCGCAAACATGAAGCCGACGCCGAGGGTCTTTACCGCTTCGGCGACTTGTTCGGGTGCCAAATTGACGTTCACGCCCAGGGCTTCGAGCACGTCGGCGCTGCCCGAAGTGGACGACACCGAACGCCCGCCATGCTTGGCCACGCGCGCGCCGCAGGCTGCGGCGACAAATGCTGCCGCAGTGGAAATGTTGAAGGTATGCGCGCCATCGCCGCCGGTGCCGCAGGTGTCAACCAGATGCTCCACTCCCGCGAGCGGCACCTTGGTCGACAACTCGCGCATGACCTCGGCGGCGGCGGCGACTTCGGTCACGGTCTCGCCCTTCATCCGCAACGCGACCAGGAATCCGGCGATCTGTGAGGGTGTGTACTCCCCGCCCATCAGCGCGCGCATCGCCACCAGCATGGCGTCACGCGGCAGGTTCTGATGGTCGAGCAGCAGCGTGAGAATGTCCTTGTACTGCATCACACGCGCTCCTTCAGAAAGTTGGCCAGCATGGCGTGGCCGTGTTCGGTCAGGATGGACTCCGGGTGAAACTGCACGCCCTCAACAATCATCGTCTTGTGGCGCACGCCCATGATCTCGCCGTCGTCGGTCCACGCGGTGATGTCGAGGCAATCCGGCATCGACTCGCGCTCGATCACCAGCGAGTGATAACGCGTGGCGCGGAACGGATTCGGCAAGCCCTTGAACACGCCGGCGTCAGTATGCTGAATCATCGAGGTCTTGCCGTGCATCAGTTCCTTGGCGCGAATGATCTTGCCGCCAAAGGCCTGACCGATGCTCTGGTGGCCGAGGCAGACGCCCAGAATCGGAATCTGGCCAGCGAATGCCTTGATCAGCGGCACCGACACACCCGCTTCGTTCGGCGTGCACGGGCCGGGCGAAACGACGATGTGATCAGGCTTCAGCGCGGCAATGCCAGCAATATCGATTTCGTCGTTGCGAATGACCTTGACGTCCTCACCAAGCTCGCCGAAATACTGCACCAGGTTATAGGTGAAGCTGTCGTAATTATCGATCATCAACAACATGTTTATTCCACCTCTCCGCCGAATCTGGCCTGGGCCAGTTCAGCGGCACGGATAACGGCGCGGGCCTTGTTCAGGGTTTCAATCCATTCGTTGTCGGGCACCGAATCGGCGACGATGCCGGCGCCGGCCTGGGCGTATAGCATGCCGTTCTTGACCACGGCGGTGCGGATGGCGATGGCCAGATCCATGTCGCCGTTGAAACCCAGGTAACCCACCGCGCCGGCATAAATGCCGCGCTTGCTCGGTTCGAGTTCATCGATGATTTCCATCGCCCGCACCTTGGGGGCGCCCGACACCGTGCCGGCGGGAAAGCTGGCGCGCAACACGTCGAGTGCGGACAACCCCGGTTTCAGCTTGCCTTCGACGTTCGACACAATATGCATGACGTGTGAATAGCGCTCGACCAGCATGTGCTCGGTGACCTTGACGCTACCGGTGACGGCGACGCGCCCGGTATCGTTACGCCCGAGGTCCAGCAGTTGCAAATGCTCGGCGCATTCCTTGGGATCGGCCATCAACTCTTCGCCCAGGCGCTGGTCGTCCTCGCGCGTGAGCCCGCGCGGGCGGGTGCCGGCGATGGGACGCAGGGTGACGGCATCGCCCTCCAGACGCACCAGAATTTCAGGCGACGAGCCGACGACATGGAAGCCGCCGAGGTCGTAGAAAAACATGTAGGGCGAGGGGTTGAGGCTGCGCAGCGCGCGATACAACGACAACGGCGAGGCCGTAAACGGACGCGCCATGCGCTGCGAAATCACCACTTGCATCACATCGCCCGCGGCAATGTAATCCTTGGCTTTTTGCACCGCGGCCTTGAACTCGGCCTCGCCAAACTCGGAAGTCGGCTCGGCCATATCGGCCACAGGCTCAACCGGCAGCGTCACCGGCGCACGCAACTGCTCGGCCAGCGCCTGCAAGCGCAAATGCCCCTGTGCGTAGGCATCCTGCTGCATCGGGTCGGCGTGGGTGATCAGATAAAGCTTGCCGGCCAGGTTGTCGAACACCGCCAACTCTTCGGTCAGCATCAGCAGGATGTCCGGCGTGTGCAGCACGTCCTCCTTATGCTTGTCGGCCAAACGCTTTTCGATGTAGCGAATGGTGTCGTAACCGAAGTAGCCAGCCAGCCCGCCGGTAAAGCGCGGCAGCCCGGCGACCGGTGCAGCCTTGAAGCGCGCCTGGAATTCGGCGATGAACGCCAGCGGATCGGGCAGGCTGTATTCCTCGACCACCTTGCCATCGGTTTCCACCGTCAGCAGATGCGCACGCACTCTTAATACGGTGCGCGCCGGCAGGCCGATAAAGGAATAGCGCCCAAAGCGTTCGCCGCCCACCACCGATTCGAGCAGGTAGGTATAGGGCGCGTTGGCGAGTTTGAGATACACCGACAGAGGTGTTTCCAGATCGCCGGGCAGTTCGTGTACCAGCGGGATCCGGTTGAAGCCCTGTCGGGCGAGGTCAAAAAAATCTTGTTCGGTCATGATGACTCCGTGAAAAGTGAAAGGTGAAAATGAAACGTGGGAAAACGCGTTTCAGTCACACCATCGCTTGGATTTCACGGGCATCTCCATGATCAGTTCGCCTTGCAGACGAGTTTGCTGGCTTCGATCAGGCTCGGCACCACCGCATCCAGATCGAGTTCGCTGACCGGGCGCCCGCGGTTGTATCCATAGGGCACGCAGAATACGGGCGAACCTGCCGCACGCGCGGCCTGGGTGTCGTTGAGCGAATCGCCGATCAGCAATAGTTCGGCCGGCTTCACCTTGAAAACTTCGCAGGCATGAAGTAAAGGCAACGGATCCGGCTTGCGCTTGGGCAGCGAATCGCCGGACAGGATCAGTTCGAAATAATCGAACAGGCCGGTGTCTTTCAGCAGCGGATGAGTAAACGCTGCCGCCTTGTTGGTGATGCAGGCCACATGTACGCCCATCGCCTTGAAGGCGTCGAGGCCTTCGACCACGCCGTCGAACGGGCGCGAATGCAGCGACACGTGTTCGCCATAATGCTTCTGATACAGGGCAATGGCTTGCTCGAACAGCGCGGCATCGGGCTCGGCATCCATTTCGCCGGTGAGCACACGCTTGACCAGCCGCGACACGCCATTGCCAATATAAGTGGAAATGGTCTCCAGCGACGGGCAAGGCTTGCCCAGATCGGCCATCATCAACTCGGCAGCGTGGGCCAGATCAGGCGCGGTATGGATCAGGGTGCCGTCGAGATCAATGACAACGGCTTGAATGGGAAGCGGGAAATTCATTATTTTTCAGTGTTGTCTGGTTAAGCGGTGAACGGCTTCGGTTCAACATGCGGCGCGAGGGGTTCCCCGCACCGCACATCCATCATCAGACCTTTGCCAATTCGGCACGCATCGCAGCAATGACGCTGTTGTAACGCTGCGGATCGCTGTCCTTGCCCGCGCCGTAAATGGCCGAACCGGCCACAAACGTATCCACGCCTGCACGCGCTGCTTCGGCGATGTTGGCTGGGGTCACGCCGCCGTCGATCTCGATGTTTACCTTGAGGCCGCGGTCGTCAATCATCTTGCGCACGGCACGTGCCTTGTCGAGCACGTAAGGGATGAATTTTTGACCACCAAAGCCGGGGTTGACCGACATCAGCAACACCATGTCGATCTTGTCCAGCGTGTATTCCAGCACGTCCAGCGGGGTGGCCGGGTTGAACACCAGGCCGGCCTTGCAGCCGTTTTCCTTGATCAGGCCGATGGTGCGGTCAATGTGCTCGGACGCTTCCGGGTGGAAGGTGATATAGGTGGCACCTGCCTTGGCAAAGTCAGGGATGATGCGATCAACCGGCTTCACCATCAGGTGCACGTCGATCGGCGCGGTTACGCCATGCTTGCGCAGGGCTTCGCACACCAGCGGACCGATGGTGAGGTTAGGCACGTAATGGTTGTCCATTACGTCGAAGTGAACGATGTCGGCGCCGGCGGCGAGGACCATGTCAACTTCTTCGCCCAGCTTGGCAAAGTTGGCGGACAGGATGGACGGTGCGATGCGATACGTCATGTGAGGCTCCGAAGATATTGGGAAAACCCGGCCATTTTAGCAGCCCGCACGTCATTGCGTTACACTCAACGCATTCCAATATCGTTGAGCATTCCCGTGGCAGAAGGCACCAAGTATCACATCAGCATCAACGTCAACACGACCTATCTGGCCGAGCAGAGCGATCCTGCGGCCGACCGTTATGTGTTTGCCTATACAATTTCCATTGCCAATACCGGCACGGTGGCTGCGCAGCTCATCTCGCGCCACTGGATCATTACCGATGCGGAAAACGTCACCCAGGAAGTCAAAGGGCTGGGCGTAGTGGGTGAACAACCGCTGTTACAGCCGGGCGAAAGCTTCGAATACACCAGCGGTACCGCAATGGCGACGCCAGTCGGGACCATGCAAGGCACCTACCAGATGGTGGCGGAAGACGGCATCAAATTCGACGCCGAAATCCCCAAGTTCACGCTTTCGATGCCCCGCGTGCTGCACTGAACGCGGCACTGCACCTGAACTTCCCTACTTCTTCATCGTCCACCACACGATGAATATGAACAGCCCCAACGCAATCCCTGCCTCCAGCAACAACCACTCCAGTCCCTGGCTATCCATTAACGTGTGCTCTCCATTTTTATACTCGACGCCTGTTTTTGATGTGAGCCATATTCACCTGTGAAGCTGTTACGCGCAAGCCCGTGGTTACTCGTCCTGTTGCTGTCTGCCTGCGCGACGCAACCGCCTACGGTGCCGCCCGTAACGGTGCCGCCTGCACCTCAGCCCGTTGCGGTGCCGACACCCGCCCCGGTACCCACGCCCCAGCCTGTTCCGGGACCCCTACCCACCCCTACGCCCGCACCTATCCCCACGCCGGCCGCTGCC
>JAGXGP010000073.1 GCA_024636775.1 Hydrogenophilales bacterium
ATAGAAAGCAAGCCCGAGCGAGGCGGTATGCGTGCCAAGTGCATAATCCGGGGCAATCGCCTTGGCCACCAAATCAGGGCGGGGCGGTTTCACGCGTGTATCGACATGCTGGCCGTAATAGCTGTAAGGCCATCCGTAAAAAGCACCATCCTTCACCGGGGTCATATAGTCGGGCACCAGGTCGCTGCCGATTTCATCGCGTTCGTTGACGGTTGTCCACAACGCACCGCTCAGGGGTTCCCACGCCAGGCCATTCGGATTGCGCAAGCCCGAGGCAAAAATCCGCGAACGGCCTGTGGCCGGATCAACTTCCCAGATGGCGGCGCGGTTGACCTCGTTTTCCATCCCGTTTTCGCCGACGTTGCTGTTCGATCCCACCGTGACATACAGCCGTGAACCATCGTGGCTGGCGAGCACATTTTTGGTCCAGTGATGATTGATCGGGCCGGCAGGCAGAGCAATTACATTTATGCCGGGCTCGGTGATCCGGGTTTCGCCGTCGCGATAAGGAAAACGCACCAGACCATCGGTGTTGGCAACATACAGGTCGTTTCCGAGCAGGGTCATGCCAAAGGGAGAATGGAGTCCCTGCAGGAAAACCGTTCGCACTTCCGCGATGCCATCGCCATCGACATCACGCAACAGGGTGATGCGATTGGCGCTCGGCACGCCCGCTCCCGCGCGTTTCATGACCCACTTCATGATCCAGCCCTTGATGCCTTTTCCGTCTTCTGGCTTCGGTGGGGCATTGGATTCTGCAACCAGCACATCGCCGTTGGGGAGGACGTAAAGCCAGCGCGGGTGGTCAAGACCGCTTGCAAAGGCATTCACCGCCAGGCCGGGGGCCGCCGTTGGTGTCGCGCCCGCAGGCCAGCCTTTGGCCGGGGCGATCTTGACGGTGGGTATGAGCGTGGGGTTCGGTGACGGTAACGTTGGATGGGGGCCGATGCCGGCCTGTTCCGGCAATTTTGCCACCTCACCACAGGCGCCCAGACTCATAATCAACAGGCTAAGGAGGGGGTTTATATAAGAGGGGCGCATGGGTTTCTCCCGTTTCGATTGGTTAGGGCGTGTGCCTGTTTCCAGACATTCGTAACCTGTTTCCAGGATATTCATAAGGACTGCTCAGTGCATCGTCGACGCGGCATCCCGCTCAGAGTTTCGGAATGTGCAGGGTTCGGCTGATCATCAACGTGCCGGAAACGGCGAACATCAACACCAGTGGATGCAGTTGCCATGGGCCGATGTGGATCATCCCAAACCAGAGCTGGTCGCCGATGGCACCGTAGCCGGCGGCGATAGCGATGACGATCACGAGGATGATTGAGCTGGGGATCGGCGTGCCCTCGAAATACTTCACCTTGTCGCCGCCTTCCGCTAGCGTCTCGGCGGTGATGTTGTAGCGGGCAAGGCGGCTCACACCGCATGCCACGAAGTAGATCAGGATCACGCGGTCCCAGAGGCCGTCCATGCCGACGCCATAGGCGATGGCCGCGGGTGCAACGCCGAAGGAGATGACATCGGACAGAGAATCCAGCTCTCGCCCCAGCACCGAACTTTGCTGGCGCCAACGGGCAACGCTGCCATCGAAAACATCGAATACAAATGCCAGGGCAACCAGCGCGCACGCAAAATACAGATGCAGCACATCCGGCGTCTGTAAATAGGTCATTACAGAGAACAGCGCTCCGACGCCGCAGGCTGCATTGCCCAAGGTAAACCAGTCCGCAAGATGGAAGCTGCGGATCATTGAGAGGTGCTTGCCTTGTTTCATGTCACAGAGTCCTTGTTTTGATGCAGGGGGGTGATCATTTTTGAGTGCTGTCTTTCTGTATTTCCCGCTCCGCCTGCAGCCAATCCTGTTTCTCGTGGCCTTTCTGGTGGCCGTGCTGCTCGTAGAGGTCATAGGCTCGCTTTTCGATCTGTTGTTTAGGATCGCCCCCTTTTTTGCCTACCGGCATCGCTGCAGTGGTATCGGAATCCCGGGAGATTCTGAGCAAGCGCGCGTTAATCGCGACAATCACGGTACTCGCGGCCATTAGCGCGGCGCCCAATGCAGGAGAGAGAATCACGCCCCAGGCGTACAGTGCGCCGCCTGCCAGTGGAATGGCGAACGCGTTATAGCCGGTTGCCCAGACCAGATTCTGGATCATCTTGCTATAGGTGGCCTTGGAAAGCTTGAGGAGCGCCACGACATCCAGGGGATTGCTGCGCACCAGAATGATGTCTGCGGTTTCGACCGCCACATCCGAACCCGCCCCGATGGCGATGCCCAAATCCGCCTGCGCCAGTGCGGGGGCATCGTTCACGCCATCGCCGGTCATGGCTACCAATACGCCACGTGACTGGACTTCCTTGACCTTGGCCGCCTTGTCCTGCGGCAGGACTTCGGCGAAATATTCGTCCAGCCCGACCTGGTCCGAAACCCATTGGGCGACCTGTTTGTTGTCCCCGGTGAGCATCATGCACTGGATGCCCATGGCCTTGAGTGCGGCAATCGCCTGCTTTGACTCGGGCCGGATGATATCGGCCAGGGCAATCGCGCCTTTCAATTGCCCATCGATCAGCACAAAGACGACCGTTTTTCCTTGCGCTTCGAGTTCCTCCACACGCGGGTCGTCCATCGCGATGTTCTGTTCACTCAGGTAGCCCGGGCTCACCACCTTGACCTCTTTACCCTCGACCCTGGCCTCGGCCCCTTTGCCGGCAATACCTTTGAAATCTTCAATGGGGAACTTATTTTCGGTAGAGTCGGCAATGGCCTTGGCAATGGGGTGTTCGGAATTGGCTTCCACCGAGGCCGCAAACTGATGCAGTGTGTCTTCGTTTATTTCATCGGAGAACAGCAGCGTATCGGTCACGCCAAAGCGGCCCTCGGTGAGGGTGCCAGTCTTGTCGAAAATGATCGCCTGTACTTTCCGGGCGCGCTCGAACGCGGGACGATTGCGAATCAGCAATCCGTTGCTTGCGGCCAGTGCCGTGGAGACCGCCACCACCAGCGGCACGGCCAGCCCCAAGGCATGCGGACAGGTGATGACCATGACCGTCACGGCGCGCTCGATGGCAAAGGACAGTTCCTTGCCCATGACGCCCAGCCAGATGAAGAAGGTAATCGCGCCACCGCTCAGGGCAATGATGGTGAGCCACATCGCTGCGGTATTGGCCAGATCCTGGGTCTTCGATTTGCTTTCCTGGGCCTGTTTGACCAGGTCGATGACCTGCGACAGAAACGAATCCTTGCCGGTCCCCTTGACGGCGATCGTCAGCGATCCTTCGCCGTTGATGGCGCCGCCGATGACCTTGTCGTCGGTCTTTTTGGTGACCGGAGTGGATTCACCTGTGAGCATGGCTTCATTCACTGCGCTTTCGCCATCCACGATTACACCATCAGCGGGAATCTTTTCGCCTGGTTTGATCAGGACCTGATCGTCCACCGCCAGTTCGCTCAGCGGCACGTCCTTCACGCTGCCGTCCGGCATGAGTTTGTGGGCGTCGGAGGGCATGAGTTTCGCCAATGCCTCCAGGGCTTTGGAGGCGCCCATCACCGACTTCATCTCGATCCAGTGCCCCAGCAGCATCACGTCGACCAGAGTGGCGAGTTCCCAAAAGAAGACTTTCCCGGTCAACCCGAACACCACGGCGCTGCTGTAGGTATAAGCAGTGGTGATAGCGACTGCGACCAGCGTCATCATCCCAGGCTGTTTGGCTTTAAGTTCTTCGACCAGTCCTTTTAGAAACGGCCAGCCGCCGTAGAAGAATACTGCGGTAGACAGGCCAAACAGAACGTAGAGGTCGCCGGAGAAACGGAAGGTATCGCGCAATCCCACCAGCGTCTGGAGCAACGGTGAGAGAACCAGAATTGGCAGGGTTAGAGCCAGCGCGATCCAGAACCGCTTTCGGAAATCCGCGGCCATGTGGGCGTGATGATTTTGGTGGTCGTGATGGGGCGGGTGCTCGTGCGCCATCTCAGGTTTATCTGGATTTGATTCCATATTGACGCTTCCTCTATATAGGTTGCAATTCAATTTCCTGTGCGTCTGCACTGCGATTGCCAATGAGAATGCGGCAGACAGAAAGGCCGTCATCAGCTGTTTGAGATGTTCATGTAGCTTCAAACACAGCGCGAAGTGTCCCGCTTATACCGAAAGTTGTATGTGCGCTGGCGTACTTAAAGCGGAAAAGCGTGTATTTCCAGCTGGACAGAGATCAAGATAATCAGCACCAGCGAGACCCGTGCAGACCCACTTCATTTCATCTTAGTATGGCGGGGCAGGTGTTCCATGGCATCAGTATGGGAAACCCGGAAGGAACCTATTTCCACATGACGTTGGATTCAGCCTTGGCTGCGGCGGAAAGCAGACCAATGAGCGGCAATGCGCGATGCGCCATGCTGACCACAGGTTCGTCCGCATCCTTGTCTTCCACGGGTGGGGTGGATTTGTCTGCCTCGATGGCGGCGGTTAACTGACTCAGGGCTGCAGGCACATCTGCCGCCAGAATTGCGCCGGGTACGGTTGCGCTGTGCCCCATCATTTTCAGCATGGCAAGCGCGACATCCCCAAACAAGGTGATGTCGGCGTAGGCGTTGGTCGTAAAAGTCACCAGCATAGTGTGCTCCTCAAAAAATTAATCAGCTTCAAATGTAAACCAGTCGATGGTACCTCGCGCGCAGACCCTTGCGTTCTTTATACCGTTAGCTCAATTCCACCTCGACGCGGTGATCCCTGCGGTCGTCCACCAAGGGGATCATGCCTTGCGGCTTCCCTGTCCCATCGATGCCACTTCCATTGATCACGACGCCGTCCAGTGTCACGCGGATTACATGCTCCGGCGTATCACCGACGCGCCTGATCGTGATGTGATAGAACGTGTCGTGGAAGCGGTATCGGATTTTGTACGATTCCCAATCGGCCGGGATGCACGGTGCAATACGCAGATGATCCCCTTCCAGATTCAGGCCCAACAGGGTTTCCACGGTGAGCCGATACATCCAGCCCGCCGCTCCGGTGTACCAGGTCCAGCCGCCGCGGCCTGTGTGCGGCGACACAGCGTAAATGTCCGCGCACATGACGTACGGTTCGACCTTGTAGCGTTCGATCTCCGAAGGCTGGCTGCCGTGATGGATGGGATTGAGCATGCCGAACAATTCCCACGCGCGTTCCTGGTCGCCCATCATGGCGAACGCCGTGGTGGCCCAAATGGCGGCATGGGTATATTGGCCACCGTTCTCTCGCACGCCGGGTACGTAGCCCTTGATATAACCGGGCTCCAGATCTGATTGATCGAAGGGCGGATCGAGCAGTTGGATGATCTGCGTGTCGCGCCTTACCAGGTGTGTGTTTACCGCTTCCATCGCATGGTTGGCGCGTTCGGAATCGCCGCCGCCCGAGATGACGGCCCAGCTCTGGCTGATCGAATCGATTTGGCATTCTTCATTGCTGGACGAACCCAGGGGGGTGCCATCATCAAAGTAGGCGCGTCGATACCAGTCTCCATCCCAGGCCTGGGCCTCAATGTTGCTGAGCAGCAGCGTAGCTTGTTCGGTGCACACGTCGGCAAAGGCTGCATCGTTCCGGCTATGTGCCAGGCGGGCAAACTGTTGCAGGTTGTCATACAGAAACCACGCCAGCCATACACTCTCGCCCTTGCCATCACGACCGACGAGATTCATGCCATCGTTCCAGTCTCCGCAGCCCATCAGCGGCAAGTGATGCTCGCCAAAACGCAGCCCATGTTTGATGGCACGCACGCAATGTTCATAGAGGCTGGCCGCTTCTGTCGAACGCTGCGGATGATCGTAGTAAGCCTCCTCTTCCGGATTCAATTCGCGGCCCTCGAGAAAATGCACGGACTCGTCGAGTACACCGGTATCGCCAGTTGCCAGCACATAACGACTGGTTGCAAACGGCAGCCACAGATAATCGTCGGAGAAATGGGTGCGCACGCCTTGTCCGCCGGGTGGGTGCCACCAGTGTTGCACGTCCCCCTTGAGAAACTGGTGCTCGGCGCAACGGATCAACTGCTCGCGGGCGAGCCATGGGGTCGCATGGATCAGCGCCATGGTGTCCTGCAATTGATCGCGAAAACCGTAGGCACCGCCGGACTGGTAATAGCCACTGCGGCCCCAGAGCCGGCACGACAGCGTCTGGTAAAGCAGCCATCCATTGGCCATGACGTCCAATGCAGGATCCGGCGTTTCCACATGCACCGCGCCCAAGGTGTGGTTCCAATATCCCCACACCGTTTCCAACGCCTGTCGTGCACCCGCTGTTCCGCCGAATCGCTGGATGAAATACTGCGCTTCGTTGTCATCATGGGCCGCACCGAAGACGAACACGATCTCGCGTTCCTCTCCGTCGTCCAGTTCGATTGGGGTCTGGATCGCAGCGCACGGATCAAATCCCGCACCGGTCTTGCCCGACAAGCGCTTGCGGCGCATGGCCGCTGGGCTGGTCAGCGAGCCGTTGCGGCCAATGAACTCAGTCCGGTTTCCGGTCACCGATCGCGCGCGCTCGCTGGCATGCGCAAAGACCACCCGATTGGCGCATTCGCGTCCATACGCATTGCGGGCAAATAGCGCCCCGCTGTGCGGATCCGTTTCAGTCACGATGTGCATCATATTGGCGTGTCGCCACTCACCGAGCACCAGCTCCCAATACCCGGTCAAGGACAACTTGCGCGCACGGCCAGAATGGTTGCGCAACTTGACCACCACGAACTTCACCGGTGCGTCCATGGCGACGTAGGTAAACATTTCCGAGGCGATGCCGGCTTCGTAATGCTCAAACGCGCTGTAGCCAAACCCGTGCCGGCACACATACCCGGTCTGGCCGCGGGCAGGCAACGGCGTTGGCGACCAGAACGCACCGGTTTCTTCGTCGCGGATGTAAAGTGCTTCGCCGCTGCTGTCGGAGAGCGGGTCATTGTGCCAAGGAGTGAGTCGGAACTCGTGCGCGTTTTCCACCCAGGTATAGGCGCCCCCACTTTCGCTGACGACGGTGCCGATGTGCGGGCTGGCGATGACATTGGCCCACGGTGCAGGCGTGCTTTGCCCAGGTTCCAGGGTGACGACATATTCGCGCCCATCGGGCGTAAAGCCGCCCAGACCGTTGCAGAAAATGCGTTCGCGCGGCAACAGCGGACTGACCGGTTCGGCGGCAGGTTGCAGCTTGGGTTCCAGAAGGTCCGACACCCGCTCTGCCGATACGCGGCGTTCCAATGGCTCGATCAGGGTCTCGGCCGTATCGCTGAATACAATGCGGGCGACCGTCTGGAGCAGAACCCGCTCATCCTCTGACAACTCTTCTGCGCGGCGCACGAAGACGCCACCCGGTTTGTCGATGATTTGCGCGTCGGGGCCTGCATTGATCAGCCCCATGATCTGGTCGTGCAGCACCGCCCGGTAGCCCGAGAAATCCTCGTTCACAATGACCAGGTCAGAAGCCAGGCCCTTCATCCGCCAATAGGCATGGGCTTGCAGCGCCTGCTTGACCATGTCGATTCGATTCAGGTCGCCAATGCGCAGCAGGACGATCGGCAGATCGCCCGAGATGGCAAAGCGCCATAGCCCGGACTGCCCCAGCTGGTTGCGGGCAATGACGCTGGGCGCAGCACGGCGCAAGGCATTGCCGTGAATGACGGAGTTGGCCAGACGGCCATAGATTTGCGCATCGGCTTCGCTTGCGTTGAGGTGGCGCAGCACTTCCTGGCTCTGGAACCAGGCCATTTCAAAGGCACGCTCGACGAAGTGGCGGTCGCAATACTTCTCAAGCAAAGCCAAGGCTTCTTCGCGCGTGTCTGCGACACCCGAGATGATCTGTACCGTCGCCGATTCGTCGGGTGACAGGGTGAGGGTGCGGCGGATCGCCACGATGGGATCGAGCACCGGACCATCGGTGTTCGACAAGGTCTTTGGACTGTCTGGGTTGTCCAGCACCACGGGGTTGGCCGCGGTTCGGCCACGCCCGATGAATTGGGCGCGATCCGTTTCGAAAGACGGCTCGTCGGCCACCGCACCGGGCGCTGCCAGCAGGTGAAACATCCACGGCACCTGCTCCCCCGGGGTGCGTCGCCGTCGCGTGCAGAGGATCGCCTGTCGCTCGGGCAGGATTTCGGTTTGCACGAACAGGTTACTGAAAGCGCGGTGGGCGAGGTCGGCACTTAATGGTGCCAACACGACCTCCGCGTAACTCGTCACCTCGATATGACGGAGCCGGGATGAATGATTGGTGAGGGTGACGCGGCGGATCTCGACGTCGTCTTCCGGTGAAACACTGATCTCGGTGTGCGTTTCGATCCGGTGATCGCGCCGCCGGTATTCGGCGCGCGCCTGCACGAAGATCGCCTCGTAGTGATCGGCTTTCTGCAGGGTGGGTTGATACGCGCTCGACCAATAACGGCCGGTGTCGCGGTCGCGCAGGTAGATGAAGGTGCCCCGGTCATCGGAGGTGGCGTCCTCGCGCCAGCGGGTGACGGCCAGGTCGCGCCAGCGGCTGTAGCCACCGCCGGCATGGGTCGCCATGACGTGGTAGCTGCCGTTGGACAGCAGGTGAACTTCGGGGATCAGCGTGTTTGGGTTGGTAAACACGCGAATGTTCGCGCCTTCATCGGCAGCAGGTCGTGCAGCGGCGCTCACTTCGGCCGCGTGCGGGTGCAAGGTCGCACCCTTCTTCGGTACACGCTCCTGCAACAATAATTGCGTCGCCTGTGCAAGCGGATCGGACATGAATCGGCGCTGCATCGGCTGGTTGAGCAGGACATGCGCAAAGGCGAGCAGGCTCATGCCCTGGTGATGCACCATGAATGAGCGCACGATGGCGTGAGGCTTGCCCCGCGGCACACGCGACGGGGTGTAGTCAATCGCCTCGTAGAACCCATAGCCGCCGAGGAATCCGAGGGTGGCGAGTTTCTGCAGGTTGCTGCATGCTTCCTGCGGCATCACGGTCAGCGCTAATGCGCTGGCGTAGGGCGCAATGACCAGGTCATCTCCCAAACCGCGCTTGAAACCCAGCCCGGGCACACCAAACGCCCGATATTGATAGACCTGGTGCATATCAGTGGCGTTATAGCAGGACTCTGAAATGCCCCAGGGCACTGCGCGTTGGTGACCGTATTCGATCTGGCGCGACACCGCGGCCTTGCAGGTCTGTTCCAGCAAAGTGTTCTCGTAACTTGGCATGATCAGCTGCGGCATCAGGTACTCGAACATCGAGCCGCTCCATGAAATCAAACTCACGGCCCCACCATGGCTGGTGAGCAGGCGGCCGAGCGAGAACCAGTGCTTTTGCGGGACCTGTCCCTGCGCGATGAGCAGGAAGCTGGCCAGGTGCGCTTCGGATGCCAGCAGGTCGTAGCATGACGGGTCGCGGCGGCGTTCGCTGACGTCGTAGCCGATGGCCAGCAAACCGCACGACGTATCGTAGAGAAACTCAAAATCCATCACCGCCAGGTCGCGGCAACGATCCACCAACGCATTGATAACCTTGAGTCGTTCCAGCGCGCCCTTGAAACGGGATACGGCTGCCCCCGCTTTGTGGCTGGCAATGCTTGCTCTGACCACTTCCGTCAGGGTTGGGATGGTGCCAAAGTGCTGCGGCTCGGGCACCAGGAATCCAAGCTCATCTCGAAGTGCGCGGGCTTGCTGGTCGAATGCCTGCGCCCAGTAATAGAGTTCACCATCGATATCACCCTCAGCTGGCAGCCATGCAACCAGCTCACCGGCAGTCTGGTGGATCTCATCGAGCAAGCCTTCGGCGGCAGCTAGTGTCTGAGGTGGCCCGTTTGCAGTGAGGGTGCGGAGGGTGTCCTGCAGAAGCTTGATTTTGTTCGCAAGATCCGGGACGGGTGTTGCGGGCAGGTGTTCGGCAAGTACCTGCAAGGTGTCGTGCAGCCCCTGAAACGCGTTGGCTGGCAGCACGGGCTGATCTTTCAGCTCGGTCAGGCCAGCCTGCAAGGTGAGCAGGCAGCCGGCCAGATTGCCGCTGTCTACCGACGAGACATATTGCGGGTGCAGCGGTTGCAGCGTGTGCGTGTCGTACCAGTTGTATAAATGACCACGGTAACGTTCCAGCTTTTCCATCGAGGCCAGGGTGTTTTCAACACGTAGCAGGAATTCTCCGGCTGACAGGTACCCGAAATCGTGCGCGGCGAGGTCAGACAGCAGCGCCATGCCGATATTGGTAGGCGAGGTACGCGAGGCGATGGCCGGCGATGGGTATTCCTGGAAGTTGTCGGGCGGCAACCAGTTGTCTTCTGGGCCGACGAAATCCGCGAAGAAGCGCCAGGTTCGTCGGGCCGACGTCCGCAGGAATGCCCGTTGATCGCTGGTTAAATCCGGGGCGGGGGTGACAAGCGGCAGGCTGATCCACCAGCCGATGACAGGCGACACCAGCCAGAGCAGCAGGACGGGCGCCCAGACGAACCACTCCGCCGAACGGGCTTGGCCCAAGGGCCAGCCCTCAATTAAAACCGAGGCCAGCATGAGCGCCAGAACCGGCGCGATCCACATCTCCTTGAGAAAATCGGCCAGCGATCGGCTTGCGTTGCGAATTGAATAGGATCGAAGTTGCCAGAGCAACAAGCCGCGTCGCGTGACCAGCATCCGCATGCCCGAGCGCACGATCGCGTCCAGGCAAATCAGCGCGTCATAGGGCAGCAGCAGCACCGTTAGCAACGCGAGCGCAAGGGGGCGCCCCGCAGATTTGCTGGTCAGGATCAGGTGCACCAGCCAATCCCGTTCTTTAGGCTTGCGGATGAGATCAATCACGGTCCCCAGCAAGGTGGGCAAGAACACCACACCCATGACCAGCAGCGTCCAGAACCACGCTGACCCCGGACCAAACAGCCAACCCCCTATCAGCAATGCCAGCAATGACGGCGATACCAGGCTGCGTCGAAGGTTGTCGAACAGTTTCCACACCGACAACGCGCTAAGCGGGTTGGGTTGGCGCTTTGCTTTTGTTCCAGGCGGTGCGACTGGTCCGGGCACGCGCGGCAGCAGCCAGCCGACAAGCTGCCAGTCGCCACGTATCCAGCGGTGCCGCCGACTGGCCTCGATGGCATAACTGGCTGGATGCTCTTCGATGAGGTCGACATCGGTCACCAAGGCCGAACGGGCATAGCCGCTTTCCAGCAAGTCGTGACTGAGAATGAGGTTCTCCGGAAAACGTCCATCGACGGCCTGCCGAAAGGCATCCACATCGTAGATGCCTTTGCCGATGAACGATCCTTCGCCGAAAATATCCTGGTAGACATCCGACACTTCGCGTGTGTACGGATCGATCCCTGACTCGCCGGCGAACAGCTTTGTAAAGCGAGACTGGCCTGCACTGGTCAGGCTTATCGAAGCGCGGGGTTGCAGGATCGCGTAGCCTTCGACAATGCGGCCCTTGTCGGCGTCATACACCGGCCGATTGAGCGGATGCGCGAGGTTGCCTATCAGGGTGCGAGCGGAGTCGCGGGGCAGTTGCGTGTCGGTATCCAGGGTGATGACGTACTGGATTGAACCGAGAATGGAGGCATCTCCGACAATCTCCGAAAAGGCCGTTTGCGCGCTACCCCGCAGCAAGGCATTGAACTGCTCCAGCTTGCCGCGCTTGCGCTCGTAGCCCATCCACACCCGCTCGGTTGGATTCCACACCCGCGGTCGGTGAAACAGATAGAAGATGCTCGGGCGGTCTTCGTGGTAGGACTCGTTGAGCGTCTGGACTGCTGCGCGCGCATACGCGAGTAAAGCGTCATCGTCTGGCAGTTTTTGCTCAGGTGCGTCATGGAAGTCTGTCAGCAGGGCAAAAAACAGATTGGGATCGCGATTGCCGAGATAGCGGATCTCCAGGGCTTCGAGTAGTTCATCAACATCGTGCGGCTGGCTCAGCAAGGTGGGTACCACCACCATGGTGCGGTGACTACCCGGAATACCCTTTGAAAAATCCAGCCGTGGCAACGCGCGTGGTGGCAGGATGAGCGTAACCAACTGGTTCACCAGTGGGACAGCAAGTGCCGAACCTCCGATCAGGCTGGCAATGATAAAAAACCAAGTGCGCCAGTCCCCTAACTCGACCCCATTGAAAAAGGAAAGTACTCCCGTGGTCGCCAGTGCGGTAAGCAGAAAGATCGGGCTGAGATAAAGAAACAGGCGAAAACGCCGGCTCGTTCGGCTGGCCTGCAATTTCCACGGCAAACGGAAGCCGACCACACGCTCCAGATCAGGCCGTCCATGATCGATCAGGTAGAAACCGACATGCGCGCTGCGGTCATGGGTGCTTGATTGCGCTGCCGCAGTCTGCGCGAGCGCTATGGCTTCGCGTGCCACCGCCCGCTCACTGCGCGAGCTGCGCCTCGCCAGGTCTTCGATAACATGCCGGTAGCGGTCGCGCGTGGCGAAATCCTGGCTGGCGTACATCTCTGCCGGATCTTCACGCAAAGTCTGTTCGACGATACTGAGCGACTCAACGAAATCCCGCCAGTCCATTGCGTCGATAAAGCGCAGGCTCCCGATGCTGTTGGCGATGGAGATTTGGTTGGTCGCGGCCGTGCGGCCGGCCGCATCCGATAACTGCGTTGCCGTCACTCCCTGGTCGAGCAGTTTTTGTTCAACCCAGGTTTGAACGAACGCCATGGCGGGTCCATGCGCCTGAAGCCTTGCGTAAAACTCCTCCACAAACGGCGCGGTCAGCGGCACGTCAGCACTGGCAAACTCGGCGAGTAACTGGATAAGCTGCTTCGGTTCACTTTCCGCCGTCGCGAGCATGCGGTCGGCCCAGCCGGTGGCTGCGTCGATATCTTCGCGCCGACGGGCAATACGCAAGCCAACGCGGCGCAAGTTTTCCAGCAGTGCCAACTGCAGCATGATGGGAAAAGCCCACAGTTCGCCCAGCTTCAAGGGTTCGGCAGTCTGGTAGGCGGCGATAAATTGGGTGGCGTTATCGCCGTCGACACGCCCGTCCATGTGCGAGATCAACTCCAACGCCAGATCATAGATTCGGGGGAAACCCGCTGACGGACCACTCGCCAGTCGCGGCAACTGCCGGCTGTAGCCGCGCGGCAGATGCCGCCGCGCCAGACCGATCTGCTGCTCGATCAGATAGAAATTGTCGAGCAACCAGGCCTCGGCCGGCACGATCCGTTGTCCGGGCGTGACTGCGGCTGTTACGACGTCATACGCCGCCAGCAAAACGCGCTCGTTGTCCGCTAGTCGTGGCAGTAACAGATCCGGCCCCGGATTCGGATCGATTTTATGCTGGCCAGCCAGCGCGACGGCATGCCGCTTCAGATGCTCGATGCTGAACAACTCAGCGCGCAGCAACTCGGTATCCCGGTCGTTACGCAGCGTGTTCCGTGTGCGTGGCGAAAATCCGAACTCTTTGATTGTTATGACACTCTCCTTGTGCACATAAAACGCCAGCAACGCAGGAATTAGTTTCGCGCTGGCCTATGTCTGGTGTTGGACGATCAGGGTTTACAGACGACTCAAGCCCAAGCGAGTCGCCTGTCGAAAGCCTTCGCTATTAATACATTCTATTTTTAGCAGGAATTACGCGTCCAAGGCAGGAAAAACGTTGTGATGAAGTCGAATCGGGATGCTGGCCGACACACTCGATAGGTTTTTGCTGACATGGCGTGTCATCGGGCAGCACAGAGCAGATGGAAACTGCAGCACGCCGCTGTCAAGTTTTTGAGTCTTGTTTTCTCGGTAACGTCGCACTTGATGCACACCATGGGCTTCATCTTAACAAAAGCAGTCAAAACAACATGACGGGCTCAAATCGGCCTTGCTGCCGGTACCGATGATCGAACGGCGCGACATGGGTGGGTGTTCAGATAATCGCCAATGCTGTCGAAAGCCTTACATTTACGCGTGCAGGGCGCATGACCATGCATGTACAACAGCGAGGCGTCATGGCCATTATGTTTCAGGCGTAGTTATTGCTTTTGATTATAGCTTTCGCGGTCGACGATCGCACGGCCGGTGAATCAAGGCAAGGAAGCGCGGTACCCCACACGTGCATCCATTTTCTGAATAATGCGGGTTGAGAAAAGAGTGACATGGCGAAAAGTATGAACAGAAATCAGAAGGAACGACGCAGCGAAGATACGTTGATTGTCATCGATAGGCGCAATGGAAAGGCGTGGCTGTATGGACAGCTGATTCTTTTTCTGGGCTTGTTGGCCAGTGTGTTGTGGCTTCTCATCGACTGACAGGACGTTCATCTCGATGCCACGGTAGCCTGCCGCGTAGTGGGATCGAGGCATTGTTCCGGATGGGCGCTGGGAGTGCGTGATCGACCGAAGTCGTCGCATACCCGCCCCGCATTGCGTTCGGCAAAAGAAAAAGCACCCAGGCCGTAAAGCGCCAGGTGCTTGAATTTGGTGGGGTGGACGATGGGGCTCGAACCCACGACAACAGGAATCACAATCCTGGACTCTACCAACTGAGCTACGTCCACCATTGGTGTTGCCAGCATGGCTGACAACGATAAAACTTTGGTCTGCCCGACAGGAATCGAACCTGTAACCCCCAGCTTAGAAGGCTGGTGCTCTATCCGATTGAGCTACGGGCAGAGATTCTTTCATCGGGCACTATTATAGGGGGGTGGTCGGGGTGAGGGGATTCGAACTCCTGACATCCTGCTCCCAAAGCAGGCGCGCTACCGGGCTGCGCTACACCCCGAAAATCTACTTATGCAATCCTGCCGCATTTCGGAGAAGCGAGACTATACATGGGCGAAGTGGTTGTGGTCAATTTTAGCTTGAGTAAAGGGGGTGGTTTCCGGGAAAATCACGCTTTTGCTTCAGGGTTGTCTTGATGAGCGCACGTATTCTCGACGGTAAGGCCATGGCTGACACCATCCTCGCAGTGATTCACGACAAGGTTGCCGAGCGCGAGGTGCAGGGCAAGCGCGCGCCCGGTCTGGCGGTGATTCTGGTGGGGGACGAAGCCGCTTCCGCAGTGTATGTGCGCAACAAGAAACGGGCTTGTGAGCGAGCGGGTGTTACCAGCGTGTCGCACGACCTGCCCAGCGCCACCACACAGGATCAACTGCTGGCGTTGATTGATACGTTAAATGCCGATTCGGGCATTGACGGCATTCTGGTTCAGTTGCCGCTGCCGGCGCATATCGATACGGAAACAGTGATCGAGCGTATCCGCCCCGACAAGGATGTGGACGGCTTCCATCCCTATAACATTGGGCGGCTGGCAGTGAAAATGCCCACGCTCCGGCCTTCCACACCGCGTGGGATCATGACGATGCTGCGTGCCACTGGCGAGATACTGCGGGGCAAGAATGCGGTGATGGTCGGCGCCTCGAATATCGTCGGCCGGCCGATGAGTCTGGAGCTGTTGCTGGCCGGCTGCACGATAACCGTGTGCCACAGCGCCACGCGCGACTTGGAAAGCTTTGTGCGATCCGCCGAGGTGCTGGTGGTGGGAGTGGGGCGACCAAAAATGATTCCGGGTGACTGGATACGCGAAGGTGCAATCGTGATCGATGTCGGGATTAACCGCCTGCCCGACGGCAAGCTGGTTGGCGATGTTGATTTCGATTCGGCGAAGGACCATGCCGGCTGGATCACCCCGGTACCCGGCGGGGTGGGCCCGATGACCGTGGCTACCTTGCTCGAAAATACGCTCGAAGCTGCGCTGATGCACAACCCCTGAGGCTTGCTCCGGGGTGGGTTGGACGGGTTCTGATCAGCTCTGGTGCAGTGCCCTCAAGTACGCCACATCGACAAACGGCTGATTGAGGTCAGCGCCAGCGATTCGCCGATTTGGCGCACTGGGTTCTCCCAGATCGGACAGCACGACGGACGCACCTGTGAAATCATGATCCAGCGTGTAGTCGTTGACCGTCACCAGTGTTTTCAGACCCGCGCCCAAGCTGGAACGCAGACCATTCTCCGAGTCTTCGAATGCCAGACAATCGGCTGGATTCAATCCCATTTTCTCCAGCGCGTATTGGTAGATGTCGGGTGCGGGTTTCTTCGACGGCACAATATCGCCCGCGGCAATGACTTCAAACCAGTCTTGCGTGCCTGAACCCAGACTATGCTCCAACAGCACGGTGACGTTCTCTGGCGTGGTGGTCGTGGCAATGCCCAACCGCAGGCCAGCTGCACGCGCTTCGTTCAGCAACCGCTTGACGCCGGGCCGCATCGGGATGCCTCCCTGCGCGGCAAGGGCCGTGTAGTGGCGGGTCTTGGCTTTGTGCAGGTCGGCCACCAACTCATCGAAATTGTCGGGTTTTTTATATTCCGGCCGAAAGTGGTCGATATAGTGCTTCATGCGCTCCTTGCCACCGGTGACGGTGAGCAGTTTGCCGTAAAGTGCGACATCCCAGACCCAGTCTAGCCCGGCGTCCTGGAAGGCCTGGTTGAAGGCGGGGCGGTGTCCGTCACGTTCGGTATCGGCAAGCGTGCCGTCGACATCAAAAAGCAGAGCAAGTAGGGTCATATGGGTTGCAGTGGATAAGTGATTCTGATATTAAGTCGGGTCGGGTTTTTCCCGGATTCAACTGAGATCTGTATTTTCGGAGAGAGCAAGATGGCTGAAACTTTGATGCGCTTCGAGCCTTACAAGGCGAAAAAGAGCGAAGAATACATGAACACGAAACAGCTCGAGCATTTTCGCAAGATGCTTGAGGCCTGGAAAGCGGAGTTGTCGCAGGACATCGATATCACGTTGCATTCGATGCAGGAAGAACAGACTGTGTTTGCCGATCCCAATGACCGCGCCACACAGGAATCAGATATGGCGCTGGAGTTGCGCAACCGCGACCGCGAACGCAGGTTGATCAAAAAGATCAACGAAACTATCTTCAAGATCAATAGTGGCGATTACGGGTATTGCGAATCTTGTGGCATCGAAATCGGGCTGGAGCGTTTGCAGGCACGCCCAACCGCATCGATGTGCATCGACTGCAAGACCCTAGAAGAAATCCGTGAGCGACAGGTTGCACGATAAGGCTTGATCCTGCTGCGTCCCATCCGCCCTGAACTGGAAATTGTTTCTTGCCATGAAAAATACTGACGAATTCGATCGCTACTTCGATGGGTTGCTTTACAGCGTGATGCGCTGGGATCAGTTGACAGCATTCTGGCAAAAAATTGATGCTGATGCGGGTTGGTATCTCTACGCGGTCGGGCAAGATCTTCCAGAGGGTCCTTCAACCGGCGAAAAGGTTCAGCAGTTTACGCGCGAGTTGGATGTGTTATTGCGTCGTGAGCACCATGAAGACTACTGCGCGATTGTCTATGCAGACGATCTGGATGCCCCCAACTTCATCAAAATATATGACCCCAATCACCTGGGCAGTTCGTGCGGCTCCAGCGCCACCAAGTCAGCCGTGCTTCCGGGCTGGTTGATGAGCCGGACGCCGCCACGTGAACTCGAAATTCGAGGCGTGGTAACCGGCCAGCGAAAACGTTGGTGGCAGTCTTTTTTGAGTACTGCAGCATAAAAAAACCGCGCCCAAGAGCGCGGTTTTTTTGTGGCCAGAAGAATTACTTCTTGGCGGGTGCAGCGGGGGTTGCCGGAGCGGCAGGCATCGCCGGAGCAGCAGCGGCAGCTGAAGCTTCAGCTTTCTTTGCATCAACTTTGGCATTTTTCTTTGCCGGGGCAGCAGCAGGCTTTTCAGCGGCAACAGCAGGGGCAGCAGCAGCGGCAGCGGTTGCAGCAGGAGCCGCTTTAACTGCATCAGCGGCAATAGCGGACATGCTGAAAGCACCAACAATCGTTGCGGCAACCAAGGAAGACATCAGTTTGCTCATTTATTTCTCCAGAATGATCATGAGTTGAAATGCAATCGCGGATTGCAATTGCATGGCCGAGACTATGCGGTCTGATGCTTACACGAACCTTACGGGCGCGACCTGTTTCAACTATTTTTTCGAAGCGCACCCGGTCTGGGTCAACCGGGTTTGTGGCAGACTTTGCCGATGAAGATATTGCTGGTTGAGGATGATCCGACGCTGGGTGAGGCCGTCGTGCTGGCGACCCGGCAGGCAGGTTTCGCTGTTGACTGGACCCGCGATGGCGTACAGGCCGAGAGTGCGCTAAGCGGATTTTCCTATGATGCCATGCTGCTTGATCTGGGTTTGCCTCGTCGTGAAGGACTTGAGGTTCTGCGTAACTTACGCAAGCGGGGCAATACCTTGCCTGTCATGATTCTGACCGCACGCGATACGGTGGAAGATCGGGTCCGGGGCCTGGACGCGGGCGCTGACGATTATTTGCTCAAGCCGTTTTCACTGGATGAACTCCTTGCGCGCCTGAGAGCGTTGTTGCGCAGGGCGCACGGCGTGGCCGATACCCAGATAAGCATGGGGCGGCTGTGCTTTGATAGTGTCAAACGGCAAGCCCGTGTGGATGAGACACCTTTGGTCCTGTCTGCGAGAGAAGTGGAAGTACTCGAAATTCTGCTGCATCACGCCGGACGTGTCGCTGCCAAGGAAGCCATTGCTGACCGGTTGGCCGGTTGGGACGAGGGTGTGGGTGAGAACGCGGTGGAAGTCTATATCCATCGGTTACGGCGCAAACTGGAGGGTTCTGGCGTGAGTATCCGCACCTTGCGGGGTCTGGGTTATCTGCTGGAAGTAGGGGGCTGACTATGGAGAGTCAGAACAGCCTGCGCAGACAGCTGATCGTTCGAATGCTGCTGGTAATGCTGCCGCTGTTTATTCTGCTGTGGATCATGGCCTATTTTTCCAGCCAGTACTTCATCAATGCAGCTTTTGACCGTTCGCTGACGCGCCGCACCTATGCGCTGGCCGATCGGGTGGAAGTCATTCGTGGACGGGTGCACCTCGATATTTCGGTCGCGGCGCGTGAGATGCTCGCATTTGATCAGGAGGACCTGCTGTTTCATCGCGTGATTGACCCGCAGTCCCGGGTGATTGAAGGAGATCTTGATATGCCACAACTTCCTGGGAATAAAGGTTTGGAGCCCGGGCAGTTGATTGTTTATGACGGTATCAAGGATGGTGAAAAAGTCAGAGTGGCTGCATTTTCACTTTCGCTCAAGGGTACCAGTGCGCGCGGAGCCGTGCTGGTGCAGGTGGGGGAAACGTTATCTCGTCGATCAGCACTGGCCAAGCGCGCCACCCTGGCAATCGTGATCCCCATGCTTCTGATGACGCTGACTGCGGCCGCGGCAATTGCCTATGGGGTCGGGCGCGGGCTGGTACCCCTGCGCCGGCTGCGTGATCGCTTGTCCGCGCGCGAGGCATTCGACCTGAGCCCCGTGCCGCTGGAAGGCACTCCAGCGGAATTGCGTCCCTTCCTGGATGAAATCAACTCCTTGCTGCTGCGCCTGTCCGAAGCGGTGGATGCACAGTCGCGGTTTGTTTCGGATGCGGCCCATCAACTTCGTACCCCTATTGCGGGAATCCGCGCACAGGCAGAAGCCGCTCTGGTGAATGCGCAGCCTGATGATGCCCAACACGCTTTGCTACGTATTGCGCAGTCGACTCAGGCTATGGGGGAACTGGTTCAAAAGCTGCTTATTCTGGCGCGTGTCGATGCTGCAGAAAATACCCTCCGCCTTGTTCCTCTGGATGGAGTGGAATTGGTACGGGAAATTGCACGTGAATGGGTGCCGCAGGCGCTGTCAAAAGGGGTGGAAATAGGGTTTGACTCACGTCACAGTGACGCGCCACTGGTGGGCGACGCCCAGCTGTTGCGGGAGATGCTGGCTAACCTGATAGATAATGCCCTGCGTTATGGCGGGACGCATATTTCGTTGACGGTACACCGCACGGAGCAGGGGGTAACGTGGTGTGTGGCTGATGATGGTCCTGGAATTCCGGAATCGCAGTGTGCTGCCGTGTTCCTGCCTTTTTTCAGGCTGTCGGGTGGCGTGGACGGGGCGGGTTTGGGGTTGACCATCGTGCAGCGCATTGCGAACTTGCATGGTGCGAAGGTTCGTTTGGATTCAGAAAACGGCGCCACAGGATTACGCATTTGCGTCGATTTTCCAGCGGGGGCGACTTAACGCACAACAAAAAACCGCGCCAAATGGCGCGGTTTTTTGTGGAAGTTGTTACGGTTAGCTTGCGTCTTCCGGCGTGTCGTTGTCGCTCACGACTGGAGTGGGAGCCGGTGCTGGTGCAGGCTCCTCCAGCAGCGCTTTCATCGACAAACGCAGACGGCCTTTTTCATCGGCCTCCAGAATTTTCACCTTCACGATCTGGCCTTCTTTCAGGTGATCGCCAATGGCGTTGACGCGCTCGTGGGCGATCTGGGAAATGTGCAGCAGACCGTCGCGGCCCGGCAGCACGTTCACAATCGCACCGAAGTCCAGCAGCTTGATGACCGGGCCTTCGTACACCTTGCCGACTTCGACTTCGGCGGTGATTTCCTCGATGCGCTTCTTGGCGAGTTCGCCTGCTTCAATGCTGGTGCAGGCGATTTTTACGCTGCCGTCTTCCTGGATATCGATCTGGGTGCCGGTTTCTTCGGTCAACGCGCGAATGACTGCGCCACCTTTGCCGATGACATCGCGAATTTTTTCCGGGTTGATCTTCATCGCGATGATGCGCGGTGCGTAGGCCGACATTTCGTGGGTTGCAGAAACCGAGTTTTTCATGATCTCAAGGATATGCAGGCGGCCTTCTTTCGCCTGAATCAGTGCAGCTTGCATGATTTCCTGGGTGATGCCCTTGATCTTGATGTCCATCTGCAGCGCGGTCACGCCTTTTTCGGTGCCTGCCACCTTGAAGTCCATGTCGCCGAGGTGATCTTCGTCACCGAGGATGTCGGTTAACACAGCAAAGCGATTGCCTTCCTTGATCAGACCCATGGCAATACCCGCGACATGTGCCTTCAGCGGCGCGCCGGCATCCATCAGCGACAGACAGCCGCCGCACACTGAGGCCATTGACGAGGAACCGTTGGATTCGGTGATCTCTGACACCACGCGCATGGTGTAGCCGAATTCTTCTCTGGAGGGCAGCACCGCCATCAGCGCGCGCTTGGCCAGTCGGCCATGGCCGACTTCACGGCGCTTGGGCGCGCCGACGCGGCCGGTTTCGCCGGTGGCGTAGGGGGGCATGTTGTACTGCATCATGAAACGGTCGTGATAAGAACCTTCGAGAGCGTCGATGGTCTGTTCGTCGCGTCCGGTACCCAGCGTGGTGACGACCAGCGCCTGGGTTTCGCCACGGGTAAAGAGTGCGGAGCCGTGGGTGCGCGGCAGCACACCGGTGCGGATGGTGATCGGGCGCACGGTACGGGTGTCGCGGCCGTCGATGCGCGGCTGGCCAGACAGGATACGGTTACGCACCACGCCGGCTTCCAGACGGTGGAATGCGTCTTTGATATTGTTCTGTGTAACGGTGTCCATATCGGAATTGAGCAGTTCAGCGAACGCCTTGCTGCGCACTTCGTCAACGGCTGTCGTGCGCGCCTGTTTCTGCTTGATGTTGTAAGCCTGTTGCAGGCCGTCTTCGGCCAGCGCTTTCAGGCGGCCAAGCATGGCGATGTCATCGGCTTGCGGCGCCCAGTCCCATGCATCTGCACCGGCTTCATCGGCCAGTTCGTTGATCGCATTGATCGCGGTCTGAAACTGCTGGTGGCCGAACATGACCGCGCCCAGCATGATGTCTTCGGGCAGTTCCATCGCTTCGGACTCGACCATTAGCACGGCGGTTTCGGTGCCGGCGACGACCAGGTCGAGTGCGGAATCTTTCAGTTCGGAGAGCGTCGGGTTCAGCACATATTCGCCGTTGATGAAACCGACGCGGGCTGCGCCCACCGGGCCATCAAATGGCAGGCCGGACAGCGACAGCGCGGCGGAGGCGCCAATCAGCGCGGGAATGTCGGCGCTGACCTCGGGGTTGGACGATATCACCGTGGCGATGATTTGCACTTCGTTGAAGAAGCCATCCGGGAACAGCGGGCGGATCGGCCGGTCGATCAGGCGGCAAATCAGAATCTCACCGTCGGATGCGCGGCTTTCGCGTTTGAGGAAACCGCCGGGTATGCGACCCGCAGCGTAGGTTTTTTCTTGATAATCAACGGTCAGTGGGAAGAAGTCCTGGCCGGGTTTGACTTCCGTTTTGGCAACGACGGTGACCAGCACCACGGTGTCGTCCATGTTGACGATAACGGCACCGCCAGCCTGGCGGGCAATTTCGCCGGTTTCCAGGGTGACCTGATGACGGCCGAAAGTGAAAGTTTTCTTGATAGCGCTCACACGAGTTCCTTTCAAAGCAAAAACGCCCCGCGAGTGCGGGGCGTGGGAAATTCAGGGGGCAATACGCCCCGTCCACAGTTCAGAATCCGCCTGTGCCGGCGCAGCCATTAAGTTGCAGCCAGCTAGGTGCCGATTCATCACAGTGGGCTAGCCGGGCTTACTTACGCAGACCGAGGCGCTCGATCAGAGTCTTGTAACCTTCAAGATGGGTGCGTTTGAGGTAGTCGAGCAATTTACGGCGACGGCTGACCATGCGCAACAGGCCGCGACGTGAATGGTGATCCTTCATGTTGGCCTTGAAGTGGCCGGTCAGGTCGTTGATGCGGGCCGTCAGCAGGGCAACCTGCACTTCGGGTGAGCCGGTGTCGGCGGCGGCGCGTTGGTAATTCTGGACGATCTCAGCTTTTTGCGTGACGGTAACAGCCATGGTGTACTCCTTCTAAATCGCGTGGCCTGCGGCTGTGCGGGACACGTTCGGGGGAAACCGCGTATTTTACGCGGAAAGGGCGGGTCGACTCAAGCTTGTTGTGTGTTAATCAAGCGCCGCGGCACCAGTTGGCCAGCGTCTGCGTCGGCCAGGCCAAGGAAGCGGTTGGTGGCCGTATACACGCGCATCAATCCTGAATCAGCGCCCGAATAATCTATGTTGCGGCCCTGGCATAGGGAAGCGGCATCCGACTCGTCGAGAGTCAAGGCTGGCAGGTGTGCCACCAAATAATCCGCTGGCTGGAGCAGGGTTTGCCGATCGTTGGGTTCAAGTGCTTCCAGTTCGGCCAGGGTATGGGCCAGCTCCAGGCTGAATCCGCCCGCTGCAGTCCGTTTCAAGGCGGTGAGGTGGGCGCCGCAACCCAGGGCTGCGCCGATATCCTGCGCCAGGGTGCGGATATAGGTGCCAGCCGTGGACTGCACATCGAGCACGACACGTGGCGGCGCGTATTCAATCAATTCAAGTGAGCGGATCGTGACTTTGCGAGGTGGGCGCTCGATTTCGATCCCGGCACGGGCGTATTCATAAAGTGGACGACCTTGATGCTTGAGCGCTGAATGCATCGGGGGAATCTGTTCGATTTCGCCCATGAAGCGCGGCAGCACGGCAAGGATATCGTCACGGCTGACGTCGACCTCATGGGTGCTCAGCACCTCACCTTCCGGGTCGCCAGTCGTGGTGGTTACGCCGAGCTGCATGACCGCACGATAGTGCTTGTCGGCTTCGAGCAGATAAGCTGAAAACTTGGTTGCCTCACCGAAACACAGCGGAAGCAGCCCATCGGCGAAGGGATCGAGAGTGCCGGTATGCCCTGCCTTTTTGGCGTTGAGCAACCACTTGGCTTTTTGCAGTGCAGCGTTGGAGGTAATCCCCACCGGCTTGTTCAACAACAACACGCCATCGATGGGTTGACGTGCGGGCTTCACTCGTCTTTGGGGTGTTTGGCGTCTTCGGCGAGGGCCGCTTCGATCAGATGGGTGAGCTTGATACCGTATTCGACCGATGTGTCATAGACGAAGCTGAGCTTGGGCACCACGCGCAACTGCATGCGATGTGACAACTGCGTACGCAGAAATCCACTGGCGCGTCTAAGACCTTCCAGGCAGGCATCGTGCTCGGCCTGACCCCCCAGCGTGGTGAAGAAGACCTTGGCGAACTCCATGTCGCGGTTGACCTCCACCTCGGTGATGGTCAGCATGCCGACGCGCGGGTCCTTCACTTCCTGCCGGATCAACTCCGGCAGTTCGCGTTGTATCTGGTCGGCGACTCTACGCGCCCTCGGAAAATCCTTGGGCATTACAGCGAGCGTGCGATTTCCACGATTTCAAACACTTCCAGTTGGTCACCTTCCTGGATATCGTTGAAGTTCTTCAGGCTCAAGCCACACTCAAAGTTGGATTTGACTTCCTTGACGTCGTCCTTGAAGCGCTTCAAGGAATCAAGCTCGCCCTGGTGGATGACGACGTTGTTACGCAGCACGCGGACACCCGCATTGCGTTTCACCACGCCATCGGTCACGTAACAGCCGGCGATGGTTCCCACTTTGGAAATCACGAAGACCTGACGGATTTCAACGGTACCAATCACGGTCTCGCGTTTCTCGGGTACCAGCATGCCGGACAATGCAGCTTTCACCTCATCCACAGCTTCATAGATGATGTTGTAGTAACGCAGGTCGACGCCATTGGCCTCGGCCAGCTTGCGGGCTGAGGCATCGGCTCGCACGTTGAAGCCGATCAGGACAGCCTTGGAAGCCAGCGCCAGATTGACGTCGGATTCGGTAATGGCGCCTACACCGCTATGGATGATGTTGACCTTGACCTCGTCGGTGGAAATCTTGGCCAGTGCGTGCGCCAGACCTTCGTAAGAGCCTTGCATATCGGCCTTGAGGATGATGGGCAAATGCTGCACTTCGCCTTCGCCCATTTGATCGAACATCGACTCCAGCTTGGCCGCCTGTTTTTTTGCCAGTTGCACATCGCGGAACTTGCCTTGACGGAACAGCGCAATTTCACGCGCCTTGCGTTCGTCCGGCAGCACCATCATGTCTTCACCTGCACGCGGCACGTCAGACAGACCCTGGATTTCAACCGGGATGGATGGGCCCGCTTCAGTGACCGTATTGCCGGCTTCGTCGAGCATGGCACGGACGCGGCCAAAAGCCTGGCCGGCCAGCACCATGTCGCCACGGCGCAGGGTGCCGGACTGCACCAGCAAAGTGGTGACTGGACCCTTGCCCTTGTCGAGACGAGCTTCGATGACGATGCCCTTGGCCGGGCCTTCTAGATGCGCCTGTAGTTCGAGCACTTCGGCTTGCAGCAAAATGGCGTCGAGCAGGCCGTCGATATTGGTATTGGCTTTGGCCGAGACTTCGATGAACTGCGTGTCGCCACCCCATTCTTCAGGGGTCACGCCTTGCGCGACCAGTTCCTGGCGAATCCGCTCAGGGCTGGCATCGGGTTTGTCGATCTTGTTCACTGCCACCACCAGCGGCACACCGGCTGCCTTGGCATGGTGAATGGCTTCGATGGTTTGCGGCATCACGCCGTCGTCTGCTGCGACGACCAGCACAACGATGTCGGTTGCCTTCGCACCACGAGCACGCATGGCGGTAAACGCTTCGTGGCCCGGGGTGTCGAGGAAGGTAATGACGCCTTTCTCGGTTTCGACGTGATACGCACCGATGTGTTGGGTAATACCGCCGGCTTCACCACTGGCCACACGGGTGCGGCGGATGGTGTCGAGCAGCGAGGTCTTACCGTGGTCGACGTGGCCCATCACGGTAACCACCGGTGGGCGGGCACGTAGGACCAGTTCACCGGTAAAGCCGGTATCGATGAGGAAAGCTTCCGGCGTATCCAGCGCGGCCGGCTTGCCAATGTGGCCCATCTCCTCGACCAGAATGATCGCGGTTTCCTGGTCCAGCACCTGGTTGATCGTCACCATGCTGCCCAGCTTCATCAGGGCCTTGATGACCTCAGCGGCCTTGACCGACATCTTGTGGGCCAACTCGGCGACGGTAATGGTTTCAGGTACCAGCACTTCACGCACGACCGGCTCGGTCGGTGCAATAAACGTGGTTTCCTCATTGCTGCCGGATCGTGATTTGCCTTTGCGGCCGCGCCAGCCTGTATCGGGCGCTGCTCCGCCACGGGTCTTGAGACCGCCTTTACGCTTGGCGGCATCATCTTTCCAACTGCCTTCGGCTTTTTTGGCTGGCTTTTTGTCAGCTTTGGCCCCTGCGGGTTTGTCTGGTTTGTGTAGCGTTTTTTCGGTAGGGGCAGCGGGAGCGGGGGGCGCAGCGGCTTTCTCGGCTTCTGCCACCTTGGCGGCTTCACGCGCGACTTGCGCAGCTTCAGCCTGCTTGCGCAAACCTTCACGCTGGGCCCGGTCCGAAGCTTGACGATCCAGCAACGCCTGGTGACGGCGTGTTTCGTCTGCACGCGCCTTGACTTCCGCATCTCCAATAATGGAAGCTTTTTTGATGCGTGTGGTTTTCTTGACAACGGGAACAGGCGCTTCCTCGGGTGCGGGAGTCGCTGCCACTTCGGCAACAGGTGTCTCCACCGCAATTTCGGGAACCGGTTCAATAATAACGGGTGCCTCTTCGGCAATCGGCTCAGACTTGACTTCTACAGGCTCAGCGGCGACTGGCTCGACAACAGGTTCCGGTGTCTCAACTTGAGGTTCAACCACCGGCTGAACTTGTTCTTCGAACTCCGGCGCGGCCTGGGTTTCAGCGATAGGCTCAGCCGTGGGCTGGGCTTCGGCCGTCGGTGCTGAGGCATCCCGTTTGACGTAGGTACGTGATTTGCGTACTTCGACCTGGATGGTGCGCGATTTACCGGTGCTGTCGGTTTTGCGTATCTCACCGGTCTGCTTCCGCGTGATAGTGATCTTGGTTTTACCAGCTTCGGTTCCACCGCCATGCATCTTGCGCAGATAGTCGAGCAAGTGGGCTTTGTCCGCCTCGGTAACCGAGTCGACAACATCATTTTTACTGACACCTGCGGCCTTGAGCTGTTCAAGCAACAGTTCAGGCGGCAGTTTCAGTTCGAGAGCAAATTGTTCAACGTTCATGCAATCCTCTTGGCGTTTTAGCCTTGGGCGAACCAGGGCGCGCGTGCGGCCATGATCAATTGTTTGGCGCGTTCGTCATCCATCGCGGCGATTTCGATCAGTTCGTCAACGGCCAGCTCGGCCAGGTCTTCGGTGGTGTGAACCCCCTTGCTGGCGAGCTGACGCGCTGTTTCTGCGTCCATGCCGTCGAGCGACAACAAGTCGCCTGCGGACGCTTCGACCTGCTCTTCGCCCACGATGGCTGCGGTGAGCAGGGCATTGCGAGCGCGTGTACGCAGTTCGTTGACCAGGTCTTCGTCGAACGCATCGATTTCGAGCATCTCGTTCAGCGGAACGTAGGCGACTTCTTCCAGTGTGGAGAAACCTTCGTCGACCAGAATCTGGGCGACCTCCGTATCAACATCGAGTTTCGCGATGAAGAGCGCGAGGGTATGACCGCTTTCGGTCGACTGCTTTTCTTCAGCAGTCTCGCGGGACATGATGTTGAGATCCCAGCCGGTCAATTCGGACGCCAGGCGCACATTCTGGCCTCCACGGCCAATCGCCATCGCCAACTGTTCTTCGTCCACCACCACGTCCATGCTGTGCTTGTCTTCGTCCACCACGATGGAGCTGACCTCAGCCGGCGCCAACGCGTTGATGACGTATTGGGCCGGCTCGGCCGACCAATGGATGATGTCGACGCGTTCGCCGGCCATCTCGTTGGTGACCGAGGTCACGCGTGAACCGCGCAGGCCAATGCAGGTCCCGATCGGGTCGATGCGCGGGTCGTGCGAAACCACGGCAATCTTGGCGCGCAGGCCGGGGTCGCGAGCAGCTGCCTTGATTTCCAGCAGGCCTTCCTCGATTTCCGGCACTTCCAGCTCGAACAGCTTCATGACGAATTCGGGCGCGGTGCGCGACAACACGACCTGCGGGCCGCGGGCGCCGCGATCGATACGGAGCAGGTAAGCCCGCACACGGTCACCGATGCGCAGATTTTCACGCGGGATCATCTGGTCGCGATGCAGGAAACCTTCGACGCGGCCCGATTCGATAATGGCGTTGCCACGATCGATGCGTTTTACGACGCCGTTAACGAGATGCTCCTTGCGATCAAGGAAATCACTGATGATCTGCTCGCGCTCAGCATCACGAATTTTCTGCAGAATGACCTGTTTGGCAGCTTGTGCACCAATGCGGCCGAATTCAACGTTTTCCAGCGGATCTTCGATGTAGTCGCCGATTTCGATATCGGGAATCTTGTCCTGGGCGTCAATCAGCAAAATCTGGAAGCCCTCGGATTCCAGTTCGGCTTCGGTGACAACCTGCCAGCGGCGGAAGGATTCGTACTCACCCGTTTCGCGGTCAATCGACACGCGCACGTCGGCTTCATCTTTGAAGCGTTTCTTGGTAGCAGAGGCGAGTGCCTGCTCCAGTGCTTCAAACACGACTTCCTTGCCTACGCTCTTTTCGCGTGCCAGTGCATCGGCAAGCATCAACATTTCACGGCTCATAATCCCTCCAGCGCCTGCTTCAAACCGTCGGTTTCAAGCGAGCAACATCCACATTTCTCAAATCGACCGAAATTTCTTTTCCGTCGACGATCAACTTCACTTCTTCGCCTTCCAGGCCAACCAGTTCACCCACCAGGCGCCGCCGATTGTCCATCGGCACCCTCAACTTGAGCGTCACTGGATTTCCCGCAAAGCGGACATAATCCTGCGGTTTCACCAGCGGCCGGTCGAGGCCGGGTGATGACACTTCCAGCCTGTCATAGTCGATATTTTCAACCGTGAACAGATGCGTCAGGTGATTGCTTACCGTGACACAGTCTTCGACGCCGATCCCTTCTGGCTTGTCAATTAAAATCCGGATCAATCCACGCCCGGCACGCTCAAGCTGCACCAACTCGTATCCGAGTCCGGCCAGCACGGGTTCCAGGCGGGTGGGCAAATCCATCATTACAAATCCATCAAGGCGCTACGGTACGGCACATAGCGGTTTGCCGTAGCACAATAAAAAAATGGGCGAACCGCCCACAGTGTTAATAATAAAGCGCCGGAATTGTACCACTCGGGCGTATGAACTGAAAAGTGGTGCCCGGAACCGGAATCGAACCGGTACGCCATCACTGGCGAGGGATTTTAAGTCCCTTGTGTCTACCAATTTCACCATCCGGGCGATGCGGACAGCTGGCACTGAATCTGGAGGCGCGAGCCGGAGTCGAACCGACCTACACGGATTTGCAATCCGGTGCATAACCGCTTTGCTATCGCGCCCTCGCGGCAAGCCACCAATCAGTGGTCAGCCACGTAAACGAAAAGGGGAAAACGTCCGGACTAGTCCTTCTGTTTTCCCCGGAATGCTGGAGCGGGAAAGGAGGTTCGAACTCCCGACCTCAACCTTGGCAAGGTTGCGCTCTACCAGCTGAGCTATTCCCGCGTTGAAGGCTGCGCATTATGGGGATTCTGCTTTTTTCTGTCAACAATTTTCATCAAGTCTTTTGCAGCGCGCGTGAAGCCATCAGAAGGTAATACGCCATCGACCACAAGGTCAGCAGTGCCGCTACCCAGATCAGCCAGGTGCCAATCTCCCCTATGGGGAGGTTGAAGACAGGATTGAAGTAGAGCAGCAGAACGATGGACACCATCTGCGCTGTGGTCTTGAGTTTTCCGACGAAGGACACCGCCACGCTGGCTGATTTACCTGCTTTGGCCATCCACTCGCGCAGGGCGGAAATGGTGATTTCTCGGCCGATGATGATGAGCCCAATCAACGGTGCGACGCGATCAAGATCAATCAGCACGATCAGCGCTGCGGCGACCATCAGTTTGTCGGCCACCGGGTCGAGGAACGCACCGAAGGCGGAAGTCTGCCCCAGTTTGCGTGCCAACCAGCCGTCGAGCCAGTCGGTTATAGCCGCCACCCCAAAAAATGCTGCGGCCAGTAAATTCGCTTCACGCGCGGTCACCCAGCCGTCGGGTAGATAAAACACCCCCGCCATCAGGGGAATGAAAAGGATGCGCAGCCAGGTGAGCAGGTTGGGGAGATTGAGGGGCATCAGTGCAGGGCGCTGTAAATGGTTTCCGCCAATTCTCGGCTGATACCGTTGGCTGTGGCAAGCGCGTCGACGCCGGCGTTGCGTACACCCTGCAGGCCGCCGAAGTGTTCGAGCAGCTGTTTACGGCGCTTGGGGCCGATTCCGGGGATATCTTCGAGTGTCGATTGCAGGCGCGCTTTGCCGCGTTTTGCGCGGTGGCCCGTGATGGCAAAGCGATGGGCTTCGTCGCGCACCTGTTGAATCAGATGAAAGCCCGGATGATCCTTGGCCAGATTGAGTTCGCGGCCATCGGCAAAAATCAGGGTTTCCAAACCGGGTTTGCGCGCTTCGCCCTTGGCGACGCCGAGCAGCAGTACTTCGCCGAGACCGAGCTCGGTCATTGCCTCGACAGCGGTCGAAATTTGGCCTTTGCCGCCATCGATCAGCAGCAGGTCAGGCAGCACACCGTTTTCCTCCACGCTTTTATGAAAGCGCTTGATGAGTGCGGCGTGCATCGCAGCGTAGTCGTCGCCCGGCGTGATGCCGCTGATGTTGTAGCGGCGGTAATCGGATTTTTTCAGGTCGTCGCCTTCGTACACCACACACGAAGCCACGGTTGCTTCACCCATGGTGTGCGAGATGTCGAAGCATTCGATGCGGTTGAGTTGCGGTAGATTGAGGGTGTCGCGCAACGCGGCCAGCCGCAGTGACTGGTTGGCGCGTTCTGCGCTGCGGCGCTCGGCCGACAGTCGCGCATTGGCCCGCGCCATCCCGATCCAGACTTTACGTTCGCCGGTGACGCGGTGCAGCAGGCTGATTTTTTTCTTCGCGAGTTCGCTCAGCAGCGCCTCCAGCGTATCGGTCTCGATGGCCTCGCTGATCAGGATGCGCGCGGGAATAGGGTGGTCGAGGTAGTGCTGGGCAATAAAGGCTTCCAGCGCTTCGGCCAGCGTGGCGCCTTCGCCGTGTTGCGGAAAAAAGCTGCGGTCGCCCAGATGACGGCCGCCACGGACCATGGTCAGATTGACTGCAATCACACCGGTTACTTCGGCTACCGCGACCACATCGGCGTCTGCCTCACTGCCGGTGGAGTCGACGAACTGCGTTTCGCGCAATACAGACAGCATGCGCAAGCGGTCTCGCAGCAAGGCTGCGGTCTCGAAATCGAGCGCCGCGGCTGCCGAATTCATCTGCTGGGTAATGTGGTCGATCAGTTCGGTGGCTTCTCCCTTGAGCAGTTGAGCGGACGCGCTGACATCGCGTTCATAGGCTTCCGGCGAAATGGCTTTCACGCAAGGTGCCGTGCAGCGCTTGATCTGGTGCAACAGGCAGGGCCGGGAACGGTTGGCAAACACGGTGTCTTCGCAGGTGCGCAGCTGAAACACTTTTTGTAGCAACTGCATGCTTTCGCGCACGGCATACGCGTTTGGATAGGGGCCAAACGCCTGATCTTTCTTTTTTGGGGTGCCACGAAAATAGGCCAAGCGCGGGAATCGATGCCCGGTCAGCAGCAGATAGGGATAGGACTTGTCATCGCGAAACAGAATGTTGAAACGGGGTTTCAGACCTTTGATGAGGTTGTTTTCGAGCAGCAGCGCTTCGGCCTCGGTGCGCGTCACCGTGGTGTCGATGTGGTCGACGCTTTTCAGCATCAGGCGGATGCGCGGGCTCTGGTCGGTTTTCTGAAAATAGCTGGAGACGCGTTTTCTCAGGTCTTTCGCTTTGCCGACATACAGCACCGCGCCGGCCGTATCGATCATGCGATAGACGCCGGGCAGGGTGGGCAGCGAGGCGAGAAAGTCCTTGTCGACGCTCAAAGTGAATGCCGTTTGATCATCAAAATAACAGCGAGGGTGTGACGAAAACAGGATTCATAGGTCGGCAAGGTGAGGCCAATAAAAAGTGTTTTGATTTTCAAGCGGTTTCAGTCTTCGTCGAGTAACTGGCCTGCAATCGCCCAATTCTCATGGGGAAGCTCTTCAAACGCGATATAGGTATACGACGCCGGTTTGCCAGCATGGCGCTCGAGCGTGGCGGTCACTTCTTCGGCGACTTTCTGTTTCTGCTCGCGCGTAAGGCTGCCGGCAATTTTGATGGTGACGACGGGCATGGTCAGACCTCCGTTTTGATCCGTTCAAACACTGCCGCAAACATCTCCGGGGTGAGGCGGCGTGTCTGGGTATTGTAGCGGGAGCAGTGATAGCTGCTGACCAGGCGGCGACCATTGGGCAGGCGGTAGTCGCTGGCGTGGGCGAAGGGATAGTCCTTGAGCTTCAAGTCCAGCGCGCGTAACACCGCCTGATGTGCGATCAGCCCCAGCGCCAGGATGTTGGCCTTGGCGGGCAGTGCGTCCAGTTCGGCCGCGAGAAAATGATTGCATTCCCGGATCTCGCCTGGCTCGGGCTTGTTGGCGGGTGGCAGGCATTTCACTGCGTTGGTGATGCGGCAATCGATGAGTTGCAGGCCGTCATCGAGCGACACCGATTCCGGCGCGCTGGCGTAGCCGAATTGATGCAGCGTTTGATACAGCAGGATGCCCGCGGTGTCACCGGTAAAGGGGCGGCCGCTGCGGTTCGCACCGTGCATGCCGGGGGCGAGGCCAACGATCAGCAGTTTGGGCTCGGCCGCACCAAAGGCTGGGACCGGCCGCGCGTGGTAGGTGGGATGCTTGGCGTGAACCTCATCCAGAAAGGTGGCCAGACGCGGACAGGCGCGGCAATCAAGGTCGAAGATTTTGATGTCGTTGGGTGGCATGCTCACAACTTGCCCTCGAGGCTCAGGAACACGCCGCGTACGCCACGCGACCGGTCTTCTTCGAGGCTGGCGAGGCTGCCGCCAGACAGGTCGCGCGTGTCATTGCCCTGGTTGGCGCGGGTGATGTTATCGATCGTCAGGCGCAGGCTGAGTTTTCGGTCGAGTTTCTTGATGGCGTACAGGTCGAGCTGCTGCCGCGCGCGTTGGGTTTGCTGCACGCTGCTATTCACGTCGCGCGCGTAGCTTGAACTGAGACTGAGGTTGCCGCCCAGGGTGAGTTTCCACGGTGCATGTTCATAATCGAAACCGAGGTTGCCACTGTGGCGGGGGCTTTCCTGGCGAGACGACAAGGCGGTGTCTTCCAGGGTGAGCCGGCTGGTCGAAGCGTTGCCTCGAAGCGTCAGCGCCGGCAGGCTGACGAGCTTGGTCTTGAAGTCGAGCACCACGCTGGTTTCCTGGGCCTGGCCGACTTTGGCGGGGCGCTCGACATATCGCCCGGATTCGAGTTGGACTTGACGCTGCACTTTGTCGTCGATCTGGCGCACAAATAAATTGAGTCCGGCGCTGCCACGTTTTTGCGGCAGAAAATGCTCCACGCCCATTTGCAGCGTGGCGGTGCGTTCGGGAGCGAGCACGGGATTGCCGCCGCGATCCGGGTTGGACAGGGTGTTGGTGCCGGTGGTGGTCACGACCACGGGCGAAAGATCGCGCACGCCGGGCGGCTTGTCGGTGATGGCCACGCTGGAACGGATATTCCAACTCGGGTTGACCTGCCACAGGTAATGCAACGAGGGCAGCCAGGCAAGGTGGTTGTTCTTGACGGTGGTGTCGAGCGCATCCGTGACGGCGCTATGCGTGGTTTGCAAGCGTAATCCCGGGGTGAGTAGATGGCGTTCAGAAAGCTGCCATTCGTCCTGCGCCCACAAGGCGAACAACTGCTCCTGCGACTCGGCGCTGGCCTGTGCACCCAGCGTGCTGGAGATACCATTTACCGTTTGTCGCTTCTTGTCTTCGACGTCCTTGTGGCGCGCTTCCAGTCCAAACGTGGCCAGGTGCGTGGTGGCAAGCGGCAGACTGCGCTTGCCCGTCAGGCTCAGTTCCATCCCGTCGCTGGTAGTGCGGGTACGGGTATCTTTTTCTACGCCATTTACATCAACGGAGTTGAGATCATTGGTGCGGCGTTCGTTCTCGCTTTGCAACGACACACGTGCGCTGGTTTCGCCTGCGCCGGGTTGGCGGCGCTTCCATTCGACGGCAAGACGGCCGTTGAGTCGCTGCGTTTGCTCCTGTTCGCGCTCACGGCCGTCTGCAGACAGCCCGGTGCCGTTGAACGGATCGGCGTAGGTTAGGCGTTGGGTGTGGGTAACGCGGTTGCGGTCGTTGAAAGCCAGAAATGGGCTGATCGTCAGGCGCGTGCCTGTACCCAGATCGCGGGTAAAACGCGGTGCCACATACAGCGAATTTTCGCGGCCAGACTCGCTGTCCGATTCGATGTCCCAGTCATTACGCACGCCGCCGGAAAATTTTTGGGTCGAGATGGTGCGTTCGCCGCTGAGTGGGCGGCTGGTCGCAAAGCCCATCCACAGTACGCCGGTTTCGCCTTCGCGCGCGCCGTATACGCCGCCAATGCGCGCGCCAAACGCATCGTCGTTGTGGAGGATGCCCAGGCGGAAGGTGCCGGTTTTGGTTGGGGGTATTTCGCGCAGAATGAGGTTGATGGTGCCGCCTGCGCCCGAAGGAAATTCGGCGGTGCTGTTTTTGATGATCTCGATGCGCTCGATCAGTTCGACCGGCAGACGCATTGCCATGCGGTTGCCGCCGGGTAGCGCTTCACCATCGACAACAATGCGCGGCTCCAGCCGGTCAACTGTCCTGTCGCGTCCGCGCCGGCCGCCGCTGTCGGCAGCCAGACTCACGCCGGGCAGCTGGCGCAGGATTTCTCCGATGGTTGCGGCGTCGAGTTTTTCCAGGTCTTCGCGGCTGACGATGATTTTGGCGCTGGAGGATTCCTGGCGAGCTTCCAAGGCATCGTAGGTGGGGGCCGTGACCTGAACTGTCTCCAGTGTGGCGGGGGGTTCAGCGGCTGTTTGCGCATAACCCTGCAGCGGCACATTCAGGCAGGCCAGGGCAATGAGGTGAGATAAGGTGGGTTTCACAGTGGATTGAATCGTTTTGAGTGCGGGTTATTGGGGGTCGGCGGCACGCGGGTCGGTGACAAACCCGATGCGGGTGAGCCCGACTTTGGCGGCGTCCGACATGATACGGACCACGTGCTTGTAGGCGAGGTCGCCATCGGCGCGGATATGGATTTCCGGCTGCGGTATCTGTTGCGCAGCCGCGCCCATGTGAGCCTGCCAGGCAGCAGCGTCTACCGCTTCAGCGTTCCAGAACACCGAGCCATTGGCCTGAATCGACAGGTTGATCGTCGAAGGCTGGGGTGGGTTCGGTGTACTCGACGCCTGCGGCAGTTCGACCTTGACCGCGTGGGTCAGCAGCGGTGCGGTGATGATGAAAATCACCAATAGCACCAGCATCACATCGATCAGTGGAATCATGTTGATTTCCGCCATGTCTTGCGCGCGTGCGCCGGAATTGAGTCCGTCGAAAGCCATCAGGCGCTCCTTGCCAACGATGCTGTTTTTTTGCCCTGTTCCTGGCCGCGGATGCCGGTCGACATGAAGGCGAACAGATCGTGCGCAAAGCCGTCGAGTTCGTTCAGCACCAGCCGGTTCGAACGATTGAAAAAGTTGTACGCCAGCACCGCCGGAATCGCTACAGCCAGACCCAGCGCGGTCATGATCAGCGCTTCGCCGACCGGCCCCGCCACTTGGTCGAGGCTGCCCGAACCGCTCATGCCGATGTTGACCAGCGCGTGGTAGATGCCCCAGACCGTGCCGAACAGGCCGATGAACGGCGCGCTGGATGCAATCGAGGCGAGCATGGTGTGGCCGTGTTCGAGCCGTGCGGTGTCCTGGTCGATGGCGCGGCGCAGGGCACGGGTGAGAAATTCTTCGGCCGAGCCGGATTCGATCAGGCGCTGGCCGGTCTTGTTACGGTATTGCTCGGCGGCATTGAGGCCACGCTGGGTCAGGTGCGAAAACGGATCGTGTACGCCGGCATGTTGAATATGCTCGGCAACCCACTCCAGGCCCGGTGCGTTCCAGAATTTATCCAGAAAGATTTTTGCACTCTGGCGCATGCGCCGGTTGGCGATCGACTTGCTCGCGATCAGATACCAGGTGATGACCGACATTGTCAGCATCACAACAAGCAGAAACAGCGCCAGTGCATCGGCCTGGGCCAGAAAATGGGTGAGGCCCAGTTGAACGGGCGCGTTGGGGGTGTCCATGCTTAACTCCTTAAACTGAATTGTATCGGGACGATGACCCACGCCGGAATCGGCTGGTCTCCCTGGCGTGCGGGGACAAAACGCCATTGTTTGACGGTATCGAGCGCGGCCTGATCGAG
>JAGXGP010000074.1 GCA_024636775.1 Hydrogenophilales bacterium
CACCACAAACTTGCCGGGCGAGCCGTCGGTTTTGGCGATGGTGGCGTTGAGATACAGCTTGATATTGCCATCGGCCAGAATCTGCGACGCCAGATCGGCCACGCCTGTATCAGCCGGCGACTTGAACGGCTCGTGCACGGGCACCCGCTTGTACAGCTTGCCGGCCCAGCCACCCAACTCGCCGGATTTTTCGACCAGCACCACCGAGTAACCGGTTTTCGAGGCTTCGATTGCCGTCGTCATGCCGGTGATACCGCCGCCCACCACCAGCAGGGTCTTGCTGCCGCCGGTGTTAGGGTTGCCTTCGGGCGCGGTCATCGCCTTCACTTCGGCGCAGCCCATGCGGATGTAGTCTTCCGCCATTTCCTGTGTGGTTTCGCGTGCTTCGTCGGTATCGGGACGAATCCAGATCACGCCTTCGCGCAGGTTGGCACGCGCCACTGCGTTTTCAGGGAAATGGAACGCTTCGGTTTTGGCACGGCGCGAACAGGCGCCGATCATGACGTGAGTCACGCCTTCGTTGGCGATGTCGTTCTTGATCATCGCCACGCCGTCGGCGTTACACAGGAATTCGTGCGCCTTCGCCATCGGCACCTTGCCGTCTTTCTGGGCAATCTTGACCAGTGCGTCTGCATCCAGGCGCTCGCCCAGACCGCAGCCTTTGCAGATATACGCTGCAACTTTGATGTCTGCCATTTATGCCTCCGCCTTTGCTACTTTGTTCACGACCTGGATAGCTCTCAATGCCGCCGCAGTCGCCGATTGCACGGCACGGTTCACATCCAGCGCATTGGTTGCACAGCCCGCGCCAAACACCGCGCCGTTGGCCGGATCGGCTTCGATGAAGCCGCTGGAATCCGAAGCAATGTGGCCTGGAATATTGATGCCTTTGACCGAGGGCTCCATGCCCACGGCCAGCACCACCAGATCATGCGCCGTGGTGTAGCGCTTGTAGCCTTCGGTGTCGACGCCCCAGCACACCGGGTTGCCGCTCTCGTCTTCGGTGATTTTCGCCACCTTGGATTTGATGAACGTCACGGTCGGATCGGCCTGCACTTTTTGATAGAAATCTTCAAAGCGATCGATCGCACGGATGTCGATGTAATAAATAGTCGACTTGCCACCATCGGGAAACTTTTCACGCACGTAATGCGTTTGCTTGAGCGACGCCATGCAGCAGATGCGTGAACAGTGGCGCAGATGGTTTTCGTCACGCGAGCCGGCGCACTGGATGAAGGCGACGTTCTTCGCTTCCTTGCCATCACTCGGACGCAAAATCTTGCCACCCGTGGGGCCATGGATATCAGCCAGGCGCTCGAACTCCACGCTGGTGATGACATTCTTGTAGCGGCCATAGCCGTATGGCTGAATTTTCGCCGCGTCGTAGGGCTGCCAGCCGGTTGCCCAGATCACAGCGCCGGCCTTGACTTCGATCGTCTCTTCTTTCATCTCGAGGTCGATCGCGCCGTATTTGCACGCAGCCTTGGCCTTGTCAGCATCGGGCGTGCCTATGATCGACGGATCGAGCACAAAGCGCTGCGGGTAGGCCATCGCATTCGGCAGGAACGCTGCCTTGTGCTGGCCGAGGTTGTAGTTGAACGGGTCGTCCACCATCGTCTCAACTGCGCGCTCGCAATCGCCGCACGCGGTGCAGTTTTCATTGACGTAGCGGGGTTTGACCTTGACTGTAACGGTGTAATTTCCGGTGCTGCCTTCGATGCCACTGACTTCAGCCAGTGTCAACACGCGCACCCGGGGGTTGCCCTTCAGACGGCGCAGGTTGATTTCCAGACCGCAGGTGGGGTGGCACAGTTTGGGAAAGTAGCGATACAGCTGGGAAGTCCGTCCGCCCAGTGCGGGATTTTTCTCTACCAGAACAACGTTCTTGCCGGTTTCAGCCGCTTCAAGTGCAGCGGTCATGCCGGAAATCCCGCCGCCCACCACGAGTATGGTCTCGTTGGTCGCAACATGCTCCGTCATTGTTTCCTCCATCCGATGGATGCAAAGCCGTTTCTTGGATTACCCGGGATTCAAGGCTTTGGGTCCTCCCGGATAACCGATCATAAGATCGGATTAATCCTTTGAATGGTACTCCCTAGGCCCACCCCGCCGCCACGGCCAAGTGCCCAATCTCAATCGAAGTTTTCTATGCGGGAATAAGAGGAAGTGTTTATAGCCATGTTGCACGGACGGTTTTGCAGCGTGCAATGGCCGTCATTTTTAACGCTGCGCCAACCCGTCTATCAGACGTGTGGCGTAACGGGGGGCAGTACCGAAGCTGCTGCTGCCTCGATGGTGACAATTTCAAATTCCATGGTGGCTAGATTGGCCATGATGTAGGTGGGAGGGGCGCCGACACCGCCGACGGTGCCGGGGTTGATTAGCCAGGTTTGGCCGCCTTTGACAGTGGCCACTTGAGCGATGCTGGATTTGTGGTCGTGGCCGCAGCAGACCAGGTCGTAGTCGCCGGTGCAGGCGAGTGCCTGCGCATAATGCGGGTAGTGCACCAGAAACAGGTTGCGGTCGGCTAGGGTAAAGGCGGCGTCCTGGCCGTGGTAGCGAATGACGCTATTGGGTTCTGCCGCCAGGCGCGACATGTTGTAGAGGTCGCCGGTATTGTTGCCGTGAATGACATGCACCGGCAATTCGTATTTCTGCAGCACCCGCAACGTGGTCGGCGCGACCACATCGCCGCAGTGCAGCACCGCTTCCGCTCCGTGTGCCTTGGCGTGCTCAACTGCCGCGTCCAACAGGCGGCGGTTATCGTGGGAGTCGGAAAGGATGCAGATTTTCATCAGAAAGCCGGCTTGTCCGCCGCATTACGATAACGCTCGACACCGGCCAGAATTTCAGCGCGCGCATCATCAATCCCCACCCAACCTTCAACCTTGACCCATTTACCGGACTCAAGATCTTTATAGTGTTCGAAGAAATGGGAGATCTGAGCCAATAACAGCGGCTGGATGTCTTCGGGTTTGTTCACCCCTTTGTACAAGCCGCACAGTTTGTCGACAGGTACAGCCAGCAGTTTTGCATCGATGCCCGCTTCGTCGGTCATTTTAAGCATGCCGATGGGACGGCAGCGCACCACCACGCCAGTAATCAGCGGAATCGGCGTAATCACCAGCACGTCGACCGGGTCACCGTCTTCCGACAGGGTATGCGGGATGTAGCCATAATTGCAGGGGTAATGCATGGCAGTCGACATGAAGCGATCGACGAACATCGCGCCGGACTCCTTGTCCACTTCGTACTTGATCGGCTCGCCGTGGGCGGGAATTTCGATAATGACATTGAAGTCATCCGGCAGGTTGCGACCGGAACTGACGAGGTTAAGGCTCATGGCGATATCACAGAAACAGGGAAAGCCGGGCATTATACCTGCCCACCCCACGGTCCTTCCCACGCCCGATATAATCACGCTATTTGCATGACCTTCTTCTTTCCCGCACCCCCTCCTTCCGGCCCTCCGCGTAACCAGTCCGGACTGGTCGGCGCAGCCGACGCACTGTATCTGGCTGAACTGGCCAAACAGACCCATCCCATGGTCGTGGTGTGCGCCAGCGCGTGGGACGCCAATCGCCTGGCCGAGGAGCTGCGCTGGTTCGATTCCGAACTGCGCGTGTGCAACTTTCCCGACTGGGAAACCCTGCCCTACGACACGTTCTCGCCGCACCCGGATCTGATTTCGGAACGGCTGGCGACGCTGTACCAGATTTCACGAGGCGAATTCGATGTCGCCGTGGTGGCCTTTTCCACCGCCTTGTATCGACTGGCGCCGCCCACTTTTCTCGCCGCCCACACCTTTTTTCTCAAACAAAAAGACACCCTGGACGAAGCCGCTTTCCGCGCACAGATGACGCTGGGCGGCTATTCGCATGTGAATCAGGTATTCGCGCCGGGCGAGTTTTCGATCCGCGGGGGCTTGATCGACCTGTTTCCGATGGGCAGCACCCTACCCTACCGCATCGACCTGTTCGACAACGAAATCGAATCGCTGCGGGCATTCGACGTCGATACCCAGCGCAGCATCTATCCGGTGGGCGAGGTACGGCTCTTGCCCGCACGTGAATTTCCACTGGACGAAACCGGCATCACCCGCTTCCGGCAGAATTTCCGCGAACGCTTTGAAGGTGACCCCACCAAATCCAAGTTGTACAAAGACGTCAGCAATGGACTCGCACCGGCCGGCATCGAGTATTACCTGCCGCTGTTTTTCGACGAGACCGCGACGCTGTTCGACTACCTGCCGGCGCAGACAAAGCTGGTCAGCCACGGCGCACTCGACCCTGCTGGCCAGGCGTTCTGGACCGATGCGCAAAGCCGCCACCGTTTGCTGTCGGGCGACAAAGACCGCCCGCTGTTGCCGCCCGCAGACCTGTTCATACAGACCGAAGCCTTCTTCACGCTGGCCAAGGCTTACACGCGGCTGGACATTCAACAGGCAGGCGCCGGACCGACGCATGCCGTCCCCCCCATTTCGGTTGACCGCCGCGAAACGCACCCGGTTGCGCGCCTCGCCAGTTTCATTAATGGTTTCAAGGGCACGACGCTGATCATCGCGCCCTCGGCCGGCCGTCGCGAAACCCTGCACGAATACCTGGCCGAACACGGCATCCAGGCCACCCTATGCAACAGCTGGGCCGACTGCCATCAACACGGCGACCGCATTCTGCTGACGCACGGCCCGCTGGCCGAAGGCTTTGTCGGCAGCGACAACCAGCTGGCCGTTATCACCGAAACCGAGCTGTACGCGATCCCGCCGAAAACCCGGCGCGCGCGCGAAGTTCGCGCGACGCAGATCGACAACTTGCTACGCGACTTGTCGGAACTGAAGCCAGGTGACCCGGTGGTCCACGCGCAATATGGTGTCGGGCAATATCTCGGCCTGATCAACATGGATCTGGGCGACGGCGACACCGAGTTTCTGCACCTGGAATATGCCAAGGGTGACAAACTCTATGTGCCGGTAGCCAATCTGCACCTGATTTCGCGCTACAGCGGTGCGGGCGAAGGCGCCGCGCCGCTGCACAAGCTCGGCACCGACCAGTGGGAAAAAGCGCGTAACCGTGCCATGAAGGCGGCCCGCGACACCGCGGCCGAATTGCTCAACCTGTATGCGCTGCGTGCGGCA
>JAGXGP010000075.1 GCA_024636775.1 Hydrogenophilales bacterium
AGCGGGCGCAGGAAATGGGTCTGCCGCATTACTCGGTTTTCACCCACAAGCACCATACCGACGTGAGCTATCTGGCGTGCGCGCGCGCGTTGCTGGACGCGCCCGATGCCATCTATCCGCAGTTTGCCACCCACAATGCCGCGACCATCGCGGCAATCATGCAAATGGGGTTGCACGCTGGTCTGGATTTTGAGTTCCAACGTTTGCATGGCATGGCTGAGGGGGTGTATCGCGAGGTGTTAAAGAACCCCTCGATTGCCTGTCGTGTTTACGCGCCGGTGGGTGCGCACAAGGACCTGCTGGCCTATCTGGTCCGGCGCCTGCTGGAGAACGGCGCCAATACGTCTTTTGTGCATCTGATGGCCGACCCGGCGGTGAGCCTGGATCAGTTGCTGGTTTCGCCGTTGCGCCTCGAGCGCGAATCGTCATTGCCGTTGCCGCCCATGATTTTTGGCCGCGTTCGGCAAAACAGCCTGGGCCTGGATCTGGCGGTGCAGACGATGCGCGACACGCTGCTTGACCCGTATCCGGGCGTTCAGGTGCCTGCCGTGCCGGTGTTTGATCCAGCAAAAGTTACGGACGCGCTGGCGATCAGCGCAGCCAGCTATGCCAGTTGGCGCGAAACCGACGTCGCGGCGCGCGCGGCCATCCTGCGCCAGGCCGCCGACGCCTTGCAAGCCGAGTTGCCACGATTCTGTGGGCTGCTGGTCAAGGAGGCATTCAGGGCGTGGATCGATGCGATCGCCGAGGTCCGCGAAGCCGTGGATTTTCTGCGCTACTACGCCAATGAAGCCGAGCGCATCATGCAGGTCCAGGTTCAGCCGGGGTACGAAAACGGGGTTACGCTGGGCATCACGGGCGAGACCAACGAACTTCGTCTGATCGCACGGGGTCCCTGGGTCTGCATCAGTCCGTGGAATTTCCCGTTGGCCATTTTTGTGGGACAGGTCGCCGCCGCGCTGGCAACCGGCAACACGGTGCTGGCCAAGCCGGCTGAGCAGACGCCCGGCGTTGCCCTCGAAGCGGTGAAACTGCTGCATCGTGCGGGGGTGCCGGAAGGCGCGCTCCAGCTGGTGCACGGCCCGGGAGAAACCGTGGGCGCGGCACTGGTGGCCGCGTCCGGCGTGGCCGGTGTGGTGTTTACCGGTTCGACCCAGGTGGCCAAAATCATCCAGCGCGCACTGGCCGCAAAAGACGGCCCCATTGTGCCGTTGATCGCCGAAACGGGCGGTATCAACGCAATGCTGGTCGACAGTACTGCCTTGCCCGAACAGGTGTGTGATGCCGTCGTGCAATCGGCATTTCGCAGTGCGGGTCAGCGCTGTTCGGCGCTGCGCCTGGTGTGCGTTCACGCCGAGATTGCCGATGAGGTGATCGAGATGATTCAGGGCGCGGCGCGGGAACTGATCAGCGGCGATCCGGCCCTCCTTGCCACGGATATCGGGCCCGTGATCGACAGCGCGGCGTTTGAGGAGATCAGTTGTCACATTGCACGTTTGAATGTTGAAGCAACCCCGCTACTCGCGCCTGGGGTGGCGACGCACGCCGCGACGGAACGAACGGCAAACCTGATTCCTCCTCATGCCTTCGAGGTCGGTTCCATCGACGACTTGAAGCAGGAAATATTCGGGCCGGTGCTCCACATCTTTCGCTGGCGTGGTGATCCGAAGGCGGTGATCAAACAGATCAATGCGCTGGGCTATGGTCTGACACTGGGGATTCAGACGCGTATCGACGGTCGCGCCCAGGCGCTGGCGCGACAGGCCCACATCGGTAACGTCTATATCAATCGCAACCAGATTGGTGCCGTGGTCGGCGTTCAGCCCTTTGGTGGCGAGAACCTCTCGGGTACCGGCCCCAAGGCCGGCGGCCCGCATTACCTGTACCGCTTTTGCACCGAGCAGGTGATCACGATCAACACCACCGCTGCGGGCGGGAATGCGACTCTGCTGTCAGGGGGGCTGGTCTAGCCGTTTGAACGGCGTCGCGGTGCGTGAAGCCGGGGCAGAGGTTTGAGACAGCACAGCGCACACAAGTGAATGGCTTTGACGAACGCTAGGCCACTCTTTAAAGTTAACCGATCAATTAATTAACCAATAGCTAAGTTAACCAATGAGTAAAGTAGTGTGAGCCTAGTGTCGGATGCCTTAAGCCAAACCTTCGCCGCCTTGTCAGACCCCACGCGGCGGGCGATGCTGGCGCGCCTTATGCAGGGGGAGGCCACGGTCAATGAGCTTGCCGCCCCGTTCGAGATGAGTCTGCCGGCCATTTCGAAACACATCAAAGTCCTGGAAAAAGCGGGCTTGCTGATCAAAACCCGCCAAGCCCAGCAGCGCCCCTGCAAGATCAATGGCGAGCAAATCAGGCAGGCGGTGGAATGGCTTGAACAGTACAAGCAACTGTGGGAAGGGCGCCCGGGCCGTCTGGATGCAAGCGAACCAGCCGATATGCCGGACAAGGCGAAACCAAGTACTGAAAAGCGGGCTCGGTCAGCTTCGGGTCCTGCAAAACCCAAGCGCACCCCACGCAACCCATCCACGGCCAGGGAGAAAGAAGATGACGATGGACTTCAGCAGCAAATTGGATTTGACTTTTGAACGCATCGTCGACGTGCCGCCCCACCTTGTTTGGCGGGCCTGGACCGAGCCCGAGCTGATCAAGCAATGGTTCTGCCCCTTGCCCTGGAAGACGATCGAAGTCGAACTCGATGTCCGCCCCGGCGGCATTTTTCGCACCACCATGCAGTCACCCGAAGGCAAGGCATTCCCCAATATTGGCTGCTATTTGGAAACGGTCAAAAACGAGAAGCTGGTCTGGACCAATGCCCTGTTGCCCGGTTATCGGCCCGCATTGATGAATGCGCCCTGCGGCGATGAATCGGTCGAATTCATGTTCACCGCCAAGGTGGAAATGGCCCCGCATGGCGAAACCGGTACCCGCTACCGCGCAACTGTCATTCACGCAGAAGAGGCGGGATGCCGGACGCACGCCGCCATGGGCTTTGAACAAGGTTGGGGCGTGGCGCTCGACCAACTGGTCGCTATGGTCAAACGCGGTATTTGACGTAGGTGTATGAGCAAATCCGAGCTTGGCCTCTTTGATCGTTGCCTTCCGGGTTTGGGCACACTGTTTTTGATGGCTGCTCATCGGCCTAAGTGGTCATGTGCCTCAATGGGTGATGGCCAATTCTAATTTGTCAGGCTTGGGCTATTTAAAGATTAGAGATCCAGATTGGGAACTGGACTTTATTGGGTCAACTTATCGATGAGGCGATTCAGGTTAAAGTATTCGAGTTCAGCGGCATAACAGCAGTTCTGTTGGATAACGTTGAAAGCACCCAGCAGCTGCCAGAAACTATTGAAATAAAGCCAATCAGCGTGCAAGAAGCTGAGGTCATCGTGCCCAGCATCTATAACGAGTTGGCTGGCGAAAAAGAGCGCCTTAAGGCGCCAAATAACCAAATCAAGGGAGATGGAAAATGTGGTTATTCTGGCTAATTGTTATTGTTGCTGTGGTGCTATATCTGCTTAGAAAGAGCAACACAAGCTCGGGCTCTTCTACCGCATCAAGCTCCAATCTGAAGATTGCCGTTTCATCCCACAGCGAGATGGGTGACCTGGAAACCAAAGTCGGATTTCTACCGACGAGCGACGGGGGCTTTCAAATCGGGCCCAACTTGCCAATCCCTCTCACGCTTTATGGTCTGGACCAGGCTGATGCAGCCAAACTGGTTGCCGCTCTGGAGCAAGGCCGGGAGTATGAAATCGGGGAGTGGTTCAATCACCTTGTCGCCCAAAAGAACGTTCAATGCAAAGAACTGGTCGATTGGTTAGCGTACGCCAAGCCAACCATAAAGAGATTGGTTGACCTGAAAAGGCTTGCCTCATCCGAGTGGGAGGCAGCTACAGCCTTGGACAAGGAAGACCTATTGGCTGAATTTCAGAATGCGGCTGTGGAGGAGCTGGCCCTGCGCCCCGGCTTCATTGAAACAGCCAGAACGATTTTGTTTGAAGAGCCTAATGACCTCACGGTTGACGATGTCCTATTGGCACGCTTCAAGGACGCCCCGGACACATACAAGTCCCTGCTTTACGCTATTTCCGCAGGCCCTAGGGTACAGGTTGCCCCGGCTGCTGAGTACCGGCGCAAGACTTATGAAGAACTGACGGAAAAAGGCTTCATGCGTAGAGGCCAGGAAATTCCCTTGGAAGACATTCTGGCGGGAATGACCATGAAGCGTATGCAAGAAATTGCGGGTTCCGACGCTCCGAAAAAATTCACTCGGAAGGCTCATGCCGTCGAATTTTTGATGACATTACCGGACACCCGCCAAAGGCTCGAGAAGACCATCTCGTTCCGTGAACTGTTTCAACTCAAACCGATTGAAGGTATTGATCTGGAAGAATTGGCAAAGGCGCATGCCTATTCTTCTGAAGTTTCTCGGCTCATCCTAAGGACACTTCGAGCGGGGCTAGAGTCTCAAAGGCTAAAGGAGTCCAGCAAAGATTGGGAAGTGGATGGCTGGGAGTTGAACTCCGAGGAGTGCTGCCCCGATTGCCGAAAGCTTCACGGTAAAACGTGGAAACGCCTACCTCAGAAATTACCGCCGTTTCATATTGGCTGCGATGCCAGTATTGAAATGCAGTAGGCCGCCCAGAACAGGATGATTGAGAACGCCATGCTAATTCGGAATCGCGTCCATGAAATTTTGAGCGGCAGTTCTGCCCACAAGCTTGCCAGACTCGTAAGCGTCGCCCTGATTGCGCTCATATTATTGAATGTGCTGGCTGTGATGGCAGAGAGCGTCGAATCGTTACGCGTGGAATACGGTGCATGGCTGACTGGTTTTGAAGTAGCCTCGGTGGCGGTATTCAGCCTGGAGTACCTGCTGCGGCTTTGGTCCTGCACAAGCTCTCCACGCTTTAAGCATCCCATTGTCGGCCGGGTGCGCTACATCTTCACACCTCTAGCCATAATTGACCTCTTGGCGATATTGCCTGCACTGCTGATGTGGACGGGCGTCGATCTTCGAGTCCTCCGTATACTCCGGCTCACCCGCTTGCTCAGGCTAGCCAAGTTAGGCAGATACTCCAAGGCACTACAGCTGATGGGCGAGGTGGCCCGTCAAAAACGTGAAGAACTGGTTCTGTCGCTGATGTTGATGCTCTTGATGCTGGTGGTGGCCTCCTCACTGATGTACCTGGTTGAGAACGAACAACAGCCTGAGGTCTTTTCGAGTATCCCTGCCTCCATGTGGTGGGGAATCACAACATTGACCACCGTTGGTTATGGGGACGCATATCCAATAACCATCTTGGGGAAGTTACTTGGGGCTGCAATTGCCGTAATGGGTATTGGGTTGTTCGCTCTACCCGCAGGCATTATTGCTTCGGCATTTGTTGAATTACGTGGGCAACAGAATGTGGCCAAAGTCGGTGCCTGCCCGCATTGTGGAAACCCGCTTGAGGAGCAGACGCGCAGAGACAAGGCTAACCGGGAATAAGATTTTGCTGGAAATGACGCTGCGTCAAATAAACCCACAAAGTAAATGGGGTCAGACACCATTAATTGAAAAATATTTCAAAGAGAACAATGATTTTAAATGTGTTAACGCATAACGAAGGCTGGCAACGGCTGGATGCCCTGGTTGCCATTTCCTGGAAGGAGTGCTCTGTATGCAGCTGATCGCTCGCTACCGCAATGCCGGCTTTGAGGCTACTGCTGATGCTGTCATGGACTTCTTTGATCGACGACAGGATCTGCAGCGGCCGGGCGTGGCCTTCGGTTCCGGCGGCAGTGACGCGGAGCCAGCCAAGGTCTCGACAGACATCAGCCTCGTAGCGTTCAGCCGTTCTGACCCCGAGGCATTCGCTCTTGCAGATCTGATCGTGCGGGGTGTCTCGGCAGGCCTGGAGCAATATCTGAAGGAACGACCTCTGTTTCGCCAAGTCTGCCCGGACCAGGAGTTGTTTGTGATACCGATCTTCAACCTGCAACGTTACGCGCCCGGCGAAGGTTTCCGACAGTGGCACTGCGACTGGACGATTAGCGACGAAGCCACCGAGCCAGCGCACCGCGTGCTGGCCTGGATCCTCTACTGCAATTCTGTGACGGAGGCCGGCACGGAATTCCACTGGCAGCAGCATCATGAAGAGGCGGAACGGGGGAAGCTGGTGATTTTTCCAGCCTCTCCCTCTCACATTCATCGCGGTCGAGTAAATTCCGAACACAGCAAGACGATCGCCACTGGCTGGATCAATGCTGGGTCGCGTGAGGGTTTCTTAAGGCGTCTGACTCGCTCATGAATTTTACTCATCAAACAATAAGGGGCAGACCACGGTTTCTGAACACGTTGGTTGACGATTTCGGCCGAATACCAGCCGCCCACCTCACCTTGGGTGAAGCATAAGCGACCGCCTGCAATCAAGCCTTCAGCGCATTTCCCACCACTTCCGCCACGTCCTTCGCCAGACTCTCAACGGCTGCGATGCGCTCCAGCGCCGCACGCGCATGCGCTTGTCGTGCGGGATCGAACTGCCGCCAGCGGTCGAAGCTGCGGGCGACACGTGATGCTACTTGCGGGTTCATCGCTTGCAACTCGCTGATCACGTCGGCCGCTAGCGCGTAGCCGCTGCCATCGGCGGCATGGAAGTGGCACGGGTTGGCGGCGCAGAATCCGCGCACCAGCGAGTAGACCCGGTTGGGGTTTTTAAGATCAAACGCCGGATGCTGCATCAGCGTGCGCACGCGTGCTGCGCCATTGGGCAGGCGCGAGGTGGCTTGGACTGATAGCCATTTGTCGACTACGAGCGCTTCGTTCTGCCAACGGGTATAAAAATCGTCCAGCGCTGCTTTGCTTTCAGGCAGGTCGAGGTTGGCCAGTGTGGCCAGGGCGGCGATTTCGTCGGTCATGTTGCCGCTCGCTTTGTTATTGCCAGCTGCGAGTTGCGCGGTGAGGCGCGGCACAACCGAGGCTTTCAAATACGTGGCGTCGCTTTCGCCGAGATAAGCCAGACAGGTGTTGCGCAGCGCGCGCCGCCCAACCTGTGCGCCATCGGGGGCATAGGCTTCGCTGGGTGCCAACGCTGCCCACACCGATTCGAATTTTTCGCGCAGCTGGGCAGCGAGGTGGCGGCGCAGGCCTACGCGTGCCGCGTGGATGGCATCCGGATCGATGGCTTGGCCACGCGCGACTACGGCTTCGGCGAGCACCGCTTCGGCCGGCAGGTTCAGTGCCTCGGCGGCGAGTGCGGGGTCGCCGCTCAAGCCATCGTCGAGCACGCGCCCGCAGGCTGCGATAAAGGATTCTGGAATCCAGTCGGTGCCGGCACCACCCGCCGAGATGCCCGCAAGCAAGGCCCGGGTCGCCAGACGCTGCCCGGCTTCCCAACGGTTGAATGTATCGGAATCATGCGCCATCAGGTGGGCGAGTTCCGCGTCGGTTTGCTCCAGTTCCAGCGACACCGGTGCAGAGAAATCGCGCAGCAGCGAGGCAACGGGGGCGGCGGGAATGTCTTCGAATACAAACGTCTGCGTGGCCTGAGTGAGCGAGAGCACGCGCGTGGTGCCGGTCGCCTCGGCTTCGCCGGTGAGCTTAAGCGCTGCATCGCTGCCATCTGGCATGACCAAACCGAGTGCAATGGGAATATGCAGTGTGCCATCGACGATGGTCTGCCCCGATTCACTCAGCCGTTTTTCGTAGGCGGTGGAGGCGAGGCTTTGAGTCAGTGTCAGCGTGTAGCGTTGCGTTGCCGCATCCCACGTGCCCTCGGCGTGCAAGCGGGGCGTGCCGGCGCGGGCGTACCAGCGGCGAAACTGGGTGAGATCGACGCCCGAGGCATCCTGCATCGCTGCGACGAAATCTTCGCAGGTCACGGCCTGGCCATCGTGGCGTTTAAAGTACAGATCCATGCCGCTTCGAAAGTCTTTGCGTCCGAGGAGGGTGTGGATCATGCGGATGACTTCCGCGCCCTTGTTGTAGACGGTGGCGGTGTAGAAATTGCTGATTTCGGCGTAGGACGCCGGTTGGATCGGGTGCGCCATTGGGCCGGCATCTTCCGGGAATTGGCCGAAGCGCAGGCCGCGCACTTCCTGGATGCGGGTGACGGCACGCGAATGCGTATCAGCGCCGAATTCCTGGTCGCGAAACACGGTCAGGCCTTCCTTCAGCGACAGCTGGAACCAGTCGCGGCAGGTGACGCGGTTGCCGGTCCAGTTGTGGAAATACTCGTGCGCAACGACGCGGTCGATGCCCTGGTAGTCGGCGTCGGTCGCGGTGTCCGGACGTGCCAGCACGTATTTGGTGTTGAAGATGTTGAGGCCCTTGTTCTCCATCGCGCCCATGTTGAAGTCGCCGACGGCAACGATCATGTAAAGGTCGAGATCGTATTCGAGGCCAAATCTTTCTTCATCCCAGCGCATGGCTTTTTTCAGTGCTGCCATCGCGTGCTCGCACTGGTCGAGCTTGCCCGGCTCGACATACACTGCCAGCCGCACCTTGCGGCCCGATGCGGTGACGTATTCGTCTTCCAGTACATCGAGCTTGGCCGCGACCAGCGCAAACAGATACGCCGGCTTGGCGTAGGGGTCTTCCCAGCGCGCCCAGTGTCGCGTGGCATCGTTCGCGCTGGTACCTGATGAAATAGGATTACCGTTCGACAGCAAATGCGGAAAATGCGCGCGGTCGGCTTCGACCGTGCAGCTGAACGTGGCCATCACGTCGGGCCGGTCGGCGAAAAAAGTGATGCGCCGGAAGCCCTCCGATTCGCATTGCGTGAAATAGCCGTCGCGCGAGCGGAACAGGCCCGACAGCTGGGTGTTGCTGTCGGGCGCGATATGCACCACGGTTTCCAGCACGCAGGCATCCGGCAACGGCCCGGCTATCGTCAGCAGGTTGTTGGCATAGGTGTAACGCGCTGTATCAAGTGTGTTGCCATCGAGCGTGAGGCTGATCAATTTCAACGCCTCGCCATTGAGCACCATCGCGCCAGTTGTAACGGCCTGGTTGCGCGTGCAATTCAGGCGTGCGCGCACCTCGGTGTGGTCGTCACGAATCGCCACATGCAAATCGACCGACTCAATCCACCAGGCGGGTGGGGCGTAATCCTTCAGAAAAAGCGTGACGGGGGTTTCGGTGCGCATGGGGGCTCCTGTTGCGGATGGGCGTCAATCACAGGGGCGACCCCTGGCCAGACAGGCCAGGGTTGACGATTACACCCCCTGTTTCAGGCTTGCTTCGATGAATAGATCGAGGTCACCGTCGAGCACTTTCTGCGTGGCAGAGGTTTCGACGTTGGTGCGCAGATCCTTGATGCGGGAGTTATCGAGCACGTAGCTGCGGATCTGATGACCCCAACCGACGTCGGCCTTGCCGGCTTCGAGTTTGTCCTGTTCAGCCTGGCGCTTGCGCAGCTCGGCTTCGTAGAGTTTCGACTTCAGCATCGACATCGCTTCAGCGCGGTTCTTGTGCTGCGAGCGGTCGTTCTGGCACTGCACCACGATGTTGGTGGGCATGTGGGTAATACGCACCGCAGAGTCGGTTTTGTTGATGTGCTGACCGCCGGCGCCGGAAGCACGATAGGTGTCAACGCGCAGATCGGCCGGGTTGATGTCGACCTCGATCGAATCGTCGACTTCCGGGTAAACAAACACGCTGGCGAAGCTGGTGTGGCGGCCACCGGATGAGTCGAACGGCGACTTGCGCACCAGACGGTGGACGCCGGTTTCGGTGCGCAGGGTGCCGTAGGCGTATTCGCCTTCGATCTTGATCGAAGCGGACTTGATGCCGGCGACGTCACCGTCGGACTCTTCCAGCAGCTCGGCCTTGAAGCCTTTGCGTTCGGCGTATTTCAGGTATTGCCGCAGCAGCATTGACGCCCAGTCGCAGGCTTCGGTGCCCCCGGCGCCAGCCTGGATGTCGATAAAGCAGTTGTTGGGATCGGCCGGATTGTTGAACATGCGGCGGAATTCGAGCGTCGACACATCTTTTTCAAGCACGGCGACGTCGGCTTGAACCGCTTCAAGCGTCTCATCGTCATTTTCTTCGCGTGCCATTTCGAACAGTTCGGCCGCGTCCTTCAAGCTCGATGCCACACGGTCGAGTACCAGCACCACGTCTTCCAGCGATTTGCGTTCGCGACCCAGTTCCTGGGCTTTGGCCGCGTCGTTCCAGAACTCTGGCGACTCGGACAGACGGACGACTTCTTCTAGACGGTCTTGTTTGACAGGGTAGTCAAAGCAACCCCCTGAGTTGGGTGGCACGTTCGCCGAGGTCGGCGAGGCTGGCTTCGATCTGATTGAGGTGTTCGGCTTCCATAAGGATATACAGCGACAAGACGGGAAAGGCGGGGATTATAACGTAGGCGTTCGCGTTCAACGGTCGCGTCAGGGCAGCATGTATTCGATATCCGACGCGGCGGTGGGGTAGCAGAAGGTGGTGTGCCTGATCGCATCGGCGGTCAGGCCGTTGCGCATCGCCAGGGCAAACAGGTTGATGACCTCGGCTGCGTCGGGTCCGATCAGATGGGCGCCGAGCAGGCGCCCGGTCGTGTCTTCGACCAGCATCTTGAAGGCATACGTGGATTCGTTGACGCGGCGTGCCGTATACCAGTCGGGCACGCTTTCGTGCTTGACGCTGAACGCCAGCCCCTGTTCGCGGGCCTCGGCCTCCTGCAAACCCACACGTGCCAGCGGCGGCAGCGTGAACACCACGCTTGGAATGTTCGCGTAATCGACCGGCGTGGTGGGTTTGCCGAGCAGTTGACTGACCACGACGCGGGCTTCGAGCGCAGCGACCGGGGTCAGGGGTAGAGGGCCGCCGGCAGCATCGCCTGCTGCATAGACGGCGGGGTTCGATACGCTGCAAAAATGCGCATCCAGTTTGAGCCTGCCCTTGGCATGATCGATGCCGGCCGCGTCGAGATCAAGCGCCTCCAGTGCCGGTGCACGGCCGCCGCTATTCACGGCAAATTCGGCTTCGAAATGGACGGTTCCATCGGGCCCCTCGGTTTCGACCGAGAAGCTTGCGCCGTTTTGGCGGATCGCCTTGGCGGTGTAACCCAGCCTGACATCGACGCCGAGCGCGCGGGTGCGTTCGATCAGCAGCGTGACCAGATCGGGGTCGAACCCTGACAGCGGCTGGTCACCACGATTGATCAGCGTGACCTGCGCGCCGGCACGCGCGGCAATATGCGCGAATTCGAATCCGACAAAGCCGCCGCCCACCAGCACGATGCGTGGCGGCAGCTGTTCCAGATCCAGAAAATCGGTGCTCGTCGACAGCAACTCGAAACCCTCGATCGGCAGCTTGACCGGTTCAGCGCCGGTGGCTATCAGAATGTGCGGCGCGGTCAGGGTACGGCCTTCTACAGCAACGCTATTACGGTCGGTAAACCTTGCCAACCCGTGCACGGCTTCGATCCCTTGCTGCGCAAAACTCTGTTCGCTGCGAGCCGGCACAGGGTCGGTAAATGATCGCTTGAAATCTTGCAGAGCCGGCCAGTGAATGCGTGTGTCGCCAGCGATGACGCTTTTTTCGCCCATGCGCTGCGCCGCGTCGATGGCCTCGGCGGCCGCGACCAGTATCTTTTTCGGATCGCAGCCGCGCAACGCACACGTGCCGCCAAAGGGCTGGTGATCGATCACGACGACAGACCAGCCTGCCGCACGACATGCTGAAGCAGTAACCGAAGCCGCGGTACCGGTACCAATGACAATCAGGTCATGTGTCGTGTCAGTCATGGACAGCTCCTCGCGTAAAGGTCTGTAGGCTGTCACGGCGCAGGCCGAAATTGCAAGGATTGGATAGCAGACGAGACATTAGCGTTGTTGAACCTTTGAAAAATGAGCAAGGGTTTCCTGGAAGCTGTAGTGCAGGGCCCGGTTGCGTCCCAGGGCTTTTGCACGATAAACCACCCTGTCCGCCTGTTCGATCAGACGATGCAACAATTCAGCGCCGTAGACATCCGTTGTAGTAGCCGCCCCGATACTGATGGTCAGGTGTTCAGCTTCCATGATGCGCAATGCAATCAGGCGGAAAAGCCGCGAATAATAGCCCACGTAACGACCAGCCCCAGCCCCACGGTCCCCATGCCGGCGACCGCGTGACGTGCCATTTGCCAGCCGCCTATGCTCAGGGCGAGGATCGACTTGAAGCCTAGGTTGGCCAGTATCGCGAGTGTGATGACGTTGACGATCACATCCACCGTCAGCTTGTCCAGATTGTGCAGGCGTAGGCTGGAGAGGGTGATGGCGTCGACGTCGGTCAGACCCGAAACCAGCGCCACGCCGTAGAGTCCGCTATTGCCTAACCAGTCTGATAGCCAGGCTGCAGCCAGCAGCACAATGCCATACATCAGGCCAAAACCCAGTGCGGTACTCAATTCGGTCGGGTTGTTCATTTCGAGGGTTGGCGGATCGCCTTGCGGCCGCAGTTTCCATACGCCATAGGCAGCCCCCAGGCCACCCACAATCAATCCGCCGAGCAGGACCGGCAGCAACTGTGGCAGCACTGCCGGCGCCACCACCGCAGCCAGCACGCTCAAGCGGACCAGTACCACCAGATTGGCCAGCACAATGACGGTGACCGCAGTGGGCATCAATGCGCGGTTGGCACGGGCGTGGCGGCTGAACGACAGCGTCGTGGCGGTGGATGAAACCAGCCCGCCCAGCAGGCCCAGCATGACCGCGCCGCGTTTTTGTCCCACCAGCCGCAACGCGGCATAGCCCGCCAGCCCCACGCCCGAGATCAGCACCACCATCCACCAAATCTGGTGCGGGTTCAATGCACCATAGGGACCGTAGTTTTGATTGGGTAGCAACGGCAGAATAATCAGCGCCAGTACGGAAAATTGCAGCACAGACAGCAAGTCGCGTCGAGACAGCTTTTGGCTCAGGCCGCGCAACTCGGGTTTGAAGTAGAGCAGCATGGTGGCCGCAATCCCCAGCATCACCGCCAGCTGGATTTCGTTCTGCCACACCAGCACGCCCAAGCCGTAGCACAGCAGCAGCGCCGCCACGGTGGTGGTTCCCGGGTCGCCATCCGCCTGTGCCGGTGAATGCATATAGGCCGCAATCATCATCGCCCCCACCAGCAACATGCCGGTTGCGATCAGCCAGGGTTCGCCCAAAACCGTCGCCAGATGCGACGTCAACACCGCCAGCAGCGCCGTCAGCGCAAAGGTGCGAAGTCCCGCTTTGGCAGCCGGATTGCGTTCCCGCTCCAGGCCCATCAACAGGCCGATCGCCAGCGCCACCACGTAGCGCGGTAGCGGGGCCAGTTCGGCGGGAAGCCATGCAATGAGTTCATTCATTTTGTTTGTTTGGGGGGCATTGTTAAAGAATCGCGTCGCCAGTCTGCTACAAAAACCTATGTGCGATCAATCCATACCTAGGCGCTATCCTGGCCTCAGGTTCCGATGTTGCTCGCTTTGTAAAGCAAGCTTATTAGAAGAAGTAGATAACAATATGTTAATGTATGAATAAGATTTGGATTGGGGAAACACCATGCTGCTACGCCTTTTTGCATTAACCCTGCTTGCCGGAATCAGCTTGTCCCAGGCAATGGCGGCGCCAAACGGCGCAAAGCTTTACGGACGCAACTGCGCCTCTTGCCACGGTGAAAACGGCAACGGCGGTATTGGCGTTCCGCTGGCGCTGCCTTCGTTTCAGGCTGGCATCAGCGACGAATATCTGCGCAAGACGATACTTCTTGGTCGACCAGGGCGCGTCATGCCGGCATTCGCCAGCCTGGATAAAAATGAAGTCGAGGCCATCGTCCGCCATGTGCGTTCCTGGAACAAAGGGCCGGTCGCCACCTATTCCAAAAAGCCAGTAAAGGGCGATCCGTCGCATGGAAAACAGCTTTATGGGCAATATTGCGCCTCTTGCCATGGCGTCAACGGCGAAGGCGCCAAAGGCACGGGCGTCACGTTTTCGCGGCCGCGCGATTTGCCCATCATGGCGCCCGCACTCCACAACAGCGGTTTCCTTGCCGCCTCCACCGACGCCATGATCAAGGCCACACTGATGAAAGGCCGGGAAGGCACGCCTATGGTCTCTTTCCTCAAGCAGGGGCTCAAGGAAAAGGACATCAACGATATTGTCAGCTACGTGCGCAGTTTTGAAAAACAAGCTTTGTCGGAAAGTGCGCAAGTATTACAGCCGGAAAATCCGGTGATTGTGCGCGACTCCCCATACGATCTGAAAACCACGGTGGAAAACGTCAAGCGGGCGGTGAGCAACAACAATTTCTTCTATGGGCGGGTGCAAACGCTGGAATACGGCATGACCGAACCGGCCAATGAAAACCCGAAGCAGGTCATAGTCTATTTCTGCAATATCAGCCTGCTCAATCAGGCGCTGGCCCTCGATCCGCGCGTGGGCATGTTTTTACCTTGCCGCATCACCATCGCGGAGAAAAACGGCAAGGTGCAGATCATGTCGGTCAACCCCATGGCGCTGAGCCGGTTATTCAACAATTCCGAGGTGAATGGGCTGTGCAAGCAGTTGAGAGAGAGCTACACCACAATCATCGAGGAGGCGACGCTATGAAAAACCTGATTCGATGGACAAGCAGCCTTGTTCTGACACTGTTTCTGGCCGCACCCGCCGCAGCGGATGGCTTGATCATGGCGCGCATGGACAAACCGTTTCCAGAAGCGATGACCCTGTTGCAAAGCGCTATTTCGAGCCGCGGCTACACGATCACGCGCTTGCAGCAAGTGAATGAAAATCTGGAACGTCGCGAATTCAAGAGCGACATGTACCGCGTGGTGTATTTCGGTAAACTTGAAGAGGTAAAACGAGTATCGGCCATGCAACCCGAATTGATCCCGTTCCTGCCGCTAAATATCACGATCTTCGCAGAGGGTGAACAGACCATTCTGGTGTCGAGCCACCCCAAAACACTGCGTCAATTTTTCCCGGATCCAGCCTTGAAACCCGTGCTTGATCGTTGGGAGAAAGACGTCGTGGCAATCATGGATGAGTTGCGCGAGGATTCAGGCCCGTAATGCTTGGGGTAAACCAGGATCACTGATGATCTTGCTGCGTTAAAAAATGCCACCGAAAAGGTGGCATTTTTGTTGGCGGGTCGGCAGCAAACAAAGCCGCATCGCCGCCAGCGTAGCCTGTACCGAGACAGCGCTCAGACAATGCAAGCCATCAGTTTCCGGTTGTCGGAGCTCTTCCCGTCCTTCTGGGCCCTGCATTTTTTAATCGATCCAATATACGGGCCTAATGCGTCGCGTGCTGCGTGGGCCGCTCAATGGCACCAGTAGCTGCCTAAACCAAACGGAAAGAATTGTAAAAACTCCAGGCGCGAACGTTGGGAGGGATACAGAAACCGGCGATATGACCGATTATTACCATTGGTTAGAACATAAACAACCAGCATGACACAACCCATTTCCGATGCTTTGGCTGACATGCGCCGCAAGTTCGCCGATCAACTCGGCGCCCAACTGGAAGCCATCCGTACTGAATTTCAGTGTCTGGATCGGTCAGCCTGGCAGCCGGGTGAGGCGAAGGCGCTACAACGCCTGGTGCATAACCTCGCTGGCTCGGCCGGCATCTTTGGCATGAAGTCAGTGTCAGACGCCGCGCTTGATCTGGAGATTCAGCTTGCTGCCCTGCTCAAGGCAGGGGGTGCGCCTACCGAGGCAGAAGGCCGGGCCATCGGCGCGGCTTTCGAGCGCCTGGACAAACTGGCGCATGTCCGGCTGGAATCCAATGCGCCGAGTCTGAAGCAGCCGCCTGCGGCTGCGCCGCGCCTCAAACGCTCACCGCTGATCCATCTGGTTGAGGACGACCTGGCGCAGGCCGAGCTTCTGAGCCAGGCCTTGCGGGAGGAGGGCTACCGGGTGGAGGAATTCGCCGAGCTCGCCGGGTTTCGCGCCGCATGCACCGCCACGGATGCGGAACGCCCTGCAGCGGTGGTGATGGACATGATCTTCCCCGAGGGCGACACCGCTGGCGCTGCCCTCATCGACGAACTCGGCCTGGGCAAGAATGCCGGTATTCCTGTGGTGATGGTCTCGGTACGCGACGACCTGACGGCAAGGCTGGCCGCTTTTCGTGCCGGAGCCTGTCGCTACCTGGTGAAGCCTGTGATTCCGGGCCTGCTGATCGACTTGCTGGACGCGCTCACCGCGCGCCAGCCCCCGCAGCCCTTCCGCGTGCTGCTGGTTGACGACGACCAGCTGGTGCTCGAGGCCGAGGCCGCAATACTGCGCGCGGTCGGTATGGACGTGCGCGCGCTGTCGCAGCCGCTCCAGATCATGGAGGTGCTGAACGACTTTGCTCCCGACGTAGTGGTGCTCGACGTGTACATGCCCGGGGCCAGCGGTCCCGAGCTGGCAGCGGTGCTGCGCGAGCGCGACGCGCAGCTGCAGCTCCCCATCCTGTTCCTTTCAGCCGAAGCCGACATGACCCAGCAATTGCTGGCGCTCAATCTCGGCGGTGACGACTTCCTGGTGAAACCCGTGCAGCCCGAGCACCTGGTGGCGGCTGTGACCGGGCGGGCGCGGCGGGCACGGCAGAACAACACTACCCGGCACTTCGATCCGGCGCTGGTCGACGTTTTCCTGGGTTTGCTCCCCGGTGTGGCGGCCATTCGAGAACGTTTTACCGAACAATAGGCATTAAGTTGATGCAGCCCCCAGCGTTCCCCGAGAATGAATTGCAGCGCCTGCAGGCGCTGCACGAGCGCGCGATTCTGGACACCCTGCCCGAGGAACGTTTCGACCGCCTGACCCGGCTGGCCCGGCAACTGTTCGGTACTCAAATTGCGCTGGTCTCGCTGGTTGATGCCGAACGCCAGTGGTTCAAGTCACGCCAGGGATTGGACGCTTGCGAAACCGGAAGGGATATATCTTTCTGTGGCCACGCCATTCTGGGCACCGATATTTTCCATATTGCCGATGCCAGACTCGACCCGCGCTTTGCCGAAAACCCGCTGGTGACCGGGCCGCCGCATATCCGTTTCTATGCCGGTGCCCCACTCGGCACAGCCGAGGGCTACCGCATCGGCACCCTGTGCATCATCGACGACAAGCCGCGGCAGTTGACTGCGCCGGAGCTGCAGGCGCTACGCGATCTTGCCGACTGTGTGGAAGCGGAAATCAACCAGGTCGACCTGCTGCAACAGAAGCAGGCATTAAATCAGTTCAAGAGCACCCTCGACCGCACGCTCGATTGCGTGTTCATGTTCGACCCCGAAACCTTGCGCTTTTCCTACGCTAACCAGGGCGCATTGCTACAGGTCGGCTACGACCTGAGCGAACTGCAGGGCATGCATCCATACGACATCAAGCCGGAGATCACCGAGGCGCAATTCCATGAATTGATCGCTCCACTGCTCTCAGGGGAGCGGGCATCGCTCACCTTCGAGACGGTGCATCGGCACAAGAACGGCCAACGCCTGCCGGTGGAGATATTCCTGCAATACATTGCCCCAGCGGATGAACCGCCACGCTTTGTTGCGATCGTGCGTGACATTACTGAGCGCAAGCAGGCCGGAGCAGAGCGCAACCGCATCTCGAATTTGCTGAGCAATATTCTGGAAGCGGCGTCCGAGGTTTCCATTATCGCCACGGACCCCCAGGGACTGATTACAACCTTCAACCGTGGCGCTGAACGCTTGCTCGGCTACACGGCCGAGGAAATGGTCGGCAAACAGACCCCGGGCATCCTCCATTTGCCTGCAGAGGTTGTGGAACGGGGGAGCGCGCTTGGCAACCAGTTCGGCCACCCGATTGAAGGGTTTCGCGTGTTAGTTGAAATGCCCGAGCGGCATGGCTCGGAAAAGCGGGAGTGGACCTACATCCACAAGGATGGACATCACATTCCGGTTTCGCTGGTGGTGACGACCATGCGTGCCGATTCAGGCGAGATCATCGGCTATCTCGGCATCGCCGAGGACATCACTGATCGCAAGCGGGCCCAAACCGCCTTGCTGGAACAGGCCCAGCGTACCCAGGCCATTCTCGACAACGCCATAGACGGCATCATCACCATCGATGAACTCGGCATCGTCGCCTCTTTCAACAAGGCGGCGGAACACATTTTCGGTTACCGACCCGAAGAGGTGGTCGGCCAGAACATCAAGATGCTGATGCCTGAGCCCTATCACAGCGCCCACGACGGTTATCTGCACAACTACTGCACGACCGGGGAGGCGCGCGTCATCGGTATCGGCCGCGAGGTGGTCGGCAGGCGCAATGACGGCACCACTTTCCCCATGAACCTGGCGGTCTCGGAGTTCGGCCACCAGGGCAAACGCATGTTCGCCGGCCTGGTCAGCGACATCACCGAGCGCAAGCAAAATGAAACCGCGCTGCGCGATCAGGCCGAACATACCCAGGCCATCCTCGACAACATGGTCGATGGCATCATCACCATCGACCAGGTAGGTATCATCCACTCCTTCACGCCGGCAGCCGAGCGCATCTTTGGCTACACGCCAGATGAGGTCATGGGCCAGAACATCAAGATGCTGATGCCCAACCCGCACCGCGACGCGCATGACACTTATCTGAGCAACTACCAGGCCACCGGCGTGGCGCGCATCATCGGCATTGGCCGCGAAGTGGAAGGCCAGCGCAAGGACGGCAGCCTGTTCCCGATGGAGCTGGCGATCTCGGAAATCACGCGCCAGGGTAAACCCATGTATGTCGGCATGGTTCGCGACATCACCGAGCGCAAGCGGGTGGAACGCATGAAGAGCGAATTCGTCTCCACCGTCAGCCATGAGTTGCGCACGCCGCTGACCGCAATCTCCGGCGCCCTGGGCCTGGTTGCAGGCGGCGCGGTGGGGGGTATGCCCGCGCAGGCGCAGCAGATGATCGCCATTGCCCACAGGAACAGCCAGCGGCTCTCCCATCTCATCAACGACCTGCTGGACATGGAGAAAATCGCTGCCGGCAAATTTCACTTCGACATGCGGCCGCACGCGCTGATGCCGCTGATCGAGCAGGCGCTGGAAGCGAACCGGGCCTATGGCGTCGAGCGCCGGGTGACCCTGGCGCTGACCGGCGAGGCGCCCGATACTGAGGTGCGGGTGGACAGCCAGCGCTTGATGCAGGTGTTGTCTAATTTGCTGTCCAACGCCGTCAAATTCTCTCCGGAGGATGGCACGGTGGAGATCGCGGTGGCGCTGCGAAACAAATTGGTACGGGTGACGGTGACCGATCATGGTCCGGGCATCCCGGCCGAGTTCCGTTCCCGCATCTTCCAGAAGTTCGCTCAGGCCGACTCCTCCGATACACGTCAGAAAGGCGGAACTGGCCTGGGATTGGCGATCACCCGGGAGTTGGTGGAGCGCATGGGGGGACAGATCGGTTTCGAGTCGGTGGAAGGCGAAGGAAGCGGCTTTTATTTCGACCTGCCGCTGTTGAATGGGCAAGAATCCGCTTCAGCCACGGTCTCCCTTGCGGCCACGTCGGCTGATGCGCCGCGCATTCTGGTGGTGGAAGACGAGCCGGATATCGCACATCTGGTTGGTCTGATGCTCACCCGTGCTGGTTATCAGGTTGATATCGCCCGCACCGGTGCCGAGGCGCTGGAAGCGCTGCAACAGTCGAGCTATGCTGCAATGACCCTGGACCTGATGCTGCCTGACATCAGCGGCCTCGAGATTATTTCTCACGTGCGCCAGCAGCCGGAGACAGCGAACCTGCCCATTGTGGTGGTGTCGGCCAAAATCGAGGAAGGACGGCTGGCCATCAGCGGCAATTTTTCCGACATCGACTGGTTGGCCAAACCCATTGACGAGGCCCGCATGCTGGACCTGGTGGAAGGCCAGCTGTCCAGGATCAGCACCCACCGCCCGCGGGTACTGCATGTGGAAGACGATACCGATCTGCATGAGGTGGTGCGCACCATGGTCGGCGATCGCTTCGATTTCGAGCTGGCGACCACGCTACGTGAGGCCCGCGCCCGCGTGTCGCTGGAACACTTCGATGTGGTGATCCTGGACCTCAGTCTGCCGGACGGCTCCGGCTGGGACCTGCTGCCGGAAATACGCGCACGACAGCCGAACGCGCGGGTTGTCATCCTGTCCGGAACCGACATGATGCCGGACGAGGCTCGCAAGGTGGAGGTCGTACTGCTCAAGTCGCAGGTCTCGCCGCGAGAGCTGCTGGATGCGCTCAACACCCGAATTCAATCATTCAAGCTTAAAAAGGAACGTCCATGAGCACATTGCAACGCATTTTGTATGTGGAGGACGAGCCCGACATCCAGGCGGTGGCCAAGCTGGCGCTGGAAATGGTGGGTGGCTTCACGGTGAAAATCTGTTCGTCCGGCGAGGAGGCCTTGCGTGAGGCAGTGGCCTTCGCGCCGGACATGATTTTGCTGGACGTGATGATGCCGGGCATGGATGGCCCGAGCACGCTCATGGCGCTACGTGAGCTGCCGGCCTTGGCCGAGCTGCCGGTGGCCTTCATGACCGCCAAGGTGCAGCCGGCGGAAGTGACGTATTACAAATCGCTAGGGGCACGCGACGTGATCCCGAAGCCGTTCGATCCCATGACCCTGGCAAGCCAGGTGCGTGCCATCTGGGAAGCCTGATATGTCGAACGAAAAAACCATGGCGGTCGCCGTGGCTGAACAACTGGCCCGGCTGCGCGATGACTATCTTGCGCGCCTGCCGGCGGAGTTGACCGGGCTGGAGGCGCTGGCGTCCGGGCTGAGCGGCAGCGAGATCGATCGCGCCAGCCTGGACGAACTGTACCAACGTCTGCACAAGCTGGCCGGTTCCGGCGGTACTTTCGGTCTGGCTGCCCTGAGCGTGGGTGCACGCAGCCTGGAACAGCGGGTCAGGGGCTGGCTTGCGGAGCCGCTTGACGCTGTGGACGTACAGGCCCGGCAAACCTTCGCCCAGGACGTGGCCGCGCTTGGCAAAACCCTGTCCGAAGCCAATGCCATGGCAAGCGCCACTTTGCCAGACAAAGGGGCATCGGCCCCCGGCCAGTGCATTCAGGTCTGGCTGGTGGAAGATGACGCATTGTTGGGCCAGGCGCTGGGGCGCCAACTCGAGTCCTTCAACTACGTGGTGCGTCTTTTCACGCGGATCGGCGATGCTGAAGCCGCTGCGCAAACCGAGCGGCCCGACATGCTGCTCATGGACGTCATGTTTGAGCAAGAAGGGGAAAATTCCACCGAAGTGTTTACCCTGCACCCCAACCTGCGGGCGCTCAGCTGCCCGCTGCTATTCATCACCGCGCAGGACGATTTTCAGTCGCGGGTGCGCGCTTCGCAACTGGGGGCGGAGGGATACTTCCTTAAGCCCCTGGAGGTGCCGCGTCTGGTGAACAGGATGGTGCAGGTATTAGAGAAGCTGCGGGCACCGTCGCAACGGGTGCTGATCGTCGATGATGATGCGGACCTGGCCGAGCATTACCGTCTGGCTCTACTGGCCGCCGGGATGGAGGCGGAAATACTGCAGCAGCCTGCGGCCATCATGGAAAAGATTGCGACCTTCCGTCCGGAACTGGTGCTCATGGATATGCATATGCCCGACTTTTCGGGGCCGGACCTGGCAGGGGTGATCAGGCAGCACGATAATTGGTCCAGTCTGCCTATCGTTTATCTCTCCGCCGAGACCGATCTCGATCGGCAGATCGAGGCCATGAACCGTGGCGCAGATGATTTTCTGACCAAGCCGATTTCCGACGCCCAGCTTGTCGCGGCCGTGCGCATCCGCATCGAGCGCGCCCGCTATCTGGACGAGCAAATCAACCGGGACAGCCTGACCGGACTGTTGAAGCACGCCAGCATCAAGGAGTCAGCCGGAATCGAGGTGATACGTGCGCGGCGCAGCGGCAAACCCGTCACCCTGGCGATGCTGGATATCGACCACTTCAAGGTGGTGAACGATACCTATGGGCATGCGGTGGGCGATGTTGTCATTTCCTCCATTGCCATGCTGCTGCGCCAACGCGTGCGCCAGTCCGACATCGTTGGCCGCTATGGTGGTGAGGAGTTCGTGCTGGTGCTGCCGGAATGCGGCGCCAAGGACGCGCACCTGCTGCTGGACGACATACGCCAGCGTTTTGCCGCCGTGCGTTTCAGCTACGCGCAAAAGGACTTTACCTGCACGCTCTCGGCAGGCTTGGCCTGTTCAGCGCAACACCCTGACAGCAATGGTGCCGCACTGCTCGTTGCCGCCGACGAGGCGCTGTATGTCGCCAAGCGGGGCGGGCGGAATCAGGTTCGGGGTGGGCAATTGGATCTGAAGGGTGCGCAGCCATGACCACAAATATGAATGCCTTCCAGGCGCTGCTGAAGGGCATGCGTGAGGATTTCTTGGCTGAGTTGCCGGAGCGCTGCGACAGTTGCGATGAATTGATTCTGGCCCTGGAGAGGACACCGGACGACCGCGAGGCATTCAATGAGCTGTATCGGGGGGTCCATAGCCTGAAAGGCTCGGGCGGTACCCATGGATTGAGCATCATCACCAGCCTCTGTCATCAGCTGGAAAACCTGCTCAGCGATGCCGATGCCAAGGAGGATTTCGGTGCGGCCTTCGCCAGCCGGGCGCTGGCTTATGTGGACTTGCTGCGCCAGGTCGAAACGGTCGCGAAACAAGGCAAGCCAGACTATTCAACCATCGAGGCCGAACTGGAGACATTGCGTCAGTTGACGCTGCAACGCCGCAAAGCCGGTTTGATCGCGGAATCCTCTACGGTGATGGCCGGTCTCTGTCAGAAGGCACTGGAGGCGTTGCCCCTGCAACTGACCGTGGCGAGCGATGGCATGACAGCCCTGGCGCAGCTGCTGCACGAACCCTTCGATTTCGTCATCGTCGGTCGTGAACTCAAGGAGCTCAATGGCATCGCCTTGATGGCCGCTCTGCAGGCTGCACAGGCGCGTAACAAGAATATCCCGGCGATTCTGGTGAGCAGCAAGCGCGATGCGGTTCCGGATCACGTCCGTTTCAGTGCAACCCTTTCCAGAGACCAGAAACTGGCAGTCAATCTGGTGGCCGCAGTGAGGGCGGTGCTCCCGGAATGAATGCACCGGCGCATTTCGGCGAAAGCCGATAAGGAAAACGCCCAACCGGGATCGGTTGGGCGTTTGAATTGGTGGAGGCGGCGGGAATCGAACCCGCGTCCGAAAGCCCTCTACAGGCAGTTCTACATACTTAGTCCGGTAATTTATTGCTTTAGCCTTGGTCACGCCCACCGAACAGGCTGAACTTTGGCGAGTGGCCTTGATTTAATGTCTGCCCAAGCCACCCGGACAGCCACGATCATACTGAGATTACCCTACTGCCGGTTGCCCGGCCCAACCCGTATGCTGGCTGGTGTAGGGTCTAGCGCGATTAAGCGGCTAGAGCGTAAGTTTCGTCGTTTGCGTTTAAACGATTTTCAGCTGGATTTACGAGGTACTCTGACCCTCGGTATGCCCTACTCTGCTTTGCGACCCCCGTCGAAGCCAGGTCGCCCCCATGTGTTGCTACTACAAGTG
>JAGXGP010000076.1 GCA_024636775.1 Hydrogenophilales bacterium
GAGGCGTTTATGCGGGCGGCTGATCCGGGGGCGGAATTGGCGCGGGTGTTTACTGCTTGAGTTAAGGTTCGTTGGCCGGGGTTGCCCGGCGGCAAGTCACTTTCTTTTGCTTCGCCAAAAGAAAGTAACCAAAGAAAAGGCGACCCCGGTCATCCCCGAATTCCCGAAAACCGAGCCTGCCGGCTGGGCGGCAAAGAACTCGCCCCGCTTTTGTATAGTTGATTTAATTTTGTGAGCGGGGCTCAAACACCTTTGCCGCTGATCCACCCGGCAGGCTCAATTTTCGGCAGGGCTGAGAGGGGAGAAAAGTCAAAACCAGGGCGGTGGTGACGGGGCGGTTTGTACGCTTGTGTTGCGACGCGCATCCGGCGCATTACATCAGCGGCTCATGCACCCTATGCGTGCTATGTTACCGACCGCTAGCCAACCGGGTTTTCCACCACACCCAAACTGCAACGGGAATTAGCACGGCTGGTAGCACGGGTAGGACGAACATGTTCCATATGAGATAAAAACCTCGTGAACCACCAAAGCCTATAGCTATATCCCAGGTCAACCCTGTGAATCGCAAAAACCCGTTGTCTATGAGCAAGCGAATGAAAGGTGGTGTGGCTATGAGGGTTACATAGCCGCAAATCAAAGTAACGACAATCAACCAATAACGTGCGCGTCGATAAGTAAGTAAGGCTGCTGCGCCAAAGCCGACGACGTTGCTTACTAGGATAAGCCAGATGCCCCAGCTATATGGTTCCTTGGACAACTCGTCTGCAAACGGTGGAAAGGCAATAACGAGCAACGGCACACTTGGGATGGCCAGCAGGCAAAAAAGTATTGCGATGATGGTCGTTGGACGGAGCATGAGTCGCAGACGTAATGTGCCGGGAATATTAAAGATTAAATAATAACCACAAACGTCGAGTCATCGCCGACCTGGTTTTGACTTTCTTCCCCTGTCATCCCCGCCGAAAACCGAGCCTGCCGGGTGGATCAGCGGCAAAGGTGTTTGAGTCCCGCTCACAAAATTAAAAAACCCAGCAAAAGCGGGGCGAGTTCTTTGCCGCCCACCCGGCAGGCTCGGTTTTCGGGAATTCGGGGATGACCGGGGTCGCCTTTTCTTTGGTCACTTTCTTTTGGCGAAGCAAAAGAAAGTGACTTGCCGCCGGCAACCCCGGCCAACGAATCTCAACCCCGCGAAGGTTCAACCATCAAACGTGCTCCGCGCAAAACCACGCACTGGATTGCTTAGCGTTGCTCGCAACGACGTAAATCTCCCCCTTACCGCTTGCCCCCAAACAAACTCCCCAACACTCCCCGAATAATCGACCGCCCAACCTGGCTGCCAATGGCGCGCGCAGCCGATTTGGCGAGCGCCTCGGCAGCGCCTTCACGGCGCCCGGTTCCACCCAGCACGCCTCCCAGGATGCCACCCAGGCCACCGCCACTCGCTGCAGGCTGCGCGGCGGCTTTGGCTTCCTGTGCCGTCTGAGCCTGCGTGGCCGCGGCTTCGGCGGCGACGGTCGCGCGCGCTTTCAGAGATTCGTAGGCGGATTCGCGGTCGATGGTTTTCTCGTAGGCGCCGGCCACCAGCGAGGTCTGTATCAACTGCTGGCGTTGCGCGGCGGTTATGGGGCCGATCTGTCCCTGCGGCGGCACGATGAAGGCGCGCTCGACGACGCTGGGGCGGCCCTTTGCGTCGAGGAAGGACACCAGCGCTTCGCCTACACCCAGTTCGGTGATGATGGTGGCCTCGTCCAGATTGGTGTTGTCGCGCATTGTTTCGGCGGCGGCCTTGACCGCTTTCTGGTCGCGCGGGGAGAAGGCGCGCAGCGCATGCTGCACCCGGTTGCCGAGCTGCGACAGCACCTTGTCGGGCACGTCGGCCGGGTTCTGGGTGACGAAATACACGCCCACGCCTTTGGAGCGGATCAGTCGCACCACCTGTTCGATTTTCTCCACCAGCGCGTCTGGGGCATCGGAGAACAGCAGATGTGCTTCGTCGAAAAAGAATACCAGTTTGGGTTTGTCGAGGTCGCCGGCTTCGGGCAGGTTTTCGTATAGCTCGGCCAGCAGCCACAGCAGCAACGTGGCGTACATTTTGGGCGACTGCATCAGCGTGTCGGCTGACAGGATGTTGATGACACCGCGGCCTTTGTCGGTCTGGATCAGGTCGGCGATATTCAGCATCGGTTCGCCGAAAATCTGCGCGCCGCCCTGCGATTCCAGCGTCAGCAGGCCGCGCTGGATGGCGCCGATGGAGGCGGGTGAGACGTTGCCGTAGTCGGTGGTGAAGTCCTTGGCGTTTTCGCCGACGAAGGCGAGCATCGCGCGCAGGTCTTTCAGATCCAGCAGCAGCATGCCGTTGTCGTCCGCCACCTTGAACACCAGGTTCAGCACCCCGTTCTGGGTTTCGTTCAGATCCAGCATCCGCCCCAGCAACAGCGGCCCCATGTCGGACACGGTGGCGCGCACCGGATGCCCGCTGACGCCGAACGGATCCCACAAGGTGACGGGATAGCCCTGATAGGAAAAGCCTTCGAGCTTCAATGCCTCGACGCGCTCCGTTACTTTCGCATTGCCACCGCCAGCCTGCGAAATGCCCGACAGGTCACCTTTTACGTCCGACATGAAGCACGGCACCCCGATGCTGGAGAAGTGTTCGGCCAGCGTTTGCAAAGTGACAGTCTTGCCGGTGCCAGTGGCACCGGTGATGAGGCCGTGGCGGTTGGCCATCTGCGGTAGCAGCAGGAGGTCGGTGGTGGTGTTCTTGGCGATGAGCATCGGTTCGGTCATGTCGGTTCCTGAGTGTGGGGCAGTGGTCGATTCGTGGGCGCATCCCGGGAACCAATACGTGCCCCATTTTTGGGGTGCAGGAATTTTAACGAGTTCAGACGCGACAAGTGTTAAGGAATGTATAGAAGCGACCGCTAATGTTGCGAGTATCATTCGCGCTTAATGCAAGCAGGGAGCAGGTCGTGGCAACAGAACAACAAGCGCATGAAATCGTTATCGTGGGGGGTGGCGCCGGTGGATTGGAGTTGGCCACCCGGCTTGGCAACAAGTTGGGCAAGAAGAAAAACCGTGCGCATATCACGCTGATCGATGCGTCGCCGTCTCATCTCTGGAAACCCTTGCTATACGAGGTCGCCGCAGGCAGCCTGGATTCGTATGCCGAACGGCTGGAATATCTGGCGCAGGCGCATTGGCATCATTTCCGGTTTCGGCTCGGGCGCATGGATGGCCTCGACCGTGAAAAACAGGAAATCAGCGTGGCCCCCACATTGGACGAAGAGGGCGTGGAAATCATTCCGCGTCGCAGTTTTCGCTACGACACGCTGATTATCGCGGTCGGTTCAGTCGGCAACGATTTCGGCGTGCCGGGCGTGAAGGAGCATTGCATCATGCTCGACACGCCCGAGCAGGCGCGCGAATTCCATCGTCGCCACATCAATGCCTGCTTGCGCGCGCACACCCAGACCGCTGAGGTGACGGCTGCACAACACACCGTGGGCATCGTCGGTGCCGGGGCTACCGGAGTGGAACTCGCGGCCGAACTGCATGACACCACACGTGAACTGTCAGCCTACGGCCTGGAGAAAATCGATCCCGACAAAACCCTGAAACTGTTGATCGTCGAAGCCTCCGATCGCATCCTGCCGGGCCTGCCACCGCGGCTGTCTGCTGCTGCGGCCGAACGGCTGGGTGATTTGGGGGTGGAGGTGTACACGAACGAGCGGGTGGTTGAAGTGCGCGCCAACGGCATGCTCACCGCTGACGGAAAACTGATCCCCGCCAGCATGATGGTGTGGTCGGCTGGCATCAAGGCGCCGGATTTCCTGAAAGAAATCGATGGTCTGGAAACCAACCGCAATAATCAGTTGGTGGTGCGGGCTACGCTGCAAACCACGCGCGATGACAACATTTTTGCACTGGGCGATTGCGCAGCCTGCCCGATGCCTGACGGCCGCAACGTGCCGCCACGCGCGCAGGCCGCGCATCAGCAAGCCAGCTTGATGGCCAAGGCGATCTGCCGTCGTTTCCGCGGCAAGCCGCTGCTCGATTATGAATATCGTGATTACGGTTCGCTGGTCGCGCTGGGCCGTTTTTCCACTGTGGGCAACCTGATGGGCGGTTTGAGTGGCGGCAGCATCATGATCGAAGGGGCGTTGGCGCGGCTGGTGTATTGGTCATTGCACAAGATGCATGAGGTCGCGTTGCATGGCTGGGTCAAGACCGCGATGACCACCTATGCGCATTTCATCAGCACGCCGACGCGGGCGCGCATCAAGCTGCACTGATCCTGGTTTTCGCGAATCAAGTCTCTCGCCACAGGCGCGCCGCACCGCGCACGCCGCTGGAGTCGCCGTGTTGCGGTGCCACCAGTTTCGTATCGACTCGGTCGGAAAACACGTAGCGCGCCCACAGTTTGGGCACGGTGTCGTACAGCCGGTTGATGTTGGACACGCCGCCGCCCAGCACGATGACGTTCGGATCGAGCAGGTTGATCACGCTGGCCAGCGCACGCGCTAGCCTTTCCTCGTAGCGCATCAATGTGGCATTGCAGGGGCCGTATCCTGCTTGGGCCAGTTGCGCGATTTCGTGCGCTGGCAGGTCTTCACCACCGTAGCGCACGTGATCGGCCGCCAGTGCGCGACCCGACAGCCAAGTCTCGATGCAGCCTTTTTTGCCGCAATAGCACCCTGACGCAGCATCAATTTCACGCGAGCTGGGCCAGGGGTGGATAAGGGCCTCGCCGGTGGCGGGGTGCTGGCCGGTGGGGATTCGGTCGGCCTGGGTGTGGGCGAACTGGAAATAGGGCAGGGGCGTATGGCCCCACTCTCCGGCAATGGCGTTGGCGCCATCAAGCACCTGGCCGTTGACGACAATTCCGCCACCGACGCCGGTACCCAGAATCACGCCAAACACGACGGCTGCGCCGGCGGCGGCACCATCGGTGGCTTCGGACAGGGCCAGGCAGTTGGCATCGTTAGTCAGCCGCACCGGGCGAGCCAGTGCACGTTCCACGTCCTCTTTAAGCGGCTTGCCGTTAAGACAGGTTGAGTTGGCATTCTTCATGCGGCCGGTGGCGGGCGAAATCGCGCCGGGGGTACCAATGCCGACGCTGCCGCTTTGTTTCAGTTCGGTTTCAGCCTCGTGCACCAGCGCGGCGATGGCGGCCACCGTGGCGGCATAGTCGTTTTGCGGGGTGGGTTCGCGGCGCCGCAGCAATTCCTGGCCGGTCGAATCCAGCGCAATGAGTTCGATTTTGGTGACGCCAAGGTCGATGCCAAAGCTGAGAGAGTAGGCCACGGTGCTAAAATCTCCGATTATTTTGCGTTGGAATCAACATGGCAGGACATTCTAAATGGGCCAACATCCAGCACCGCAAGGGACGCCAAGATGCCAAGCGCGGTAAGATTTTTACCAAGCTTATCAAGGAAATCACCGTGGCCGCCAAAATGGGCGGCGGCGATGTCGGCATGAATCCGCGGCTGCGGCTGGCGATCGACAAGGCCAAGGCCGAGTCGATGCCAAAGGACAACATTGAAAACGCGGTCAAGCGCGGCAGCGGTCAACTCGACGGGGTTAACTACGAGGAAGCGCGCTACGAAGGCTACGGCATCGGCGGCGTTGCGGTCATTGTCGACTGCCTCACCGACAACAAGGTGCGTACGGTGGCCGACGTGCGCCACGCCTTTGTCAAACACGGCGGCAACATGGGTACTGACGGCTGCGTGGCATTCCAGTTCAAGCACTGCGGCCAGATTGTGCTGGAGCCGGGTGCCGATGAGGAACTGGTGATGGAAACGGCGCTGGATGCCGGCGCCGACGACATCATCTCCAACGAGGACGGCTCGATTGAAGTGCTGACCTCGCCCGATCCCAGCCTTTTCGAGGCGGTTAAAGAAGCGCTGGAGAAGGCCGGATTCAAGCCGGCGGTCGCCGAGATCACCATGCGGCCCGAGGTCGAGACCGAACTCACGGGCGACGACGCGGTGAAAATGCAAAAGATTCTCGATGCGCTTGACGTGCTGGACGACGTGCAGGATGTTTACACCAACGCAGTGATGCCGGAGTAAATTCTCTCTTGCGAATTCTCGGTATCGACCCTGGTTTGCGCTTTACCGGCTTTGGCGTGATTGACCAGGCCGGCCAGAAACTGTCCTATATTGCCAGCGGTGTAATCAAAAGCGGCGAAGGCAGTTTGCCGCAGCGTTTGGGCGTGTTGTTTGCGGGCATGAACGAAGTCATCACCACCTATCAGCCCGATACTTGCTCGGTGGAAATTATCTTCGTCAACGTCAACCCGCAATCGACCTTGTTACTGGGTCAGGCAAGGGGTGCCGTGATCTGTGCGGCGGTGTCGAATGAACTGCTGGTGGCCGAGTACACTGCACTACAAATCAAGCAGGCCGTGGTGGGCCAAGGCAAGGCCGCCAAGGAGCAGGTGCAGGAAATGGTCAAACGCTTGTTGAGCCTGCCTGTCGCACCTACTGCTGATGCCGCTGACGCGCTTGCCTGCGCCATTACCCATGCCCACGGCAGCCGACTGGGTGCCTATTCCACTGCGGGTTATCGCGTCAAAGGCGGTCGGTTGGTGTGAAACAGAAGGCGAATGATGAAAACCAATAAGGACAATTCATGATAGGCAGGATTATCGGCATTCTTGCCGCCAAGCAGCCGCCGCAGGTGCTGGTGGATGTGAGCGGAATTGGCTACGAAATCGACGTGCCGATGAGCACTTTCTACAATCTGCCAGCCTTGGGTGAAAAGATCAGCCTGCTGACACATCAGGCGATTCGCGAAGATGCGCATTTGCTATACGGCTTTGGTAGCGAGATCGAACGCGCTGCATTTCGTGAGTTGCTGAAAGTCTCAGGCATCGGCGCCAAGACCGCCTTGTCCGTTTTGTCCGGCTTGTCCGTGAATGACCTGTCGGTTGCGATTGCCGAACAGGAAATCGGTCGTATCGTCAAAGTCCCCGGCATAGGCAAAAAAACGGCCGAGCGACTTTTGCTTGAATTAAAAGGCAGACCAGTGTTTGCCGGCGCAATCGCCAGTGCTGCACCTGCCGGTGTGGTCGATGATGTGCGCCAGGCCCTGCTCGCGCTGGGTTACAACGAGCGTGAAACGTCCGAAGCTTTACGACAGCTGCCCCCCGATTTGTCAGTTGGCGAAGCAATCCGCCAAGCGCTTCGGGGTTTGTCCCGCGCGTAATCAATGAACGATCAAGAGAATACAGCCAGCCACCGTCTGATATCACTGCGCTGGCGCTTTCTATGGTTCCTGGTCGGGGTGATTGGGCTGTTCACGGCAGGCATGATTTTGAGTGTGCTGTTCAGCTTTCACTCTAGCGATGTCGCCGACGAACGTTTGCTCGATGTAGAGGCCACGCAAACACAATCTAGCTTAATGCGGCGCTGGGATTATTACCGGGACATCATAGACAGTCAGGCGCGCGATCCGTATCTGATCAATCTCATGACGCAGGGTTCGAGCGAAGCATTGCAGGAATGGGTGGCATCACGTAGGGCACTGCTGCCACACACGGTGGGCCTGGCGCTGCTAAGTGCGCAGGGTGAGCTGTATGGTGATGCCGTCGAGTTGGGCGTCGGGCCAAGCTGTTTGAGTTATTTGCGACAGGTTGAACCTGATGTGCTGGCGCCCGTACATCGCAATTCGCCCGGCCGCGAACATGTCGACCAGGTTGCTTTGGTTCGCAATGCCAATGGCGTGATTCTGGGCAAGATATTTCTGGGGGTGCGGCTAACGCAGTTGCAACGGGTTGTCGATGACGCCACTCAGCCCGGCCATGCCATCACGCTTTTCGATTCAGCCGGATTGCCCATCGTAAGCAGTGGTCGTTTGCACGGCAAGGTGCATGAAACCAGCGTACCGTTAACTGCCATGGGTTGGAGCTTGAAGGTGCAGGCCCCGGTGCAGCGGCTCAGTTCTGGGGGCTGGTTGCAAATCCTGGCGGGGGTCATGACCCTGGTAAGCGTTCTGGTCTTCCTGGTTGTGGTGGTTTTGAGAACGCGGGGTCCTCTCCTGCAGGATATTCATCTTGCGTTAGATGCCCTGGGATGCCTGACGCGCAACGAGGCCGCACCCTCTATCAAGACGCGTTATATAGAGTTTGCGCCAGTGACTGAGGATATCAACCGGATCGCGCAGCAGTTGCATGATCAGCGCGAACAGCTGGCCACCCTCAGCCTGACGGATTCGCTCACGGACTTGCCCAACCGGCGAGCGTTCGAGATCCAGTTCCCGCATATGCTCGGCCTGGCTGATCGCGGCCATGCCATTGCACTGGTGTTGCTCGATGTCGACCACTTCAAGACGATCAACGACGAACTAGGTCATGCTGCGGGGGATCAGGCTCTGGTTGTGCTGGCAAAAACGCTCAAGGCGCTCACGCGCAGTTCTGACATGACCTCCCGTCTGGCTGGCGACGAGTTCACGGTGCTGCTGTCCGGGCTGGATAATCCCGGCGTCGAGGTTTGGTACCAGCATTTGGCCGATCGTTTCAGAAGCGAACTGCGCGCAACGGGTTTGCAAGTCGATAACACAATAAGCGCAGGCCAGACCTGGTTGCAGAGCATGGCGGGCGATAGCATCGGCAAGGCGCTCGCGCGCGCAGATTACGCGCTCTATCAGGCCAAGGCGCGCGGTCGCGGCCAACTGGTGCTGGATGAAGCCGTTCGGGACAACAGTGAAGGGTAGAATCCGCGCATGTTTGGAAATCCCTCGCCCGCGCCATGATTGAAACCGACCGTCTGATTGCCCCCGACCCAGTTAGTCCACAGGAAGAGCAAATCGAACGTGCGTTGCGACCGCGCACGCTGGCTGAATACGTCGGCCAGGCCAAGGCGCGCGAGCAGCTTGAAATTTTCATCAGCGCCGCTAGAAAACGCAGCGAGGCACTCGACCACGTCCTGCTGTTCGGTCCGCCGGGGCTGGGCAAGACCACGCTGGCGCACATCATCGCGCGCGAAATGGGCGTCAACCTGCGGCAGACTTCGGGTCCAGTGCTGGAGCGGGCGGGCGATCTGGCCGCGCTGCTGACCAATCTGGAACCGCACGATGTACTGTTTATCGACGAGATCCATCGCCTGAGTCCGGTGGTGGAGGAAGTGCTGTATCCCGCGCTGGAAGATTTTCAGATCGACATCATGATCGGCGAAGGGCCGGCGGCGCGCTCGGTCAAACTTGACCTGCCACCGTTTACACTGATTGGTGCAACCACGCGCGCGGGCATGCTCACCAACCCGCTGCGCGATCGCTTTGGCATCGTCGCAAGGCTGGAATTTTACTCGGCGGAAGAACTGGGCTTTATCGTCCATCGTTCGGCAGGCTTGTTGCAGATGAATCTGGAAGAAGCCGGCGCGCTGGAAATTGCCCGGCGTTCGCGCGGCACCCCACGCATTGCCAATCGCCTGTTGCGGCGGGTGCGCGATTACGCTGAAGTCAAAGCGGATGGTCACGCCACCGGCGCAGTGGCAGATGCGGCTTTGGTCATGCTCGATGTCGACCGTGCCGGCCTCGACGTGATGGACAGAAAACTGCTGTCGGCCATTATCGAAAAGTTCATGGGCGGCCCGGTAGGGCTGGACAACCTCGCTGCCGCGATCGGTGAAGAGCGTGACACCATCGAGGACGTGCTCGAACCTTATTTGATTCAGCAGGGTTATCTGCAGCGCACCCCACGCGGCCGCATTGCTACGCCGCTGACCTATCGCCATCTCGGCCTGGTTGCGCCGTCCGGCGACCCCGGCGCAGACTTGTTTTGAGCGCCGAGCTCGATTTGAGCGTCGGGTTTCACTGGCCAGTCCGTGTCTATTGGGAAGACACCGACGCGGGCGGCGTGGTGTATTACGCCAACTACCTCAAATTCATGGAGCGTGCGCGGTCAGAATGGCTGCGCGCACTCGGCTTCGAGCAGGATGAACTTCGGAGCAGCGCGGGAGTCATGTTCGTGGTGCGGCAGGTGGTGGTGGATTACCTGTCACCCGCCCGATTTAACGATGAGATAGATGTCGACGTCAGCGTGCATGAAGTCGGCCGTGCCAGTCTCAGTGTGAAACAAATGCTCACACGAGGACCAACCCGGTTGGTTTCGGCGCAGGTCAGGTTGGCTTGTGTCGACGCATCGCATTTCAAACCCGTTAAAATACCTACGCCCATTCTTCAAGCACTGGCTCAAGAAACGTGAACCCTGAACTCGGTCAAGACCTCTCGCTGCTCCACCTCATCATCAACGCTTCGTTGCCGGTGCAACTCGTGATGGCGATATTGCTGTTCGCATCAATGATGTCGTGGTGGTACATCTTTATCAAGATGTTTGCGTTAAAGCGCGCGCTCACTGAAACCAACCGATTTGAAAAGGAATTCTGGGGCGGCGGCGACATCAATGTCATGTATAAACGGGTGGCTGCCGAACGCGAAAATGCGGGCGAAATGGAACGCATTTTTGAAGCGGGGTTTCGTGAGTTCATGAAGCTGCGGCAGCAGACCGGGCTGTCGCTTAATGTCATCATCGACGGCACCCGTCGTGCGATGCGTGCAACCTATCAACGTGAACTGGATGGCCTGGAATCACACCTGGCTTTTCTCGCTACTGTGGGTTCGGTATCGCCTTACGTCGGCTTGTTTGGCACGGTTTGGGGCATCATGTTGGCGTTTCAGGGCTTGGCTACGGTTGCACAAGCCACGCTTGCTCAAGTGGCGCCCGGCATCGCCGAGGCGCTGATTGCCACCGCCATGGGACTGTTTTCCGCAATCCCTGCCGTGGTCGGATACAACCGCTATACGCACGACATCGATCGCCTGTCGAACCGCATGGAAAGCTTCATCGAAGAATTTTCCAATATTCTGCAACGGCAAACGATCAAGGCTGTATAGGCGGTGGCACGGAATCGTAAACTGGTTGCCCAGATCAACGTCGTGCCGATGATCGACGTGATGCTGGTGCTGCTCGTTATTTTCATGGTGACGGCACCCTTCATCAATCCGGGTCTGGTCGAGCTGCCGAGTGTGGGCAAGACTTCACAAACCCCGTCGCAGCCGCTTGAGGTCATCATAAAAGAGTCGGGCGAATATGTGCTGCGTGACCGGGCTGCCGGCAATGCCGAGCAGGTTGTGAAAAAGTCGGATTTGGCGGATGAAATCGCTGCGTTGCATCGCGCTACGCCAGACCAGCCCGTGGTGATTGCAGCTGACAAGAATGTTCGCTATGAAGAAGTGATGAACACCATGACATTGCTGCAACGGGCCCAGATCACTCGCATCGGACTTCTCGCCCGCCCGGCGCCATGAATTTTCCGGAAGACGCGCCCTTCGTCTCCCGTCCCGGCTCCAACCTTGCCGCGGGCGCCATGGCATTGGGGGTGCATGTCCTCTTTCTACTGCTGCTGGTGTTTGGAGTGTCGTGGCAGACCCAGCACCCGGCGCCAGTGATGGTCGACATTTGGGATGCGTTGCCACAACAGCCATCACCAAGACCGCGTCCCCAACCCAAAATCGTTCCACCAGAGCCTGTCAAGTTGCCGGTTCCCGTCAAAACCGAGCCCGCACCGGTGGTCAAAGACGTGCCGCCGCCCAAAGCGCCTGATATCGCGCTGGAGCAAAAGAAGGCTGACGCGGAGCGCGTGCAAAAACTCAAGGCGCTGCAGGAAGCTGAACAGAAAGCCCGGGATGAAGCGGCGCACATCGAGGCGGAATCCATCAAGAAAAAACGCGAGTTGCTGCGAAAAATGGATGAAGAGGCCTTGTTGCAACGGATTGCTGATGAAGACGCTGCCAACGAGACGCGTCGTCAGAAGCAGGCCGAGGCCCGGGCGGCGGCGAGTAAACGCCAAGCCGAGTTGGCTACAGCGGTGGGTCTGTATCGCGACAAAATAAGCGCAACCGTGCGTGGCAATACGCGCCTCCCCGATAATCTGAAGGGCAATCCTGAAGTGCGATGTTTGGTACGCTTGTTGCCTACGGGTGAAGTGCTGAGTGTCAGGGTGACGCAGTCGAGCGGTAATGTGGCTTACGATGAGGCTGTGGTACGGGCAATCGAAAAGTCATCGCCGTTGCCTTTGCCTGCCGAGAGAGAAGCACGGAAGGAATTTGTTCCGGAACTTTCTTTCGTCCATCGCCCCAAAGAGTGAGCGTGGTTTTTGCCGTTTTGGCATGTGCGCAATCAAGGCCTGTCCCTTGCCGGAAGCGCTTCGCGACGGCTGCCCGCCAAGCGGGCTATGCTAGACTCAGTTTGCTAAACCAGTACGTTTGAACGAGATTCCCTTGCCCATGATGCGTACCCTATTGCTTTCCCCTCTGTTGTTTCTTGCCTTTCTGAGCGCGTCGTTTTCTACGTACGCAGCCATGGAAATCCAGGTAATCGGTGGCGCGGCCAACAAAATTGACGTGGCGATGGTGCCATTCCAGGCGGCAGCAGGTCAGCCGATGCCATCACTGACGCAAATTGTTGGAGATGATCTGACTCGCAGTGGCCAGATCAAGCTGGTTGACGTGAGCGGCACGCAGCAGCCGGTTGAACTCGCGCAGGTCAACTATGGTATCTGGCGCAGCAAGGGGGCAGAAGCCATGGTGATCGGCCAGGTCACAGCACTTCCCGGCGGTCGCTTCGAAGTCCGCTTCCGCCTGCTGGATGTCATCAAGCAAACGCAGCTGGCGGGATACAGTTACAACATTTCGGCGGAGCAGTGGCGCGCCACGGCGCACCAGATTGCGGACATCGTCTATGAAAAGCTGACTGGGACAGCAGGCATATTCAGCACCCGTATCGCCTACGTGCAAAAACAGGGGAAGCGTTATGAGCTGCGGGTTGCGGATGCGGATGGGCAGAATCCAAAAACCGTGGTGCGTTCGAATGAACCGGTGATTTCTCCGATGTTTTCGCCGGATGGAAACCGGCTGGCGTATGTGTCGTTTGAAGACAAAAAGCCGGTTGTCTATGTGCAATCACTGCAGGATGGCAGCCGCCGCAAGACAGCCGCCTTTAAAGGGTCGAATTCGGCGCCTGCGTGGGCTCCGGACGGCAAACGGCTTGCGGTGGTGCTCACCCGTGACGATGCATCACAGATTTACATGATTAACGCTGATGGTAGTAGCGTCACCCGATTAACGCGCGGCGGCAGCATTGATACCGAGCCCGTTTTTTCTCCCGATGGCCAGATGATTTATTTCACATCCGACCGCGGCGGTAGCCCACAACTCTACCGGGTGGGCTACAACGGGGGTGAGCCCAAGCGCGTAAGCTTCAGTGGCACCTACAACGTATCGCCCACAATCAGTCCAGATGGTAAGCTTCTGGCTTATATTGGCCGGGATGAAGGACGTTTCCGGGTCATGTTGCTTGATCTGTCGAGCGGACAGACGCGAGCTCTGACTGACACGGCGCGTGACGAATCCCCCAGTTTTGCGCCTAATGGCCAAGCTGTTTTATACGCGACAGTTCAGGCTGGGCGTGGGGTTTTGGGAACGGTCAGCCTGGATGGCAAGACGCATGCTCGCTTGTCCGAATCGGGTGTTGATGCCCGCGAGCCTGCTTGGGGACCCTGATAGTGCTGATATCAAGCTAGCGAAATCGAAGCGATGTAATCTGCGCTTTGCTTTTGGATGTAAGTGGTCATTACTGGAAATGGGTGTGTTCACCCAATGTAAAGAGTGAGATCCATGCGGTCTAAGATAATTACACCGCGAAGAACTACCTTTTTAAAAAGTCACCAAAGGAGAGATGAATGAACAAAATATTATGGTCCGTACTGCTGACATTAACCTTGACCGCATGCGGTACAACCAGCGGTACCAAGGCGACGGTTGAAGATCGTACAGGCGGCAAGACTGATGCTGCAATGGGTTCACAAACCGGTGGTGCTTCTGGAAACGGCACTGAAACCTCTGCACTGGGTGGCAAGGGTGCGGGTGCAAGCGCACTTGATGGCAGCTATACCGGCGATCCCCGCAAAAACCCGGCCAGCCCCATGTCCAACCGTAGCGTGTATTTCGATTTCGACCAGTTTGTGGTGAAAGACGAATACCGCGCCATGCTGGAAGCGCATGCCGGATACCTCCTGTCGAAGCGCGATGCACGCGTGATTCTCCAAGGTAATGCCGATGATCGTGGTAGCCGTGAGTACAACCTGGCGCTGGGGCAAAAGCGTGCTGAAGCCGTTCGCAAAGCGCTCGCTGTACTGGGCGTGAGCGATGTGCAGATGGAAGCCGTCAGCTTTGGTGAAGAAAAGCCACGTAAAGAAGGCGATACCGAGGAAGCTTATTCAGAAAACCGCCGCACCGATGTGGTGTATGCCGACGAGTAAATGGCGTTGAGGGCGTTATTCAGCTTTGCTTTTGTATTGGCACTCATGCTGGTTCGACCAGCTTGGGCGGCCAATACGGATGAGCTCGCTCGGCAGCTACAGGCGTTGCAACAGATCGTCGGTTCATTCGACGCCCGTCTTGCCAAACTGGAAAGCGTAACCCAGCAAAACCAGCCGCTTCTGAGCATGCTGCAGGAAGTTGAAACGCTCAAGTCAGAGGTTGCAAAATTACGCGGCCAGGCTGAGGTCCAGGTGCATCAGATGGACACGCTGGGCAAACGGCAAAATGATTTGTATGTTGATCTGGACCAGCGTGTCACGGATCTTGCCAAATCACTCAAGTCGGCTTCAGCAGCTGGGGCGGGGTCGCCCGAAGTGGCCCCTTCACCACCAGCGCCCTCTGCTGTGGTGGCATCCCCATCGGGGTCCGCGGCCACACCCTCCGCGCCGCAGCTAGACCCGATGATGGAGTCACGCAGCTATGAGGCCTCGCTCGATCATTTTCGTGGGGCCAATTACGCGGGTGCCATTGCCGGCTTCAAGGGTTTCCTTAAAGCGTATCCGGACAGCACGCTGGCATCCAATGCGCAGTATTGGATTGGCTATTCTTATTTTGCCTTGAAGGATTACAAATCGGCTTTGGCCCATCAGCAAAAATTGTTGGCGGTCTATCCAACCAGTGCCAAGGTGCCCGACGCCATGCTTAATATCGCCAGCAGCATGATCGCGCTGGATGATTTGACGGGCGCACGCAAAGTCCTCGAAGAGCTGATTGCCAAACATCCCGGCACCAATGCTGCCAATCTGGCCACTCGCCGACTGTCTGCACTCAAGTAAGCACCATGTCCGAATCTCATACCCTCCACCCACAAGGGGTAGGCCGTGGTAGTCATGCCGATACAACGACTACTCCCACGCTCCGCCTGACGGAGGTTTTTTTTTCCCTGCAGGGCGAGACCAGCCGGGCTGGATTGCCAACGGTGTTCATTCGCCTGACCGGCTGTCCGTTACGCTGCCGCTGGTGCGATACGCCATACAGCTTTCAGGGGGGAGAGACCGTCACCCTGACGGCGCTGCTTGCCCAGGTTGCCGCATTTGGCGTTCCGACGGTATGTGTCACGGGGGGTGAGCCGCTGGCGCAAAAAAACTGCTTGCCGTTGCTGGTCGCGCTGTGTGACAACGGCTATTCGGTCTCGCTCGAAACCAGCGGTGCGCTCGATGTCAGCAAGGTTGACCCGCGCGTCTCGCGCATTGTCGACATCAAGGCGCCAGACTCGGGCGAAGAAGCGCGCAACCGCTGGGAAAACATCGCGCACCTCACACCGCAGGACGAAATCAAGTTCGTGCTGGCGAATCGGGCTGACTATGACTGGGCACGCGAGGTGATTCATGCGCAAAAGCTCGCGCAGGTCTGCCCGCTGTTGTTTTCACCGGTGCAAGGTGAGTTGTCTCCGGCCAGCCTGGCCGAATGGATACTTGCAGACTGTTTGCCGGTGCGGTTACAGGTACAACTCCACAAGGTGTTGTGGGGGAACACGCCCGGAAAATGAAACCTGCCGTCATATTATTATCCGGCGGGCTGGATTCCGCTACGGTTCTCGCCATTGCGCGTGATGCGGGGTATGCCTGCCACGCCTTGAGTCTGGACTACGGTCAGCGTCACAAGGCCGAACTCGTTGCGGCGGCGCGGGTGGCCGAAACGCTGGGCGCGGTGGAACACCGGGTGATGCGTTTGGGATTGGGCGACATCGGGGGGTCGGCGCTGACTGATTCCGCCATCGCCGTGCCTGAATGCGCGACCGAAGGCATACCGGTGACCTATGTGCCCGCGCGCAACACCGTCATGCTGTCACTGGCGCTGGCCTGGGCCGAAGTGCTGGGATCGCGCGACATCTTCATTGGCGTCAATGCAGTCGATTATTCCGGTTACCCGGATTGCCGCCCCGAATTCATCGCAGCGTTTGAGCACATGGCCAATCTGGCTACACGGTCGGGCATCGAAGGCGAACCACTCCGGATCCATGCGCCCTTGCAACACCTGTCCAAGGTGCAGATCATTCAGCGCGGCGCAGCGCTTGGGGTCGATTACGTGCAAACCGTGAGCTGCTACCAGGCCGACTCCGAAGGATGGGCCTGCGGCCTTTGCGATTCCTGTCGGCTGAGACGCGAAGGGTTTATCGCTGCGGGCATTCCCGATCCCACGCGGTACGCACACGAAATGCAGGAAGACGGGCGCGATCACGTGGGTATCACGGCAACGCGAAATCCGGCATAACGTCACCTTTGTGACGGGCCGAAGGTCTAAAGGGTTCGGGTTCCGATTGTTCGCAGCGACGCCAGAACCGCTCCTCTTGTCACCGGATCACCTCAATCCGGTCTTGATAAACCCGGCCTGATCATTGGAACCCCGCTTACTGGTATTTTTTGTCCAGCCGAGTTTCCGCGTGTGCGGATTAAAATGAAATTCTTTGCCCAGACTTTGTGGCAAATACCGCTTTTATATATAGGACAAGTAATCCAATGACATACGAAGATTTTGCCAGTGCGCAATCGTTTTTCCTGTGGTCGACGTTTGCCATTGCGTTGATATTCGGCGCCGTGGTCAACAAGACCAATTTTTGCACCATGGGCGCGGTGTCCGACTGGGTCAACATGGAAGACACCGGACGCATGCGCGCCTGGGTGCTGGCGATCGCTATTGGCGTGCTGGGCATCATGGGCCTGGAAGCGGCGGGCATGGTGAACCTCAGCAGCACCTTTCCGCCCTATCGCCAGAACAACCTGGTCTGGCTCGAAAACGTGCTGGGCGGCGCCCTTTTCGGCATCGGCATGTCACTCGCCTCGGGCTGCGGCAACAAAACGCTGATCCGAATCGGCGGCGGTAACCTGAAATCGATCGTTGTGCTGCTCGTCATCGCTGTGATCGCCTATTTCATGATCAACCCCTTCCCCGGCAGCGACAAAACCCTGTATTCAACCTTGTTCTATCCGTGGACCAACCCGACCACGATTACGCTGACCACCCAACAAGACCTTGGCGCCATGCTGTTCAAGGACAACGTTGCCACCGGCCGTATGGTGATGGGCGCCCTCATCGGTGGCCTGATGCTGCTGTGGGTGTTTAAATCAGCCGACTTCCGTTCCAGCTTCGACAACATCCTCGGCGGTCTCGTGGTCGGTCTTGCCGTGCTTGCAGCCTGGTATGTGACCAGCAACATCCTGGTCAACGCCGACGGCGAAGTCATGTCGTTGCAGGCTTTCGTTCAGAACTGGGATTTCTACTCGCCCGCCGGCGCCGTCCGCCCTGCAGATGCCGGCCCGCTCGCTGCACAGTCCTTTACCTTCATCAACCCCATGGGCCAGACACTTGGCTACTTTGCCAGCGGCTTCAAGGGCACCTTGTTGACCTTCGGCATCATGGCACTGGCGGGTGTCATCGCGGGCTCACTGCTGTGGTCGCTGATTTCGCGCAGTTTCCGCATCGAGTGGTTCGCTTCCGTTAGCGACTTCGTCAACCACGTCATTGGCGCGATGCTGATGGGTTTTGGCGGCGTGCTCGCCATGGGTTGCACCATCGGTCAGGGCGTGACGGGTTTCTCCACCCTGGCCCTGGGGTCCATCCTGACTTTTATTGCTATCGTCATCGGTAGCGCAGCCACCATGAAGGTGCAATATGCCATCATGATGCGTGGTTAAGCTTGATGAAAAACGGCTCGCCAGGCATGAAAGCGCGCTTTTCAGTTCATAAAACTGACATAAGCCTTTACCTCGCCATGCCGCATCGGCTATAATTTCGCGCTTTCGCGGATAGGGTTTCTGCCAGTCGGCATGAAGCAAATCCACGGGCCGGTAGCTCAGCTGGTAGAGCAGTGGACTTTTAATCCATTGGTCCCGAGTTCGAATCTCGGCCGGCCCACCAGTAATACTAAAAGCCACGCGCAAGCGTGGCTTTTTTCATGGGCGGAGGTCTGGTGTGGTTGCGTTTTACAGCGCATTCGATCCAGTAGGGATTGTCCGATTGCTGGTGTCAGACTGATCCGGTCAAGGTGACAAAAAACGTCACATCAAGCCAAACAAGGGCGGTTTGGAAGGCCGTTTAATCCAATTTAAAATCTCCATTTGTTCCAGAAAAGAAAGTTTTCTATTGGGAGGCTCCAGCATTGGCGGGCATTCCCAGCCCAAATCTTGTGAATTTCTGGCCTGGTCCTAAAGTTGGCACACCCCCTGCTCGTTAATACCCCAGACACGGGAGACTCGTGTTCCATTTGCCCAAACCCAAGGAGATTTAAAATGCGTAAAGTACAACAAGGTTTTACCCTGATCGAACTGATGATCGTCGTGGCGATTATCGGTATTCTGGCTGCGGTGGCGATTCCAGCTTATCAAGATTACACTATCAGAGCACGGGTTACTGAGGGCCTGAACATGGGCGCTGCAGCAAAGCTGGCTGTATCTGAGACGTCCATCACCAATAATGCGTTGCCTGCCACACAGGCGGCAACTGGCTATACAAGCCCTGCGGCTACGACTAACGTGACCAGTATTACAATTACTGATGCTACTGCTACCGTTGTCATTACGCTAACGGCTGCTGCGGGCAATGGCACCATCATCATGGCCCCAACCTTGACGGCTAACGGCGATGTCACATGGACCTGCACCGGTGGTACTTTGGCGGCCAAATATCGCCCGGCCAATTGCCGTGCATAAGGAAATCAAACGGGTCCGATTTGTTTGATTCTGCTTGGACAACCCGGTCGAAAGGAGGTCGCTTAAGCGGCCTCTTTTTTTCGGAAAAATTCTTGATCCATTAGTAGGGCAGACGCGACTAGACCATGTCATTTGCCAAATCTAAGGAGAATTAAAATGCATAAAGTACAACAAGGTTTTACCCTGATCGAACTGATGATCGTGGTGGCGATTATTGGTATTCTGGCTGCGGTCGCGATCCCTGCGTACCAGGATTACTCTGGCAGAGCAAGGGTTACAGAAGGCTTTAATATGGGTGCCGCAGCCAAGCTGGCTGTATCTGAGACAGCCATCAATAATAATGCGTTGCCAGCCACTCAGGCGGCAACTGGCTATGTGAGCCCTGCAGCTACGGATAATGTGGCCAGTATTGCAATCGCTGGTGATGGTACTGCGCAAATCACCATTACATACACGGCTATTGTCGGCGGCGGTACCCTTATTCTGGCGCCAACGTTAACGGCTAATGGGGATATTACCTGGGATTGCACCGGCGGCACTTTGCCTGATTTATATCGTCCGGCAGGTTGTCGTTAAAGTATTGGAATCAATAGGGGCAGTCTGAACAGCCTTTTTTGGCTGGCGGCCGGTGATACGCCGAGGCCAGCAGCGATTCTGTTCCTGTGTTGCCTTATGATCTAACGAGCCAACCTCAGCCGTCTTGGAATGGCGCTATCTCGGCGTTAGTGTGGGCTGCGAGGGTGGCTGGAGCGGGTGTTGTTATTGGCCAATGACTTTGGTTAATGGTCATTTTCATCTGTGATCATGTGCCTGATCATTTCGGGTGTAAATCCGCGACTTTGCAGAAATCGCATCTGCTTGGCTCGTTCGGTTGCATCGATAGGCGGTGTGGCGAATTTTTTTCGCCACACTTCGCGGGCGCGGTCGAGTTCGCTGTCACGGTTGTCGCTTAGCAACGCCGCAATGATCGAATCCGCCACGCCACGCTGGCGTAGGTCGTAGGCTAGTTTGATGCTGCCCGCGCGGGCGCGATGGTCGGCCACGTAGCTTTCGGCGAAGCGCTGATCGGAGAGCCAGTTCCGCGCTTCAAAATCGTCCAGCAGCAAGCTAATGTCTTCATGAGCAAAACCGGCCCGCTCGAGCTTGTGGGTGAGCTCAAAGCGGCTGTGCTCGCGCCGAGCCAGCAGGCGCAAGGCGCGTTCACGCAGACTTGTCGGATCAGGCGTCGGCTTCATCAATGGCGGGCGCCGTACCGGAAGCGTTGACGCCGACGGCGGCGCGGACTTTGGCTTCGATTTCCTTAGCGATTTCTGGATGCTCTTTCAGGTATTCGCGCGCGTTGTCCTTGCCCTGGCCGATCTTTTCGCCGTTGTAGGCATACCAGGCGCCGGATTTGTCGACGATTTTGTGGACGACACCCAGTTCGATGACTTCGCCTTCACGCGAGATGCCTTGGCCATACAAAATATCGAAGAAAGCTTCCTTGAATGGGGGCGAGACCTTGTTCTTGACGACCTTGACCTTGGTTTCGTTACCGACGATTTCGTCGCCCTTTTTGATCGCGCCGATGCGACGGATGTCGAGGCGGACGGAAGCGTAGAACTTGAGCGCGTTGCCGCCGGTGGTGGTTTCGGGGCTGCCGAACATGACGCCGATTTTCATGCGGATCTGGTTGATGAAGATGACCAGGGTGTTGGTGCGCTTGATGTTGGC
>JAGXGP010000014.1 GCA_024636775.1 Hydrogenophilales bacterium
ATCAGCTCACTGATGATTCCGCGCAGCGAGATTGTTTATCTCGACACCACGCTGTCACTGGAAGACAACCTGAAACGCGTGGCCGATTCGCCGCATTCACGCTTTCCGGTTTGCCGCGACAGTCTCGACACGGTGCTGGGCATCATCAGTGCCAAGCGGCTATTCAATCAAACGCAGTCGGGTGGCAAGCTGGATTTCACCAGCCAACTCATGCCCGCGATATTTGTGCCGGAGAGCCTCACCGGAATGGATTTGCTGGAACACTTTCGCGCGTCTGATGCGCACATGGTTCTGGTCGTCGACGAATACGGCGAAGTCGATGGACTGGTCACGCCACAGAATGTGCTGGAAGCCTTGACCGGCGAATTCACCCCGCGCAACGTGGAAGATGCCTGGGCGGTGCAACGCGCGGATGGCTCGTGGTTTCTTGACGGCCTGATCCCGATCCCCGAACTCGAGGATCGGCTGGGCCTGAAAACCCTGCCGGAAGCAGGCAAAGTCCGTTATCACACGCTGGGTGGCCTGGTGATGTGGCTGGCCGGGCAGCTGCCGCAAACCGGTGATGTGTTGACCTGGAGAAACTGGCAATTTGAAGTGGTGGATCTGGACGGCAAGCGCATCGACAAGATTCTTGCGACGCAGATTCCGGTAACAGTGACAACCGATAGCAATACACCCACCGAGTCGATTTGAGGAAACAGGGCGTGTAAACACCTGCCCCAGCGATTACTCTAATTCGGCGGAAGCCAGCAACAAGCTACCCCACGGCATCACGTTGGGCACACATGACTCCAGCATCTGTGCCCAACGGTTGCCGGATGGCAGATAAATCGCCGAACGTAGCGTGAGATTGCGCACCGGCAAATCATCAAACAGCGCGCGTACTTCGGCAGAGGTGCGCCAGTGGGCACCGCGATACGCACCACTGCCACCGTGTCGGCCTTTTTGCCAATACAGCAGGCTGCGCCGGTTGAGCCACCCGATCGATACTCGCTTACGCGCAACCCGCACACACTCAGCGACAGCCTGCCGTTCGTCGTCCACAAAACACAATGCGGCGATGGACAGAATATGATCAAAATGGGCATCTTCAAACGGCAGCGCGCGAGCATCGCCTTCGATCCATTTCAAGCTCGGATCGCTATGCGCGCGTGCGTAATTCAACCAGTCCGGATTGGGGTCGAGTCCAGTGACTTTGAGACCATCCGCCGCCACACGACGCGTGAACCAACCGGTGCCACATCCCACATCAAGCAAACTGTCGCCCGCTTGTGCCGCTAACTGATGGGCCGCCAGTATGTATTCCGTTTCGCCGACCCAGTGCCCGCGCGGGGTGGCATACCAGGCATCGTAGTCGGCCGGGTTCATCGTCGGTCCGCTATCGGATCAGTGCCCAGCCGGTCGGCTGGCACGGGCGTGAGCGTCGAATCCACCCTTGGCTTTCCACCCTTCGATGCCATCCTGCAGCACTTTCACATTGTCGTAACCCAGCAGCCGCAGGGCAAACACCGCCTGCGCAGATAGCGATCCTGAGTTGCAATACATCACCACCATGCGGTCTTTCGGCAACTCGGCGCGCCGTTCCACTGACTGACGCCAATCGATGTTGATCGCACCGGGAATATGCTCTCTTGCATACTGAGCCGCATCGCGCGCATCGACGATGAACACTTTCTTCCAGTCGTCGGCAGGAATCTGCTCCGGCCATATCAGGCTGCTGCTGTATTCAGCGAAGTCCATGTAGCCGGACAGTGCATCGACCACAGCAGGGTTTTCTTCCGACCACGCAGGCGCCGCCAGTAAAGACAGGCTGGTCAACAGGGCAACCAAACTTTTGTTCATGGTGGGCACCCTCATACAGCCGCCGGATTAAGACGCGGGTGGGTTTCCTCGCACATCAGCAGGACGATTGCACCCGATACAAACATTGCAGCGGCTGTGAACCAAAAGCCCGCCTCGATGCCGCCGAACAGCGCGGCCACGCCACCCAGCAGTAGCGCGCCGATACCGTAACCAAGATCGCGCCAGAAGCGATAGATGCCAATGGCCGAACCGCGCCAGTTAGGGTGAGCAATGTCGGACACGGCAGCGGACAAGGTCGGATACAACAGCGCCATGCCGAAGCCCATCACGGCGGCAGCGAACGACCACCATAGTTCGCCTTCGCCCATCAGCACCATGGCCACGCCAGCGCCACACAGCCACATTCCCGCTACGATGGGTTTGCGGCGACCGATGCGGTCGGACCAATGCCCGGTGATGAATTGCGAGATGCCCCAGACGAAGCCGTACACGCCCACCACCCAGCCGATTCCGGCGAGCGAGAGACCGTGCTGATAGAGGTAGACCGGGAAGAACACCCACACCAGCGCATCGACGAATTTCTCCACCAGACCGGCCTGGCTAATCGACGCCAGACGCTTGTCACGCCACGACATCAGGGTGAAGACTTCCCACGTACTGGGTTGCGCGGAAATGTTGACGGGATAGCGCGGCGTCGGGCCGGTCATCAAGCCGGCAGCGTGTTTTTTAGCTTCGGCAAGCGCCCACGGCAAGGTGTCTTTGATCCACAGCAGGGTAAACAGACCCGCCAGGGCCACTACCACCAGCCCAAAAATCATCAGCCCTTCTCGCGGGCCATAGGCAGTGGCCAGATAACCGGTGATCACACCCGCCACCGCGACGCCAAAGTAGCCGGAGAATTCGTTAATGCCGATGGTGAGCCCACGTTGATCGGCCGTGGTGAGATCAAGTTTGGACGTTTGTGTCATCGACCACGCCAACCCCTGGTTCACGCCCAACAACACCGTTGCGGCCACAATCCAGCCCCAACTCGGCGCGTACATGATCATGAACGGGATCGGCACGGCGGCCAGCCAGCCAATGAACAACACTTTCTTGCGGCCGATGCGTTCGGACAATCGGCCCGCCACAAAATTGAGCGAGCCCTTGACGAAGCCAAAGGCGGTGACGAACGCCATCAGCATCATGAACGAGCCTTTGGCCACGCCGAATTCGGTTTCGGCGAGCGCCGGCACCACGGTGCGGAACATGCCTATGGTGAGTCCGACAAAAAACACCTGAATCAGCTGATGCGAAAACTGAGCGAGGTTGTTGCGTATGCCATAGCGGTAATCCGCCACCAGTTGAGATGCCGACATGATCAATTGCCCAGGTTGAAGGCAACCATGCGATCCATCTCGGCGGGGCGCGGTGGAACCGAGGCTGTGAGTTCGGCAATGAACGCGTCCTTGTTCATGGAGAGCATCGCACTCCAACGTTTCTCGAAACCGATGGTTGAGCTGGGCTTGCCCGACATGCCAACGCCGCACGCACTGCCCGAGGTGTGGCCAGGGTACAGCTCGACTTCGGGTGCCAGGGTCAGCAGTCGCTGATGCAAAGTGTCATAAAGCTGGCCGGCCATTTCGGCGTCCTTGCCAGCGAGGTCGGGGCGCCCTGCACTGCCCACAAACAACGTATCGCCGGTGAGCACAAACCAGGGTGCGGCATCGGGTTCGGTGGCCCGGCGCTTGTCGGCTACGGTCAGGCTGATCGAATCGGGCGTATGACCCGGGGTATGCAACACCTCGACGACGACATTGCCCACCATGATGCGCTGCTTGTCCTTGAGCGGCTCGAACAGAAACGTCACACGGCTGCGGTTGGACTCATGCAGGCAGTAAAGTGCGCCGGTTTTCTCGGCCAGCGCACGACCACCCGAAAAGTGATCGGCATGCACATGGGTGTCGATGATGTGGGTAATTTTCACATCCTGTTTTGCGGCTTCGTTGATGAACCAGTCCTCGTCACCGAGCACCGGGTCCACAGCTACGCCGACATGGCAGGAGCCGCAACCGAAGAAGTAGGAAAGCGTGGCATCCTGGGCCAGCAATTGGCGGAAAAACATGGGGTGCTCCTTATTGAATTGGGGACTGCTAAATCTTCAGGACGCTGACAGCGGCAAACCCGCCGCCTGCCATTCAGGCGTGCCGTCGGCTATCTTGTACGCACGTAAACCATGTTCCTTGAGCAAGGCGACCGCTTCAGCTGACATCATGCAAAATGGCCCGCGGCAGTAAGCAACGATGTCCTTGTCGATGGGCAGTTCCTTGAGACGCTGACGAATCTCATCCAGCGGCATGGAACGGGCAAACGGCAAATGGCCGTTTTCATATTCAGCCGTGGGGCGCACGTCGATTACCACCACGTCGCCACGCCGCGCCTTGCTCATCAGCGAACGCCGCGTTTCGGCGTCGAGCTTTTCTGGCGCAGAGAAAATACCGTCCATCGCCACCTTGAGTTCGACCAGATGCTCTTCCGCCACCGTGCGCAGGTTGACCCACAGTGCACTGACGTCTTCCCCCGACAGGCGATAGGCAATGAAACGCCCATCACGCTCCGCCACCACCAGCCGCGCCGCCTTCAACACTTTGAGATGCGCGCTCGCCAGTTTGATGTCGATGCCAGCGTCAACTGCCAGGGCTTCGACGGTTTTTTCGCCTTGCGCCAAAATCTCCAGCAGTTCCAGTCGCTTGGGACTGGAAACCGCTTTACCGATGCGGGCCACTTCTTCGTAGAGCAGGTCTTTGGTTTTTCGCTTGTCCATGATACAAATATTCCAACGATTATTAGAATATTGCAAGTGCTATTTGCGCGGCAAGGTTAAAAAGGCTTGCGGCAAGCTGGGATGCCACGTAAAACGCGTGGCGCTATGAGGTCGCATTTCGACCCGTAGCGGTCATCCAAGCTGACCACGTCGTAAGACCGGTTGTCGGCCAGAGCTGCCGTTGGCCCTCGACAACGTTGGCGGCCGGTATGGAATCAGGAACGGTCATGACACGAGCACTCAGTAGCTCAAGCCGATCGTCAGCTCGAGGTTTTGCCCGTCGTACGAGAAGCGGGCGGCGGAAAACGAAGGGGCTCCGAGCAAGGCTTTCGCGTCGTTTGAAAAGCCGTAGCCTTCCGTTGGGATTCCCAGCAATTTGGTGTCAAGTTTGCCGTTCATATTTTCGTCATGAACGACGGCAAGCGCATAGGTTCCCCGCGGAATGTCTTCAAAGTCACAGCGCGCCTGCTTTTCCCGGATTTTTATCACCATAATATTGGTTGCGAAGTGCAGATACTCAGCAGGGAATCCCTCCGGCGATTCGAACAGCGCGCAGGCTACGGCTCCGGTGCTGTTTTTGATATCCAGAATCCTCACGTGGATACCTGGGCACGAGGGTTCGCCAAAGGCGATGGCGGGAAGAGTCGCCAATACCAACGCGGCACCCCATGCTGCGCATTGCACTCCCACCCAATCCGGCATCGCCGAATTTTTTTTGACCGTGGAGGCCGCCGCAGACTTCCGAATGTTTGACTCGTTCATGATCTCGTCCACAGTTTCCAGTTGCTCAGCTTGAGCGGATCGCCGCGGAACCCGAGGTTGCAGCCCTATGCCCCGCAAACAATCGAACACGCGTTTCATGGCACGGGTGTCAGTTTTAAGTGCAAATCAACACTTCACTTTTTACAAAGTCATAGATTCACAACTTTTTAGTGCGGTGTATGTGCGCCAGCAAACAGAAGGATTCTTGATAATTCCTTACTATTGAGCATCCGTAAAACAATAGTTGCTCAGGCGAGTTATACCAAGTCAGTTGAGGGTCTAAGCGGGAGCGCCCCACGGCCTCGCAGACACGCAAAGGCCAGATCAACGTCGCCCTGCTGGCATTCCTTAAGACATGATATCGATTTGAACCAAGGAGAAAAGATTATGAAAGGCTTTGTAAAAGACATTGAAAGCATCGCTGTCAAGAATGTGGATTTTCGCCAAGTGCTTTACACGGCAAAGTACTGCCAGCTCGTTGTCATGGCATTAAAGCCCAAGGAAGAGATCGGGGCGGAAGTCCATAGACTCGATCAGTTCTTTCGCGTCGAGGAAGGAAGCGGCGAGGCCGTTCTCGATGGCGTTCGTACGGCGATTTCCGCCGGCTTTGCTGTAGTGGTCCCGGCGGGAACAAATCACAACATCATCAATACCGGCAGCGTCCTCCTGAAGCTCTATACGCTCTATGCGCCGCCGAATCATCGCGACGGCGTCGTCCACCATACACGCGCCGATGCGGAGGCAGACAACGAGCACTTCGACGGTAAAACGACAGAATAGAGAGTCGACTGCGTACCCGGCGGCGGACATTTTGCCGGTGCCCTGCGCGAGATCAACGAAGACGATGCCTTGTTCGACTTCAATCATCCGCTGACGAGCCAACCGCTGAAATTCGAAGCGAAAATTATCGGCATACCATGACAGGTACAGAAAGCTGCTGCGAATTTTGTGCAAGGCATGTGTGGCGCGATTCGAAGGATAGAAAATGAATGCGGAAATACTACTCGCCCAACCG
>JAGXGP010000077.1 GCA_024636775.1 Hydrogenophilales bacterium
CAGCTTGAGCGTGCCGCCGCCCCAGCGTGCATTGGCGCGGTCGATCACATCCATCAGCGCCGGGCGCGCGGGCGCGGCGGCAGCAAACAACACGCCCTGCGCCTGGTCTTCGCTGTGCAGGTCCATCAGCATCACGCCTGCTTTTTGATAAGCGAAGCCGGGCCGGTAAATGCGCTTGAGGCCCCACAGCACTGCACGTGTCAGCCGCATGGTGTCGCTGGTCGCCTGCGTCAGCGGTACGGTGATACTGCGCTGGTATTGCGGCTGCCGCTCGCTGAAGGGATTGGTGCGGATATACACCTGCACCGCGTTGGCCAGCGAGCGCTGCCGCCGCATCTTCTCGGCGGCGCGGGCGATGTAGGTGGACACCGCCTGCTCCAGATCGATGAGTTCGTAGACATATTCGCCAAACGAGCGCGACGACATGATCTGCTGCTTGTTGGGCGCGACGTCTTCCAGCGCCAGACACGACACCCCGCGCAGCTCGCGCACCGTGCGTTCCAGCACCACCGACGCCTCACGCCGGATCAGCGCAGTGTCGGCGTCGCGCAGCGCGCGCACCGTGGTGATGCCCATGCCGGCCAGTTTCTCGGTCAGGCGACGGCCCACGCCCCACACCTCGTTGACCTGAATCTGGCCGAACAGTGCGGTCAGTTCGTCGGCACTGAGTTGGCCAAAATCACACACGCCATCGGCCCCGGCCAGATGCTTCTTGGCGCACTGGTTGGCCAGCTTGGTGAGCGTCTTGGTTGAGGCGATGCCCACGCACACCGGTATTCCCACCCATTGCCGCACCTGCCCCCGAATGCGCTGCCCCATCTCGGCCAGACCGTCAGCCGCAAAACCATCCAGCCCCAGAAAGCATTCGTCGATGCTGTAGATTTCCTGCTCCGGCGAATAGCGGCCCAGCACCCCCATCATGCGGTTGCTCATGTCGGCATAGAGCGTGTAGTTGCTCGACAGCGCCAGAATGTTGTGGCGGGCGGCCAGGTCTTTTATCTGAAACCACGGTACCCCCATCTTCACCCCCAGCGCCTTCACCTCGGCACTGCGCGCCACCACGCAGCCGTCGTTGTTGGAGAGCACCACCATGGGCCGGCCCTCCAGGCTGGGGTTGAACACCCGCTCGCAGGACACGTAAAAGTTATTGCCATCGACTAGAGCAAACGTCATCGCTTGAACCGTTGGATCACACTGGTCACCACGCCCCAGACCGTCAGCTCCTGGCCATCCTGGAATTCGATCGGCTCATAGGCCGGATTCTCGGCCAGCAGGCGAATCCGCCCGCGCCGCTTGTCCAGCCGCTTCACCGTCATCTCGCCGTCCACCACCGCAATCACGATGTCGCGGTGCTTGGCTTCCAGTGCGCGATCCACCACCAGCAGATTGCCTTCCTGTATCCCCGCGCCCGTCATCGAGTCGCCCGTTGCCCGCACAAAAAAGGTCGCGTCCTTGTTCTCCACCAGGTGTTCGTTCAGATCCAGCCATGCTTCCACATAGTCGTCGGCCGGCGAGGGGAAGCCCGCCCGTACCTTGTGGCCAAACATCGGCAGCGACAGGTGCGTGGCATTGGGGTGAGGCATTCGCGTCCCGGGTGGGGCCGCCGCCAGGGCTTGCACCGCCGGCACCAGACGCACCAGCAGGCGGATCACTTTGGTGGGTTCGCTGGGCGGGCGACCGGCGCCGGGGCGCGGTCCGCCACAGGGGGATTTGGTGGATTCGCTCATGCTTGAATTATGTTACATAAATCAAGCGTGGTGAACTCGAAAAAATTGATACAGGAGGCCGTTGAACTCGCAGTACGCTAAACCGGCATCCCCGGAACATCCCCTTGATGCCCGCGGCAATAAATTCGATCGCAATCGCCGTCAGGATTCAACCCATGATCCGGGTAAACACGTTGGGTCCGGATGAGCCGATAGGCTTCCGAACCAGGGCAACACACAATAAAGCTGAGAAGCTTGATAATGACCAGGCGATTGACTCAACGTGACTCCCTGCTTATCCATATCGATCGGCCCCTGGCCGCTTGAATAACGTTGGAATATTAAAAACATGCACATCACCGATTACGAATCCCTTTTATCCGTCGCCAGGCAACAAGCCGAGCCACAGCGTTTGTTGTTCGTTTTTTTAAAGGCCTCGCTGCCCAAAAATCATGGGGACGAACAAGCCAGTCGCTTTCATTCGGGTCAGGGGGGCGAGTTGCAACCCGTCATGAGTGTGGACAAGACACTGGACGAACTGGGCAGCTTTGCTGATTTGGTGGCTGAATCCGAGCGCACAGAACAGGATTGGCAAATCGTATTGTTGGCCGCGCTTTCCGGTCGGAATGGTGTGGTGCCGAGCTCGGATGAGGCGGAACAACCGCTTAAAATGATGATGCAAGCGGTGGAGACGGGCGGTGACCTGTCGAAATTCATGGCCTTTGACCGGGAGGGCACGCCCATACAGTTTGGTTAGGGGTTCAACTGGCGAACCCGGTTTCCCATGTCAATCAGCGGTCGCTAATAGAACTAAGCGCCCGCCAGCACCGGAAACATCCCCTTGATGCCCGCGGCAATAAACTCGATCGCAATCGCCGTCAGGATCAAACCCATGATCCGGGTAAACACGTTGATCCCGGTGGAGCCGATATGGCTTTCGATCCACGGTGACAAACGCAGCACTGCCCACACCACCCCGGCCAGCAACACAATAATCAGCGCAATGATCATGTAGTGGGCAATGCTGTTTGCCTTATGCGCCGTCAGAATCACCGTACTGATCGCCCCTGGCCCCGCCAGCAGCGGCATCGCCAGCGGCACAATCGCCACCGACTCCTTCTCGATCGACTCATCCGCCTCTTTGTCCGTCTGCTTCACCAGGCTGGTTTTGGCGTGCAGCATCGCAATCGCCATCAACAACACCAGAATGCCGCCACCCACCCGAAACGAATCGATGGTGATGCCAAAAAAGCTCAGCAGATGCTCGCCCAAAAACAGCGACACCAGCAGAATGATCGTCACCCCGATCGCCACCATATCAACCGTCTTGCGGCGTTGTTTGGTGCTCTCGTCAGCGGTCATGCTGATAAACAGCGGAATCACCCCAAGCGGGTTCAGAATCGCCAGCAGGCCGATGAAAATTTTGATGTATTGCGCGTAATCGAGCATTTGGTTGAATCTGTAAGGGTTAGTGGGTGTAATGGGTTGGCCGGGCCGGGCCGCTGCAGGCACACGCGCCAGAACCACCTGGCGGATGAGGCACAGCCGCAACGGTGGCTAGTTTACAGGGGCCAGTGTGTTTTCCGCTGTGCAAGCAAAACTGCTGATATCCTGATCCATCCCCTCTCCCCATGCAGCCCAGACTACCCCGCGTCATGTCCAACAGTGAACCAGATAACGGATGACCCTCGAAGCAATCCCCCAGCCTGACCCCGAAATCACCTGTGCAACCTGCCGGGCCAACTGTTGTCGGCTGGAAGTCATGCTGATTACCGACACTGGCGTGCCCGATCATTTCATCGAGCTGGACCAATGGGGCAGCCAAACCATGGCACGGCTGGCCGACGGCTGGTGTGCAGCGCTGGACCGAACCACCTTCAAATGCACGATTTACGACAACCGGCCTTGGGTGTGCCGGGAATTTGCGATGGGCGAATATGAATGTATTGCAGAGCGAACAGCCGGGCAGGTGAAGGCTTGAGTTGAAGCGCGCGGGTTCGTGGCGATGGATTAATGGCCGGGATCACCGCTGGTGTCATCAATCAACCCAAGTTCGCCACAGCGCCAACTCGTGTCCATCTGCTCGAAAAACCGCGTTCAAACTCCTGTTTTAAAGGGCCATTTACACGCGACCCTGACTGTCGTAAATGTAAAATATGCTTTCGAATCAACCCTTTCCTGGATTCGTGCATAAGATTGGGTTTTGGCGAACGACTCGGTCAGCGATGAACGACAGACACCATCTTGGGGCGCATGACATTCAACAACCCTGGTTGCTCGGGGGTAGGCCCAAAACGGATACGCAGGCTCGCAACACTCAGCAAGTCGTTTCCAGCCGATACCTCAAACCGCCTCGAAACAAGGCGCGCTTGACTGCGGCCATTCTGTATCTGGTTTCGGCTTGTTTCTTTGCCGCCATCACGTTCGTCCTGGCGGCTACCTGGGGAAAGGACGGATTCAGCCAAATGCTGGCCGAAGGTAATCTGGCACGCCCCGCCGTGCTTTACATACTGACCGCCGGAGGATTTTTCCTCGCCGTATCAAGCCTGCTGCTTTCACCCTTGCCGATTCCTCGTCCGCTCCGGATTGCCTTGCTCGCCTGTGCGCTGGTTCTGATGCTCGCCGGGATCATTTATGCCGCGCCCGCAGTCATCGTGAGCGGGGTCCCGTTCTGGTTCTTGCTCCGATTTCATCAAGAAATCTCACCACCCGCTTCACCGGACGAAAATGCACAGAGCCACCGCGCTTCCCTGCTGCAAGCATAGTTTGATTCTGCTTCTGCGCGCCTGTACACAAAGCGTTTGATTCGTGAAATGCTGGTCGAGCTTTGACTCCGGTTCTTCCGACAACACGTCCATTCGTGCCTTTTGTTTGAATTCATCCTTGCCGAACTGTTCGGCGGAGAGGGGTTCTGTCTTGAAATACCCATTCCCTGCGTGCGGCGCGCAATACAGATTGCTGAACCGGCCCATGGCCTTTAGCGGCGTTCGATTCCGCTTATGTACGCTAGCAAACAGACGGCGCCGACCATTCACCTTAACCTTCAATCCGAACTGAACCCCATGCCGGCTTCGGCAACCCATACAGGAACGATAAAAATGAAACTTGGAAAAACAGCCACCACCGCCCTGGTCATGAGTGCAGTGCTTATTGTCCTGACCGGCTGCCAAAAGAAGGAAGAGCCAGCGGATCAAGCGGCTTACGAAAACAAGGTTGAGATTCGCCTTGAAGAAGGCTCGGCTGAGCACGTTGGGAGGGATGTCGACGAAGCTGCAGCAAAGGTTGGCGAGAAGATGGAACAGGTCGGTGAAAATATTCAGGATGCAGTCAAGGATGACAAGCATTAACCGGACACGTTTTGTATCTGCCCTATTTGTTTAAGTTAAAACATGTACGAACAGCCAGCTCAATGATGAACACAATGCCACAAACCCAAGCACAAGATTGTCAGCGAGCAGGGCTGTACGGAGTCCAGGCAGAACGGGTTACGCTGGCTCGCCCCGACCGGCGCGTCGCATCCCGCGTCCATGAAAAACACATCCGAAACAAGGCGCGGTTAACCGCAGCGATTCTGTATCTGGTCGCCACCGGTTTCCTTGTCGTGATCATGTCCGTTGTTGCCACCAGCTGGGGCAAAGATGGTTACAACATGGTACTCACCGAAGGCAACCTCGCGCGACCTGCCGTTATCTACATGCTTGTCGCAGGCGGATTTTTCCTGGCCACATCGAATCTTCTGTTTTCGCCCTTGACGCTCCCCACGCCCATCCGAATTGCCGTGCTCGCATGTGCCGTCATTCTGATGTTCGCAGGGGTCATCTATGCGGCGCCCATCGTCATCTTGAGCATGGTCCCCTTCTGGTACCTCCTCAGGTTTCATCAAGAAGTCACCCCGCCCATTGAACCTTACACAAACGTGCGAAAACAGGGTTTATCTGCTGCCAGCGTTGATTCAGCTATCATATACCTGCGCGCAAAGCGCCGCTATTTTGAGGGGTTGGGTCGCCATCAAACGTAATAATAGAGACCCCATTTATTTGCCGTGGACTGTTTTAAACAGCGGCATCCTGCTCACGCCTGCCAAACCCCATACCCGGCTTCACGGAAATCAATCGCCAGCTCCACTTCCAGGTCGCGTGCGTGGTCATACGACAGCGGGTTATAGAGCTCGTACAGTTCAGGCAACAAGCGCAGGCCAAATTCCTTGACGAAGCGGTTCGACTGGATGCCTGCCTTGTGTTTGTCAAAGCGAACATCGGGATCCAGCCCCGTCATGCCAACATAAATGCACGGCTTGCCCGTGATGTAACCGGGATTGGATTTCTTGAAGCGGCCTTCGTATAAAACATCTTTCGATAGTTCGATCACGTAGACGTGATAGTGGTCTCGGCGTCCCATCGTTATATTCAATCAGGTGTGGCTTGATGGCGCAGCTTAAAGTGTTGAGAGCCGGTTGAATACCAGACACCCGGTCAGGTATTCTTCAAAGCATCAGGCGTTTCACTTCAAAGTGCATCATGCATTCAATTTTGGCAGCCCGTTTGCCGTTAGAGAGTCTTTCGGCTATTTGAACTGGTTAATCGTGAATGCTTAGATTGAAAAGGTGGCTGGTAAAAACAATCGAGCGGGGATATCTCCCAACTGATACTGCCGAACTGCGTTTAAAAAAACTGGCTTTAACCCTGGTTCCGATGATCATCGGTCCGTTCGCCTTTACCTGGGCGATAATTTATTTTGTGCTGGGGCATCCGCTTTCGGGTTCGATCCCGATGTCCTATTCCATTATCTCGGCAATCAGCCTTGCGTATTTCTTCAAGACCAAGCAAACCCATTTTCTGCAGAGCAGCCAGCTGACGCTGGTGCTGCTGCTGCCTTTTCTGCTCATGTGGTCGCTCGGTGGTTTGTCTGTCGGTAGCATGGTCATGCTATGGGCAATTTTTTCACCCATCGCAGCGGTCATGTTTCTCGAAAAGCTATCCGCCCTGAAGTGGTTCTTCATGTATTTCCTGCTGATCCTGATATCGGTCCTGATCGACAAGCCGCTTGCAGCTGTCATTACGCCCCTGTCAGATCTTGCCCAGAACATTTTCTATCTGCTGAATCTTGGTTTTGGATCAGCAGGCCTGTTTTTGTTGGTTTCTTATTTCCTCAACGAAGAAAAGAAAGCCGTCAAGGCCGATCTTCGCATCGCCGCCCGCGCTTTCGAAGCGCAGGAAGGCTTGATGATCACCGATGCTGAGGGTGTGATCCTTCGGGTCAACCAGGCATTTACCGATTCCACGGGCTATGCGGCAGAGGACGTTGTCGGCCTGACCCCCCGCTTTCTCCGATCAGGTCGCCACGATGAAGATTTTTATCGCACGATGTGGGAATCCATTTCCCAGACAGGATCGTGGCAGGGTGAAATCTGGGACCGGCGCAAAAACGGCGAGATTTATCCCGAATGGCTCACCATTTCCGCAGTCAAGAACGATGACGGGGTCATCACCCATTATGTGGGCTCGCACATCGATATCACCGAGCGCAAGGCAGCCGAAGACAAAATTCGGCAACTGGCTTTTTATGACCCGCTGACGCAACTGCCCAACCGGCAATTGCTGCTGGACCGGATGCAACGTGCACTGGCCCTAAGTGCCCGAAGCGGCCGGGATGGTGCATTGCTGTTCATAGACATGGATAACTTCAAGGCCATCAACGATACCCAGGGTCATGCCATGGGCGACCTGCTATTGCAGCTAGTCGCCGAGCGCTTGACGTCCTGTGTCCGCGAAAGCGACACGGTGGCGCGCCTGGGGGGGGACGAGTTCGTTGTCATGCTGGAAAGCCTGGGCATGCATCCGATCGAGGTGGCGGCCAAGGCTGAAGAGGTGGGCGAAAAAATCCTGGTTGCATTGAATCAGCCCTACCAACTCGACATGCAGGTAACCCGCAGTTCTTCCAGTATCGGTGCAACGCTGTTCAGCGGTGAGCGACTAGAGTGCGAGGAACTTCTGAAACAGGCTGACATCGCCATGTATCAGGCCAAAAAATCCGGCCGCAATACCCTGCGTTTCTTTGATCCGCAGATGCAACTCGCCATCAATGCCCGTGCAGACCTTGAAAGCGAGCTATTCAAGGCACTCGAACATCAACAATTCCAGCTGCATTACCAGGTCCAGGTGAATAGCGCGCATCACCCAGTGGGTGCCGAAGCCTTGATCCGATGGCATCATCCTGAGCGCGGGCTCGTGTTGCCCGCTCAATTTATTCCACTGGCAGAAGAAACCGGCTTGATCTTGCGTATTGGCGAATGGGTACTGGAGACAGCCTGCGCTCAGCTCAAGGCCTGGCAGGGCAATGAATCGACCCGACACCTTGTCCTGGCCGTAAACGTCAGCGCACGACAATTTCACCAGCCTGGTTTTGTAAGCCAGGTAAAAGCGATAGTGCAACGCCATGCGATCAAACCGGATCTGCTCAAACTGGAACCCACCGAAAGCCTGTTGCTGGAAAACACGGAAAGCACCGTAACGACCATGAAGGGATTGAAAACGATTGGCATCCAGTTGTCGTTGGATGACTTTGGGACGGGCTATTCATCCCTGCAATATCTCAAACTGCTGCCCCTGGACCAGATCAAAATCGATCAATCCTTTGTGCGTGATATCGCCACCGACCCCAATGATTCCGCTATCGTGCAAACGATTATTGCCATGTCCAAGACCTTGGGGCTGGCTGTCATCGCGGAAGGCGTGGAAACCGATGCGCAACGTGAGTTTCTTGCATTGAGTGGCTGCCAGTTTTATCAGGGGTATTTGTTTGGCAAACCGCTACCGATTGAACAATTTGAGGCATCTTTAAAGCCGAGCTGAACAGGTGATTGGAGAGGTTGTCAGTTAAGAGGGGAGCGCCACCTCTTGATCATTCAGTCGAACATGCGGCTGCGCTGCAAAGCAGGAAACAGCACCGAATTCAGTAAAGTTTCCGGCTTGGAGATGTGCCATTGTCCATGTCACGCAGCCTTCCACTGACCCCATTTATTCTTTCCCAGCCGACTTTGATTCGCTTCAGCTCATGAAACCTTCATGAAAAGGAAACCGAATCGTCATTGCAAGGACATTTGCCGGGTTCAGAGTTCAAGAAAGTCGCCATAACGTCCGCCAGCCCCACTTGAAAGGAACAAGCCAATGCGTAAATTCGTAAACCTAATCATGGCGCTTGCCATGGCCGCCACGGCTGGATTGGGAGGCGTGGCCCACGCCGATCGCGATGATCACGAAGCCAGCTATCGTAAGCAAGGCCAGGCCGACAGTGTGCAGCTCGGCCCACGCCCGTTCTACCTGGTGGAGGGCATGGGCGAAGGCAAGCTCAAAGACCGCCTGATGCAATGCAAAAGCGGCCCTTTCTACCGCACCGATTTCTCCATCGCTCATCGCGGCGCCGCCATGCAGTTTCCGGAACATTCCGATGTTTCCTATCGTGCAGGTGCACGCATGGGTGCCGGCATCGTCGAATGCGACGTCAGCTTCACGAATGACGGCGAGCTGGTCTGCCGCCACAGCGAATGCGACCTGCACACGACCACCAACATTGTCGCCACCGAGCTGAACAATCAATGCACCGTGCCATGGACCGGCCCCGGCCAGAACCCCCAACCCAAATGCTGCACCAGCGACATCAGCCTTGATCAATACAAATCGCTCAAGGCCAAGATGGATGCCAGCAACCCCAATGCCACCACCCCCGAAGGCTATCTGAGCGGCACCGCCAGCTGGCGCACTGACCTCTATACGGGTCGCGCCAACGTGCTCTCCTTCAAGGAAAGCATTGCCCTCAACCAGGCACTAGGCGTGAAGCACACCCCCGAACTCAAAAGCGCTGAACACCAAGATCGCGTCGACGCCATTTTTGGCAGCCAGGCCGGTTACGCCCAGAAGTTCATCGACACGCTCAAGGAAGGCGGCGTCAAACCAAATGATGCGTTTGTCCAGTCCTTCAACAAGGAAGATATCCTGTACTGGATCAAGAACGAACCTCGTTTTGGCAAGCAGGCCGTCTATCTGGACAGCATCGACCCGACTGCCAACCCAGCCATTCCGCGCATGACCATTGCTGCGTTGAAACAGCTGAAGACACAGGGCGTGCAGATCATCGCGCCACCGCTGTGGGCGCTGTTGACGGTGAACGATGCCGGCGAAGTGCTCCCCTCCGAGTACGCCATTGACATCAAGAAAGCGGGCCTGGGCATCATCGCCTGGACGTTCGAGCGCTCCGATCTGCGCAACGGTGCATCCAAGGGTGGCTGGTATTACATGTTCGACCCCCAAGGCAAGGCAATCAAGAATGACAGCGACATGTACAAAGCCCTCGACGTCCTGGCTCGCAAGGTAGGTATCCTCGGCATCTTCTCCGATTGGCCTGCCACAGTGACCTATTACGCCAACTGCATGGGATTGAAGTAAATCGGGTTCATTCCCAAACAAAGGGCGGCCATGTGTGCCGCCCTTTGTGTTGGGGAATGCTGGATGACGACTATAGGGTTCCTGAACTTTTATCTGTGGACGTCCCCTGTTCAGTAGGCATCACTTAATTTACCTGAAGTCGGTTGGAAACCGGGAGTTCAAAACAAACTGGCGTCGACCCCATTTATTCGCTGCCAGTTACGCGCAACGGAATAACAGAAGGCAGGCTACGGTTTTAAGAAATCCGGGTTTCCAGTCATCCACCAGCCGCATTCGGTTGCCCATGCCTGCCGGACACATCGCTTATTGATCAGGCTCTCGTGGTAATGGATTTTTTTCACTCGGGGGTACAGACCCGAATTCATATTTATTCCACAGGAACGAAATAGGGACGTCATATTGGCTGGGCATAGTGCTCCTGCACCCAGGCTATTGATGGCAGGCGCGGGCTTTCTTTGATGAGCGCGTGCGGTCGAGGACTTGGCATCCTGCTTGTCGGGTTGCCACCTCGTTCAGACCATTTTGGTTCGGTGCAAAACCCACTCATTGCATAAAGGAATTCCTTCATGATGCTCAACAAACTATCGCTCGCGATTGGCCTGGTTCTGGCTGGTTCGTCTGCTTTTGCTGCTAATACCGCTTTTGAAAACTTCACGCCGATGATCGGTGATGTCGGTGCCGGCACATTGCCCGAGTCCGCCCCCTACAAGCTGTCATCGCCGCATTTCAGCCAGATGACCATCGTTGCACGCGATGTCACCCAGGCCAAGCGCTTCGACAGCGGCAACTACGACATGCACACCATGAACGAAACCGGCCCCGATGCGGGTCGTTACTTGTTCACCGTCTATGAAACCGGTCAGGCCGGCATTCAGCGTACCGATCTGCGCACCATGCAGACCACGACGATCTGGGCAGCCCCTGCGCCGGGCAGCCATCGCTCTTTCGACGCATCGCTCTGGACGCCGTGGGGTACCTTCCTTACCGCTGAGGAGTCGTGGAGCGACCCAGCCGGCCCGACCAGCATGTACGGTCGCCTGTTCGAAGTGACCAATCCGCTGGCCGCAGCCGCCGACATCGAAATCAAGCACCGCGACATCCTGCCGCGTGTATCGCACGAAGGCCTGGCGTTCGACAAGAAGAACAATCTGTACTTCATCGACGAGCGCAACGGCAGCCACATTTTCAAGTTCACCTCGGCCAATCCCAAAGCCACCAGCGGCGACGACTTCTTCGCGGCTGGCCAGACGTTCGTGCTGCGCGTGGGTGACGGCACAGTCAAGGAAGCCACTGGCGCAGCCACCTGGATTCCGCTGACCAACATGAACGGTGCTGCTCTGCCCGGCGCTGTGGTCGTGACCGATCCTAATGGGCTGACCGCGATTGATGGCCGCGCCACGCCGAAACTGCCGGCCTTCCTCGGCACCGGTTTTGACCGTCCGGAAGATATGCAGATCAAGACCTTGCGCAACGGCAAGCAGATGCTGTTCGTGGCAACCACCACCAACCACAAAGTGTTCTCGATCGATCTGCGTAACGATACGGTCAAGCTGTTCGTCAGCCGTGATACCAAGGACATGGCCACCGGTCAGCCCGTTGGCAGCGTCTTCACGAACCCCGACAACCTGGCAATCGATGCCGATGGCAACATGTACATCGTGGAAGACCAGCCGGGTGGGATTGAGGACATCTGGTTCGTCAAGGATGAGAACAATGACGGCGTGGCCGAGGCCATTGGCAAATGGGCCAGCCTGTCGACCGTCGGTGCGGAAAGCACCGGTCTCTACTTTGACCCATTCAAGCCGAATGTCGCCTACATCAACGTGCAGCATCCCGATAGCGGTGTTGATCGCACCATCATGATCACCGCGCCGTGCCCGAAGGATAAGCATGACCGCGATGACGACCGTCATGAAGACCGTCATGAAGACCGTCATGAAGGCCGCGACAAGGACTGAATGATCTGGTCGTGATTGAGCACGCTGTGCGCTGACATCAGGTTTGATGAGCGAACGGATCAAGCCCCGCAGGTGAAAACCTGCGGGGCTTTTTCATGGATGCCGATTTCGCCTGTATTACCATGGCTGCAACACACTCACCACCAAGCCCATCTTTACGGGGTGAGCGAGGTGCTAACAAAAGAACGCTGCGCGCTTTTACGCCAGGATCGAAGCCTGGAGGCATGAAGCCAAGCCAGTCGATAGGCAGTGGGTGCTGCGCGGTGAAGCCTCGGCGCATGATGCGGGGCAAGGTGAGTAGGGGGCGTGATGCTGAATTCAGAAAACAATGTGAGCCTGGCTCCGTTGATTCTCCTTGAGGTCTCATCCCTGATGATCTTGTTTTTCGCGCTATCCTGAACGACAGGCAAACATAACGCAGCGTCTACATAGGGGATCAGGCCAGATGGAGTTCAAGGACTACTACAAGATCATGGAGGTCAAGCGTGACGCGACCCAGGACGAGATTAAACGTTCCTACCGCAAGCTGGCCCGCAAATATCATCCTGACGTCAGCAAGGAAGCCGACGCCGAGGCACGCTTCAAGGAACTGGGCGAGGCCTATGAGGTTCTGGGCGATGCGGAAAAGCGCGTCGCTTACGACCAGCTGGGAGCCGACTTTAAAGGCGGGCAGGAGTTTCGTCCGCCACCGGACTGGAACACCGGCTTCGAATTCAGCGGTGGCGGTTTCCCCGGTGGCGATGCGGCAGACAACAGCGATTTCTTTTCATCCCTGTTCGGCCAGGGTTTCCGCACCGGCGGCGCAGGACGTTCCGCCCCTCATGCAGAAGGCGAGGATCACCACGCAAAAGTGCGCATTAATCTGGAAGACACTTTCCAGGGCGCAACACGCACCATCACGCTGCGGGTTCCAGGGGTGGACGCGAACGGACATGTCGTTGCCAGAGAACGCGTGCTCAACGTAACGATCCCCAAGGGTATCCGTGAAGGACAGCACATCCGGCTCAGTGGTCAGGGCAGTGCCGGCGCCGGAGGCCGTGCGGGTGACCTGTATCTGCAGGTTGAATTCCAACCACATCCACTTTTCCGGGGCGAGGGTCGCGACATCTATCTCGATTTACCGGTGACACCCTGGGAGGCCGCACTGGGCGCAACCATCAAGGTGCCCACACTCGGCGGCATCGTGGAACTCAAAATACCGGAGGGCTCGAGCTCCGGGCGCAAACTGCGGCTCAAAGGTCGCGGCATACCGGGCACCCCGCCCGGAGATTGCTACGTGATATTGGCCATTGCGCTGCCGCCAGCCGATACCGAAGCGGCCCAGGCGTTTTACCGGAAAATGGCTCAGGAATTGAATTTCAATCCACGCGCCAAGATGGGGCTGTGAAAAATGAATACTGAAAATAGCGTACCGCAATTTTCCATCTGCATATTGGAAGAGCAAACCCAGTTGACGCTGGCCGATCTCTGTCGGGCCTGTGCTGTCCATGAAGAACGGATTATCGAGTTGGTGGATATGGGCGTACTGGAACCGCAAGGCCGCGAACCCGCCCGCTGGGTTTTCGGCGGCGCCAGCCTAAACCGCGCCCGTGTGGCCATGCGCCTGCAGCGGGATCTTGAGATTGATCTCGCAGGAGCGGCATTGGCGCTGGAATTGCTCGATGAGATCGCCTCGCTGAGAGCGCGACTGCGAGCGATGGGTGGAGAGTGACCCAGCGCGGGTCATGCTGAAACCTGGCCACGCCAAGGCTGCCCGGACTGGGCGATGACGGCCTCATGGCAAGCCTGTTCCCCAATCATGCCGGCGGTGCGTGTAGCTTAAAGGGTTAGCTCAGACACGATTAATTTCTGGCGCGGTGGAAAATGGAGTCTGAGCTAACCCGCATTCCACGGACAAACAAATTAAGCACCATGGTACAACCGCGCCACCTCATCACGCGCTGGCCGAGCAACCTCAAGATGTACCGCCGGATCGAGGATTTTCTGGCAGGGTGTCTGGGTGGGCGCTGTTCGGGGTTCGACTACTATGAGTTGAGCGCGTGGGCTTTTTAGGGTTGGGCTACGCTTGTTCAGCCCCGCGCCATGCAGAAGCTGCATGCAGGAAGTTAGGGCAGGACTTACAAATACACATTGCAAACATTGCAAGGCAAAAGAGAATATTGCAATGTAAGACCTAATCCCGAAGGTGCGCGAAGCGGACCCCGTTAACGCCGGTTCGTTCTTCTGGAAAGCAAACTGACTAAATGACAAACGAGAGTCGAACCTACACGCTGCCAACGCAGTCGATTCCAAGCCTAAGTCTTTCTCATCACGTTGCGGACCTCGTTGAGGTACAAGCGTTTCTCCAATCCAGGGGCATCGAGACACGTAACACGCGAATTGAGCGGTATATTAAGTACCTCGAGCATGCAGTGCGCGGCGACCAAATAGACGAAGCGCAGATATTTAAAAACACTTCCGATCCCCGTTTTCAAAGTGGCTTTGATTGGAGACTCTATCTCCTGCGGGAAGCGCATGAACTTATGTGGATCCTCAAGGGCCTTAAAGTACACATACCAGAAGGCGTTGACGAGAAGCTTCAAAAAATAGTTAGTGGGTGCGACTTTGCCGCGCTGGATACCCACACTGAGTCTAGAAACACCCAGTTCGAGCTGCGAATAGCCAGCTATTTCTGCCAAGCTGGATGCGAGGTCGACCTTTCGACTAAGACAGATGTGATCGCGACTACAGAAGAATTCGCATTCTATGTGGAGTGTAAGAGAATCGCGGGACCTAGAGGTCTTCGAGAAAACCTACTCAAAGCTAAGAGTCAGCTGATTGAGCGAATGCCAGTGCGGCATGGTGGAAAAATGGCCTACGGTTTCATCGCGGCGGACGTTACGAAGGCTGCCTTTAGTCACAATGGCCTGACCTGGGGGCTGACCAATGAGCATTCGAGAGAGATCATTCAGGAAAAACTGGTCGGCATCGCTGACGCAGCGGAAAGAACGCCGGTTTTTGTTGATTATCCTGAATTGCTCGGCTGCTGGCTGCAGATCCATATCCCCTCTTTGATAAGGCACCCTCCAGCGATGGTGACAAGGTTTTCATCTCTCGCAATTGACAATCCAAATCTAGAACGAGAAGCACAAAAGGCCGCAGAAATATTTGATCTGATGGCTAGCGTTGGAAACCGTCCTGATCCCCGAGAGCTTCCGGCCACGAAAATGGTGCGGAGAACAAGCGTCTCCCTACCTGCTGGGACCCGGTTCCAGCTCGATGACCGATTGCTGAGAAAGTTTCTCGCCGGAGATGATAGTTACGGAAAAATAAGCGAAGACATAATTGCTGGAATTATTATTGACGGAGTCGAACACGAGTTCTCATTCCTTGAGTTTGAAATGCTGCCGAAAGCGCTCCATACGCAATTGCGCGAAGAGTTTGCTGCGAATTCTGAGAGCGCACGCCTTGCTCTTATCCTCGAAATGTATATACGAAGGTACCCATATGAGAATGGCCCTGACCTAGGACCTGTCTGAATGTCCGGTTGTCGGCCAGAGCCATCCGTTGAAATAAATGGAGCAGCTTCGGATTGTTTTCTGAATCAAGAAGACAGCAGTCAACCTTGATAAATGGCAAGCGATGCTCACCCCTTTAATGCTTATTTGAACTCGAGCACCATGCGCTCCAGTTCGTCCGCATCAATGACCTGGTTTTTGTTCTTGGCCATCCAGGTGGCCAGATAGCGTTCACCCTTGGCGTAGGCGAGCGGGATCGCCGGCTTGCTTTTGCCATCCTGTTCCAGATGCGTGACGTGGTAGGTGGCGCGTTTTTCGGATAGCGTCTTGGCGCCATGCGCTGCCGTCAGTGAAAATGCGCCGTCTTGGCTCAAGTACAGATAGCTGGCGTCTGCCGGCATGGCGATGAACTTGTAGGTCAGCATGCAGGAGGTGATATCCCGCAGGGTGTCCGTGCCGACCTTGGCCTTGCCGTAGACGGAATCATTGCACCGGCAGGTGGGTGGGTGATGTGGGATTAGCCAGGGCGCGTCTTGACTTCACGCTTTTTCAGCAACAAACAACGCAAGGCTTCACGTTTCAGGGTTCGACAGGCGAACCCTGAAACATCTCGACGTTTACGGTGTTGGTTCGCTGACTCGGCTGACGAATGCGTGCGTGTGGGCCTAACGGCTCACGGCAAGCTGGTTGACCACTTTGTCAACGGCGAACACGTACCAGGCATTCTGTTCGGCCCGGTTTTTTTCGGTTTCGCTGCTCACCAGACCTTCCAGGGTGACCACGAAGTCGTGGGTATGGATGCTGATTTGCTCGGGGTGGGGAATCAGCGGATCCATTTCCATCACCAGCAACAGGGCATCAGTGACCTCGTCGTCGGTGTCCTGTTCCGGCGGTAGCACCTCCAGCGCGTCCACCACGTCGCGGCACCCCGGCACCCACCACGCCAGCACACCGGCGAGACGTTTGTGTGACAGGCTGATGACCCAGCCATCCAGTGTCACCACGCCTGCATCCACCGACGCCACGATATTGCCGCTGGCATCATCGTCCAGGATTTCCTGCAGGGCGAGCGTCTGCCCCTTCTTGACCACGCTTAGCGAGCAATTTTTGAAGTCGCGCGCGTCCAGCAGCAGGGTTTCAAGGGCACCCAGAATCTCGCCGTCGCTTTTGTGTTCGGTCGGTGCGACATGCAGCCGATTGATCACACCTCGCACTTCGCTTATCTCCTCCACGAGTTCGAGTGACCGCTTCTTTGCGGCTATGCTCTCGACGTCGCCTTCCATGATCAGGACACTGTTGTCGGTCAGGTTGAGATTGACCGGCCAGCGATGCAGATTGATGTGCGGTTCACGTTCGAGCACCGCCCGTATCGTATTCAGGACTGGATTTCCATTTTGCATGTGGGATACCTCCACGTTCAACATAGCACATGGAATCCACCGCTTTTCTGGCGCGCCCGGAAAGTTGAGGCTGTCCATTTAAGGGGTCATTGCCGCAAAAAAGAGCTGTATGTCCTTTCCTGACAACCCGTCATTCGTACACGATCATTCGAATGCCCGGCTTGTGCCTGGAGGCGAGTGCAGTATCAATACCGGCACCGATCACATTGGCGGATAATGCATGGCTTCGCCCAACCCACAGAACACCCCCCGCATGCAAACAGAAGTCAAAGAAACCCCCCAGTACGCCATCGTGGCCTCGGTTCAATTGCCGGGGGTGACTGATATGGAGTTCGAAGCGTCGCTGACCGAGCTACGCGAGCTGGCCAAGACGCTGGGTTTCACGGTTGTCCGCACGTTTACGCAGAAACGCTCCGGGTTCGACTCGACGGCGTATCTGGGGGTGGGCAAGCGGCAGGAGATTCGCCATTTTGTGGGGGGTGAATCAGACGATGAGGTCGAGCCGGATGCCGATGCCGGGACGCTGAGTCCAGCGTATCGCCTTTCCAACGTGATGGATGACCTGGAAGACGCACCCGCACAGGTGTCGGATGTTCCGATCGATGTGATCTTTGTTGACCACGAAATCTCGCCGTCGCAGGCGCGCCACCTCGAAAACGAGGTCGGCTGCCAGGTGATGGATCGCACCATGGTCATTCTCGAAATTTTCCACCGCAACGCGCGCTCGCCCGCTGCGCGCGCGCAGGTGGAGATTGCGCGCCTAGGCTACCTGGCGCCGCGCTTGCGCGAGGCAGCCAAGCTGGCGGGGCCGCAGGGGCGGCAGCGTAGCGGGGTGGGCGGGCGAGGCGCCGGCGAGTCGAACACCGAACTCGACAAGCGCAAGATCCGCGACCGCATTTCCGAGCTGCAGAAGGAGATCGTTGCGATGGACGCGGATCGCAAGACGCAGCGCGCACGCCGGCAGGGGCACCAAAGCCTCGCCAGCGTGGCGCTGGTGGGCTATACCAACGCGGGCAAATCCACCCTGATGCGCACGCTCACAGGCAGCGAAGTGCTGGTCGCCAACAAGCTGTTTGCGACGCTCGACACCACCGTGCGCACGTTGTTTCCCGAGACCGTTCCGCGCGTGCTGGTCAGCGATACGGTGGGCTTCATCAAGAACCTGCCGCACGGGCTGGTGGCGTCGTTCAAGTCGACGCTGGAAGAGGCGCTGGATGCGTCGCTGCTGCTGCATGTCATCGACGCCAGCGATCCCGGCTTCGAGCGGCAGATCGATGCCACCGAACATGTGCTGACCGAGATCGAGGCGCAGGACGTGCCGCGTATCCGCATTTTCAACAAGATCGACCACGTTGGCGACGCTGCAGCGCAAGCCGAGCGCGAAGCCGCGCTACGCCTTGAATACCCCGGTTGCATCGTGATGAGCGCGCGCAACCCGGATGACGTGGTGAAGTTGCATCTGGCAATCCTCGCGTTTTTTCAGAAAGGTCTGGTTGAAGCCGAGTTGTTTTTGCCGTGGTCGGCACAGCAACTGCGGGGCGAAATATTCTCGCGCTGCCAGGTACTGGAAGAGCGCGCCGAGGAAGAAGGGGCTTTTTTCAGCGTCCGCGTCGATCAGGCTGACCTCGATAACCTGCGTGAGCAGTTGGCGCAGGTAGGCTGATCACCGACGACATGAGCGAGAAATAGCGGTTGAGAAAACGCACCACGGCATCCGGAGACAGCCCTTCGCATAGTTCGGTAAAGTCGGCCAGGTCGGAGAAAAAAACCGTCATCACGCGGCGCTCGCCGCCTTCTTCCTGCTCGCGGTTGGCCAGCAGGTCGTGCACGATGCGGGGGTCCAGATACTGGCCGAAGGTTTCCTTGATGCGCTCTTTTTCACGCAGGCCCGCCACCATGCGGTTGAACGATTGCGCCAGGCTGGCAAGTTCATCCGTGGTCTTGAAGTGAATCTCCACCGCCAGGTCGCCTCGCTTAACGGCACGGGTGCCGCTCATCAAACGTCGGTTCGGCGCCACCATTTGCACCGCCGCCAGCTCACGTTCGGCCATTGAGGCCAGGTCTTTAAAGGCTTCGAGTTCATCCGGGGTGAGATTGCGAGGTTGATGGTCGATGATGCACAGCGTGCCCAGCGCTTGCCCGTTCCAGTTGAACCATTGACGGTTTGCGTCGACCAGGCTGACCAGCGCGATCGGCACCCGAAACATCCACCTCGCCATCCGCGTCAGGCGATCAAACCGTTCCTCGGCCGAGGTGTCGAGAATGTCCAGCGACCGAAGCGTTTCCAGCCGACAGAATTCATCTTGCGGGAGATCGGGTGTCTTCACGATTGGCCCCTGGTTCCAACATTAGCGTGGCGGACGCTTGTGCCTGGCAGGCTACTCGACTGAAATCGGGTTGGCGCGAAGTGAATGGGTACAGCCAGATCTTGAATGCGCCAACCGAATGCTATTTATAGCAGAGGGGCATTGTTGTGTTTTTCGCATGAAGCCTCTAGCAGATAACCGTGGCTCCTCTCGGTGTGCGGGTTAGCGTTGTTGCGCTGCTTCTGAAACGCACGCTGCGCTGACATTGTGCGCGGCCAGTTCCCGTTTGATCCATTCGATAAAGACTTTGGTTCGGGCGGGTTGGCGTCGCTCACCTTGCTGACATCAACCATGAAATATTCCGTGTCGCCAAAACTGCTGGATGGGATGAACTTGTGCTGCTGGTAATTCAGCACCATGCGTTCGCCTTCTGAATAAACCCAGTTACAGGGATAGCCAGGTCCATTCCACTCGGGCACACTTCAGCTGATGGCTACGCGCATTACGTACTGACCGCTTTCAGCATGTTGACGTGCACTGTGGGCACGCCCGCGCACCTGACTTCGTAGGCGGAAATGGGGGTCCGCTTACTTCTCTGACAGCAGAGGACAAACTGGCACTTCTGTAATAAAACCGCTTTAATGCAAACACCCCCGTTCACACTGCGGGCGTGGTTTATCACTCACTTGAATTCACTTTGGGAGAAATCGATGTTTGACCCAGTCAGCATTCCTTATGGCAGCAAGATGCTCTTCAATGCCGTCAAACTCAAACCTGGCGTAACCATCAGCGACATAGAACTCGCGCTGGGCGAAATGTGCCACGTTGTAAAAGAAACCTACGGTAATGAAGACGGCGGCTTTATTGCAGGCCAAGTGTTTAAGTACGACGGCTTCATCAGCCAGGAGGGTTCCATCGACTCGATGAAGGCGCCTGACTACGACGTCGCCATCGTCACCTACTGGGCCTCATTCGAACAACATGAAAAATCCCACGCGGATAAGACTTTCAATGAGAAATTCAAAGCCGTGGGCGATATGTGCAGCGATAGCACCGAGCTGGGGTTCAGCATGCTGTGGCAGGGCGTGCCCGAGCATTGATTATTCGGGTTTAGGGCGAGGATGGTTGCGCATTTCTGAACTCGTCACTGGCTAGTTGGCGGTTGGCCAAATCCAGATCGGCCGAAAGCTGGCGCATGTGCGCACGGTCTTTGTCGCTATCCAGCTTCATCTGCGCCATGCGTTGCGCCGCCACCAGGCGGGTTCGCAAGGTTATTGCGTTGATGGTGCTCGACACATACCCGTCCGCACCACTTTCGTAAGCCCGGATTGAATGCTCTACATTCTTCTGGTCATCCATCAGCAGGATGTAGACGCCTTGGCCTTCACCGGTTTGGCGTAGTGTCTGGCACAGGGCCAAGCCATCCATCTGTTTGAGATTGCAATGGGCGATGATGACGTGAGGCATCACTTTCAGCACCATCGCCATGGCGGCATGACCATCGTTGACGGCATAGACGGCATGGTTGCCGTCTTCTGCCAGCATCGCGATGGTTTTGCGGCGGGTGAATTCGTTGCTGTCGGCCACCACGATGCGCAGCGATGAGGTGTTTTTCGCGGTTGACTCATTTTCCAGGGCGAACTCGGCAAAGGAGGGCAAGGGCTCGGTATGAATTTGCAGCAAAGTGCCCCAGTCATGCCATTCGGAAATGACGTCATCGATTAGGTTGGCGGCGTCTTCAGTCGAGATGTCGAGCTTGGCCGCTTGCGTTAGCCATACCTGGGTCAATTGCGGGCGTTGATCCGCATCGCATAGCGCGAGGTCGGCCAGCCAATGCGCCAGGCGCAGCATCATGATCAGGCTGTTGGTGCGTGAGTCATGAATGTTGTCAGAATGATTCGGTCCTTCGTAAAGCGCCATCGGCTGGGTGAATACGCCGGGGACCCCCCAGTCTGCCAACATGGTGCTACCCAGTTCGATATGGTCAGTTTCCAGATGGGTGGCTTCAAGCGCAGTCAGAGACTGTGTGGGGTTGGCCTGATAGGCCGTTAGCACGTCGCTGTAATGCTGAGGATAAAGGGTGGCCAGGGCCAGTTGGCCAATTTGTGCCAGTAATCCGCAGATGAACAACTCACTCGATTCGCCCACGCGAACACGCGTGGCAAGTGCCTGCATGGACAGCGCCATCAGGAGCGAATGCGACCAGTATTTTGGATAGTCAAACGCGGTGCATCCGCCGTCACGATACTGGTCGATCAGTGAAAACCCCAATGCAAGCTGGCACACCGACTTGACGCCTTTGCGCGCGACCGCTTCCTGCACCGACACCACCGGGCGCGAGCTCTGCGAGGCGCTGTTGGCCAGCTTGATCAGGCGGCTGGACAAGGAAGGGTCGGTTTGTATTGCCAGGGCAATCTCGCCCAGTGTCACATCTTCGCGCTTGGATAAGGCCAGTACGGCCAGCGCAACGCCTTTGGGGCTGGGCAGCTGGTCATTAATGGGGTGCAGATTGGGTTGCATATTCAGTCAACCTGTTGAAGGGTAGTCGCCAGGCATGGCGGTGATTCGGCTATCCATTGATCAATCGACCTGTGCCCGGGTTTATGAAGGTGCCTCGGGACAATTTTTTTGTGTGAGCCCTCCCCCTGGGTGTGAGTGAGACTTCAATTCTAGGCAGGTTTCACAACCCACGCACCAATTTGCTGCATGTCCTCCCGTCCGTGCACTGCGGTTGAGCGCAGGGGCCACGCAGCCGCTGCGCCATTCTCGACAAGTCATTGAAATGATTGCGTTGTGCTGTGCTGGCACAGACCCTGCTGACAGACAGGGACTAGGAGCGGTTATGTCTGTTGTTTCATCTGTCTGTTGTTATTGCGGCACCGGTTGCGGGGTGTTGATCGAGTCGGACGCGGGGAAGATTACCGGTGTGCGCGGCGACCCCGCGCATCCGGCCAACCTGGGCAAGCTGTGCACCAAGGGCGCGACGTTGGCCTTGTCGGCGCAGGCGTCGGGCCGTGCGCTGTATCCCGAGTTACGTGCCGACAAGGCATCGCCGCGCCAGCGTGTGAGCTGGGACGCGGCGCTGGATCATGCGGCTGACAAATTCGCCGCGATCATTCGCGAGCATGGGCCGGACGCGGTGGGATTTTATATTTCGGGCCAATTGCTGACCGAGGATTACTACGTCTTCAACAAGCTCGCCAAGGGCTTGATCGGCACCAATAATATCGACACCAATTCACGCTTGTGCATGTCCAGTGCGGTGTCGGGTTACAAGGTCACCTTGGGCGCGGACGCACCGCCGGGCTGTTACGATGATATCAATCATGCAGGCACACTGTTCATCACCGGGTCGAACACAGCGTTTGCGCATCCGATCCTGTTTCGTCGCATCGAGGCTGCGCGCAAGGCCAATCCCAACCAAAAACTGATCGTGGTGGACCCGCGCCGCACCGACACCGCGGTGGAGGCCGATCTGCATCTGGCGATTTTGCCGGGTACGGATGTCGCGCTGTATCACGCCATGCTGAACGTGATGCTGTGGGAAGAACTGATCGACCGCGATTACATTGCCGCCCACACCGAAGGCTGGGCGCAGCTGCGCGAAACCGTGCGCGAATACACGCCTGAGAAAGCCGCCACGATTTGTGGCGTGGCGGCCGCCGATATCGTGCAGGCCGCGCGCTGGTTCGCCGCCGGGCCGACACTGTCGCTGTACTGCCAGGGTCTGAATCAATCGACCTGTGGCGTCGACAAGAACGCGACGCTGATCAACCTGCATCTGGCTACGGGAAATATTGGCAAGCCGGGCGCGGCGCCGTTGTCGCTCACCGGGCAACCCAATGCCATGGGCGGGCGCGAAGTGGGTGGCATGGCCAATCTGCTGTCGGCACATCGCGACATGAACAACCCCGAACATCGCGCCGAAGTCGCCCGGCTGTGGGGCGTGGCGTCCGTGCCCGAGCAACCCGGCAAGACCGCAGTGGAAATGTTCGAGGCGGTGCGCAAGGGTGAAATCAAGGCGTTGTGGATTGCTTGCACCAACCCCGCGCAATCCTTGCCCAACCAGAAGCTGGTGCAGGAAGCCTTGCAGGCTGCGGAATTCGTGGTGGTGCAGGAAGCGTTTATTGATACCGAAACGGTGCAGTTCGCCGACCTGTTGCTGCCTGCTGCAGCGTGGGGCGAGCGCGAGGGAACGCTGACCAATTCTGAACGGCGCATTTCGCATGTGTGCGCGGCTGTTTCTCCGCCAGGTGAGGCGCGTCCCGATTACCAGGCGGTGGTCGAATTCGCGTGGAAGCTCGGCGCTGCGCTGGGGCAGGATGGCAAGCGGCTGTTTCCCTATGTGTGTCCCGAAGATATATTCAATGAACATCGCGAATCAACCCGTGGCCGCGATCTCGATATCACCGGCTTAAGCTACGCCATGCTCGACGCCAGCCCACAACAATGGCCGTTGCCGGAAGGCACCTCTGCGGACCAAGCGCGCCTGTATGCAGACGGCGTGTTTCAGACGCCTAGCGGCCGGGCGCAATTTCACAACGCGACGTATTGTCAGGTGTCCGAGCCGACCGATGCGCGCTTTCCGTTCCATCTGAATACCGGACGCTTGCGCGACCAGTGGCATGGCATGAGCCGTACCGGTCTGGTGTCGCGGCTGTATGCCCACGTCGAAGAACCGCTGCTGTCGATGAACGGCAAGGACATGGAGCGCCGCAAGATGCAGGACGGCGATCTAGTGCGGGTCAAAAGCCGGCGTGGCAGCCTTGTCATCAAGGTGCAGGCCAGTGATGAATTACGGAGCAGCCAGATCTTCATGCCCATGCACTGGGGTGGGCGCTTCATGGCCGGAATGGGGGTGAATGCGTTAACGCTTGACGCGTTTGATCCGGTCTCAAAACAACCCGAACTCAAGCATGCTGCGGTGCAGGTGGAAAAGGTCACGCTGCCGTATCGGCGCACGATCATGCGACGGGGTGATGGGGCGACCTTGCTACGGCTTGCGCAGCCTTTTATCGCGCACTTTGACTACGCCACCGCTACCCTCACTGGGCGTGACAACAGTGTGCTGGTGTTTGAGACGGCGGGTGAAGGTCCGCTGGCCGAATCACTGGTGCAGGAAATGGACATCGCGTTTGGGCTGGATGATCCGTTGCTGACGATGAACTACCAGGATGCACGTCGCGGCATCTGGAAAAAAGCGCGGGTGGAAGACGGCGTGATTACCGGCGCGCGTCTCTCCGGCGAAACCGCCGCACGTGACTGGCTCAAGCGCCTGATTGCCGATGGTGCACCGGCCATGGCGGTGCGGAACTGGCTGCTGGCACCGGTTGAACAACCGCCGGACGGACAAGCTGGACGGGGTCGAGTTGTATGTAATTGTCTCAACGTGGCCGAGCCCGACATCGTCGCGGCGATTGCCGGCGGCGCGGATCTTGCCGCGCTGCAGTTCACGCTTAAATGCGGCACCGAATGCGGCTCGTGTGTGCCGGAGCTGAAACGCATGCTTGCCACAAATCGGGTGGCCGTATGAATGTCATATATTTGATGTGTGACCAGCCATGAACTACGCCACCCTCATTCGCCAGATCGAAACCGGCGAGGCCATCGACTTTACCGAGGCACGCGCGCTGGGTGCCGCCTTGCTCGACGGTGGCGTGCCGGAACTGGAAACCGCAGCGTTTCTGGTCGCCTTCAATCAGCATGATCCGGGACCGGATGCCTGGCTGGGTTTGCATGCCGCACTCTCTGAGCGTCTACCGGATTTGGCGGCACCGCCTGGACCTTATCGCACTGTGGTGCTGCCGGCTTATCATGGCGTGCGCGCGCTTCCACATCTCACGCCGTTGCTGGCGCTGCTGCTGAAAAGTTTTGGCGTGCCGGTGCTGATACATGGTGTGCTCGAGGGCGGCGGGGGCGTGGCGGCAGCCTATGTGCTGCGCGAGCTGGGCATCATGCCGTGCAGCACCACGGCGCAGGTCAATGCGGGACTGCGCGATGAGGGCCTGGCATTTGCGCCAGTGGCCTTGCTGAATCCGGGGCTGGCATCCTTGCTGGCGTTACGTGGGCGTCTTGGTATCGATGGCTGGGTGACGCGGTTGGTGATCATGGCCGATGTGCTAGGCGAGCGCTCGGTTCGGGTCACGCCGACTTCGTCTGCGAAAGACCTGGCCATGATGCGTGAGGTGCTGCAGGCGCTGGGTGGCCATGCGCTGCTGATGCAGGGCTGCGAGGGCGAAGCATTTGCCAATCCGTTTCAACGGCCTGACATGATGCTGGTGCAGGACGGGCAGGTGCAGCAACTATACGACGCACAATCGACATCTTCTCCGTTGGCCAATCTGCCCGCGCTTGATGCGCGTGCGACGGGCGCCTGGACCAGCGAGGTGTTACACGATCACCTGTCGCTGCCCTTGCCGATCCGCAATCAATTGGCCGCGTGCCTGTATGGTGCGGGCTACACCGAAGACCTCAATCAGGCACGCGCGATTACCGCGATCAACGGCTTCGGTCGGGTGGCTGCGTAGTTTTCGTGCACGGTTTGCGGGCGAGCACCTTGATGGTGCAGGTTTCGGTAATCCGTTTCAGTTATAAATCCACAATCCCTTTGTAAACAGGCCTTCCAGGCAATATTAGCTGTCTGGCATAAAGGTTGCTTTCTTAAGGGGGAAGGGTGCGCGTCGCCCGCAGAGGTCGTCGACCGCAGTAACGACTGCGGTCATCAAGTTCAAGTCTTAATGTTTGGAGTAGTGGGATGGATATGAGTGAACCCATGGACAAAGGTCCGAAGATGAAACTGGTGATGGTGGGCAATGGCATGGCCGGTGTGCGCACGCTGGAAGAATTGTTGAAGCTGGCCCCCGATCTCTACGACATAACCGTGTTCGGTGCCGAGCCGCATCCCAACTACAACCGCATTCTTTTGTCGCCGGTGCTGGCGGGCGAGCAGACGGTGAACGACATCGTGCTGAACCCGCTCGACTGGTATAGCGATAACCATATCACCCTGCATGTGGGCAAGAAGGTGGTCAAGATTGACCGCAACGCGCGTGCAGTCGAGACCGAAGATGGTACTTCCGCCGAATACGATCGCCTGCTGCTGGCCACGGGTTCCAATCCTTTCATCTTGCCGGTGCCCGGTTCCGATCTTGAAGGCGTGATCAGCTTCCGTGACATCGCCGACGTCGACGCCATGGTTCAGGCCTCGAGCAAGTACCGGCACGCCGTCGTCATCGGCGGCGGGCTGCTCGGCCTGGAAGCCGCCAATGGTCTGATGAAGCGCGGAATGGATGTGACTGTGGTGCACATCGGACCGTGGCTGATGGAACGTCAGCTCGACGAGCCGGCAGCGCGTCTGCTGCAAAAAAGCCTCGAAGCCAAAGGCATGAAATTCCTGCTGCAAAAGCAGACCGCAGAACTGGTAAAAGGTGCGTCGGGTCGCGTGTCTGAAATCAAGTTCAAGGATGGAGACATTGCGCCTGCCGATCTGGTGGTGATGGCGGTTGGTATTCGCCCCAACACCGAACTCGCCGAATCATCCGGCCTGCATTGCAACCGCGGCATCGTGGTCAACGACACCATGCAGACATTTGATCCGCGCATCTATTCCATCGGCGAATGCGCGGCACACCGCGGCATCGCCTACGGTCTGGTCGCGCCGCTGTTCGAGCAAGCCAAGGTGTGCGCCAACCATCTGGCGCATTACGGCATCGGCCGCTACGAAGGCTCGGTCACCTCGACCAAGCTCAAGGTCACCGGCATTGATTTGTTCTCTGCGGGCGATTTTGTCGGCGGCGAAGGCACCGAATCGATTCTCTATTCCGACCCCATCGGCGGCGTTTACAAAAAGCTCGTCATCAAGGACAACAAGCTGGTCGGCGGCGTGATGTACGGCGATACTGTCGACGGCAGCTGGTATTTCTCGTTGCTGCGCGACGGCAAGAACGTCAGCGAGTTGCGCGATCACTTGATGTTCGGCCAGGACCATTGCGGCAACCTGGGTCACGGTGGCATCAACAAGGCCGCCACGATGACCGACGACATGGAAGTCTGCGGTTGTAACGGCGTGTGCAAGGGCGACATCGTCAAGGCGATTCGCGAGAAGGGCCTGTTCACATTGGAAGACGTGCGCAAGCACACCAAGGCCTCGAGCTCGTGCGGGTCGTGTACCGGCCTGGTCGAGCAGATTCTGGCCGTGACCGCCGGCGGCGATTATTCCGCCACCCCCAAAACCAAATCGATGTGCGGTTGTACCGATCACCCGCACGAAGAAGTGCGTGCGGCGATCAAGCAGAACAAGCTGCTGTCGATTCCACAGGTCATGGAATTCATGGAATGGCGTACCCCCAACGGTTGCGCAAGCTGCCGCCCGGCGCTGAACTATTACCTGCTTTCAACCTGGCCGGGTGAAGCTGAAGATGATCCACAGTCGCGTTTCATCAATGAGCGCGCGCACGCCAACATTCAGAAAGACGGAACCTATTCGGTGATCCCGCGGATGTGGGGCGGCAACACCACGCCGTCCGAACTGCGCCGCATTGCCACGGTGGCCGAGAAGTACAACATCCCGACGGTGCACGTCACCGGCGGTCAGCGCATCGACTTGCTTGGCGTAAAGAAAGAAGACCTGCCGAAAGTGTGGGCCGACCTCGACATGCCGTCTGGTCATGCCTACGGCAAGGCGTTGCGCACGGTGAAGACTTGTGTCGGTTCGGAGTGGTGTCGTTTTGGCACCCAGAATTCGACTCAAATGGGTATCGATCTGGAAAAGGCCTTTTTCAAAATGTGGGCGCCGCACAAGGTCAAGCTCGCCGTATCGGGTTGCCCGCGTAACTGCGCCGAAGTCGCGATCAAGGACGTCGGCATCATCGGTGTCGATTCCGGCTGGGAAATTTACGTGGCTGGCAACGGTGGCATCAAGACCGAAGTTGCACAGTTTCTGGTCAAGGTGAAAACCGACCAGGAAGTGATGGAGTATTCGGGCGCATTCTTGCAGCTCTATCGTGAAGAAGCGCGCTACCTGGATCGAACGGTTCACTACGTCGAGCGCGTCGGCCTGGATTACGTGAAGAAGAAAATCCTTGATGACCACGAAGGCCGCCGCGCGTTGTACGAGCGCTTGATTTTCTCGCTGTCGGTTGAACGCGACCCGTGGGTCGAGCGTGCCAAGGAAGGCAAGCTCAAGCACGAGTTCGAAGCGCTGACTGTGTAAAGAAGCTGCTTACCGTTGGCGTGTAGGCTCGCCGCCCACGCCATGCGAAATATTCTAAAGGACGAAACAATGAGTAGTTGGTTGAAAGTATGCAGTCTTGAAGAGATTCCCCCGCTGGGAGCCCGCGTGGTGCGTCACGGCGATATCGATATCGCCGTGTTCCGCACAACCGACGATGAAGTGTTTGCAGTAAAGGATCGCTGTCCGCACAAAGGCGGTCCGTTGTCGCAGGGCATTGTTCACGGCAAAAGCGTGACCTGCCCACTCCACGGCTGGAATCTTGAACTCGCCACCGGTTGCGCAACCGCACCGGACGAAGGCTGCGCACAAAAATACGAAACCAAACTTGAGTCTGGCGTGATTCATCTGAACTTGGCTTAAATAGAAAAATAAACTCTCTCCGAGGAATCTGTCATGACACGCGACTTCTGGAAGTCGGGGCATACGCCTACGCTGCTGTCTGCTTTTTTGTATTTCGACATCGCCTTCATGGTGTGGGTGATGTTGGGTCCGCTGGGCGTGCAGATTGCCGCCACGCTGGGGCTTACCGCCGCGCAAAAAGGCATGATGGTAGCCACACCTGTTCTGGCGGGTGCGTTGTTGCGCATCCTGATGGGCCTGCTGGTTGACCATCTCAAGCCGAAGAAAGCCGGGCTGATCGGGCAAGTCGTGGTGATGGCTGCACTGCTCTGGGCCTGGCTGTTTGGTATTCACAGTTACCGCGAAATTCTCATTCTGGGCGCAGCACTCGGCTTTGCCGGGGCGTCATTTGCCGTGGCCTTGCCGTTGGCTTCCCGCTGGTATCCCCCGCAGCATCAAGGCACGGCGTTGGGCATTGCGGGTGCGGGCAACTCGGGCACTGTGATTGCTGCCTTGCTGGCACCAGGCCTGGCCATGGCCTATGGCTGGGGCAATGTATTCGGACTGGCACTGATCCCGGTGGGTATGGCTTTTCTGGTGTATCTGTTTTTTGCCAAGGATGCCCCCGACTGCCCGCCACCCAAATCCTTGCACCAGTACCTGAACGTGCTGAAAGATCGTGACGCCTGGTGGTTCATGTTTTTCTATTTCGTGACATTCGGCGGCTTTGTTGGTCTGGCTTCCAGCCTGACTATTTACTTCAATGACCAGTACGGCATGACGCCCGTACACGCAGGCTATTTCACCGCAGCCTGTGTGTTCGCCGGGTCCATGGTGCGCCCCATGGGTGGCATGCTGGCCGATCGCATTGGTGGCATTCGCACTCTGTTGGTGATGTATCTGCTGGCCGGTGTGTTCCTCATTGCCGTCAGCTTTGGTGCGGCCAGCGCATGGGTGGCGCTGACCGGATTCATGTTGGCCATGGCTAGCCTGGGTGCGGGTAACGGTGCGGTATTCCAGTTGGTGCCGCAACGCTTCCGCAAGGAAATCGGCGTCATGACCGGCATGGTCGGCATGGCGGGTGGCGTGGGTGGCTTCTATCTCGCTGCCAGCCTGGGTTACATCAAGGGTCAAACAGGCAATTATCAAATTGGCCTGCTGATTTTTGCCGGCTTGTGCTTTGTCGCGCTGGTTGGGCTGGCCGTGGTGAAACAGCGCTGGCGTACCACCTGGGGTGCCGCCGCGATTTCCGGTGCGCGCATCTGAGGATCACGTCCGAGCAGGCTTAGGGGTCTGATCCTGGCGCCAATACAGCGCCAGGATCATGCCCCTATAATCGCCAGACTGCACTCACCTTATCGCCATGCCCCTCACTCTTGAATTTGGTTATGCCACAGCCACCGGCCCGCGCGAGCGCAACGAGGACTATGGCGGCTATGTAGAGCCCGAAGCGCAACTTGCAGCGATCAAGGGCATGCTCGCGGTGGTGGCCGACGGCGTATCCGGTGGCACCCATGGTCGCGAGGCGGCGGAGGCTTCGGTGCGTAATCTGCTCAATGATTACTACGCCACCCCCGACACCTGGGAAATTCCCCATGCACTGGGCACCGTGCTGACGGCGATCAATCGGTGGATCCATGGACAAACGGCCTCGCGAACCGATCCCGGCGGCATGGCCACCACGCTCACCGCGCTGGTGCTGCGTGGCCGTCGTTATCATTACGCCCATGTCGGTGATAGCCGCCTGTATCGCCTGCGCGGTGAAACCCTGGATACTCTGACCACCGACCACGTGTGGGAAACGCCGGGCATGTCGCATGTGCGGAAGCGCGCGTTGGGTCTCGACACGCACGTGTTGCCGGATTTTGGTGAAGGGGATCTGGCGGCAGGTGATGTGTTTCTGATTGTGTGCGACGGCGTGTGGGAGCCGCTCGGACAGCTGGAGTTGCATCAGTTGTTGAAACTGCACGATGCCCCGCAGCGCGCTGCAGATGCCCTGGTCGGCGCCGCGCATGCCAAGGGCGGGCAGGACAATGCCAGCGCCCTGGTGGTGCGTGTGGTGGGGGTGGGCGAAGCCGATGCACCACTCATCGAGAAGCATGACTTGCCGTTGCCGGGCAAACTGCAACCTGGCGCCAGGCTCGACGACTTCATCATCGAAGACGTACTCCATAGCAGTCGCGATACGCTGATCTATCGTGCTCGCCATGCCGAGTCGGGGCAACGCTGGGCGCTTAAAACTTTGCAACCTGTATTACAGGGCGACGCTGACGCCGCCTGTCGGCTGCTAGCTGAAGAGTGGTTTTTAAAGCGGGTGCATTCGCATTATTTCCCCGACGTGCTGCCTTTGCCGGGACGCAATTTCCTGTACTTTGCCGTCCACTATTTCGACGGTGCGACCCTGCAGGACAAGCTCGGCAGCGGCCAGCATTTTTCTCCGGTCGAGGCCGTCACTCTCGGCATTCGTCTATTGAAAGGACTCTCTGCACTGCACCGGCTCGATATCGTTCATCGTGACCTCAAACCCGCCAACCTGCACGTCGACACCGAAGGCAAGCTACGCATTCTGGATTTGGGTGTGGCACGCTGTCCCACCCTCGATGCACGCGAAGATTTCGCCCAGCCCGGCACCCCCAGCTTCATGGCCCCCGAGCTATTCAACGGCGCCGATGCCAGCGTGCAAACCGATCTGTATGCCGTCGGCGCCACCCTCTATCATCTGCTGACGCGCAAATATCCCTACGGAGAAATCGAGCCGTTCCAACATCCGAAATTTGGCGAGCCCGTCCCCCCGGCCCGCACCCGCCCCGATCTGCCACCCTGGCTGGAAATCGTGCTGTTGAAAGCGGTTGCGCGCGAACCCGTAGACCGTTTCGAGACCGCCGAAGAAATGTTGATCGCCCTCGAACGTGGCGAAGCCAGTCCCTTGCTGCGTCGCCGTACCCCGCTCATCGAGCGTTCGCAGGCCGGTGCCTGGCCACTGGTCGCAGTCGCCTCCATTGCGCTGAATGTGCTATTGCTGTTTTTGCTGCTGGCGAGTTGAGGGTTTATTCAGGAGCTGGTTGCAACCCTGAATCAGTCGGTCGGAAAAAACCCTCGAATGGCTGGAATTCGGCCGAAGTCGACGCTCTCCTGCATCGAGGAATTGTTTGAGAATGTCCGGAATGTGGAAGCCGAATGAATTTACGCGCTCGACAAGCAAGAGGGGAAGAACATTTGATGAACGTCTGTTCAGTATTTGATAGCTGCCATTGATTAAACGGACGCTCCCTTGATTAAAAACGCTTAGATTTTTCTAAGTAAGTTGGGAGGACTTCTTTGTAAACCAATTTACGCTTTGACCAACCAAGTCTGGCAAGTTGCCAAAACAGCACTGATATATTCGACTTTCCGGTTCAAGCCAAGATTCAACGCGTAGGTTTGGTTGTCTGCTGCGTCATAGTGAAAAAACGTGATTTGTACCCTGTAAGCGCATTCACACGATACAAAAGTAAACGGAACCAGATTCGGGAAATGAACCAATCGACGATGGAACAGACTGGTAGCGAACACCCTCCAAAAGCAATCCAGCGTGTGATCAAGGTTCGCCGCGACTACAACACATGGGTCGCCAACGAGACCATGGAAGATTATGCGTTGCGCTTTACGCCACGCAGCTATCGGAAA
>JAGXGP010000078.1 GCA_024636775.1 Hydrogenophilales bacterium
TCAGAATTCTTCAGGGCTGCCCCCGGCCAATGAACCCTCGCGCATGGCGAAACCCTCATTGGCCAGGTTGGCCTCTTCTTTTTTACCGCCGTTGCTGCTGGCGCTCCTCCTCCTACTCTATTACTGGCACGACTCGCATTCTTCAAACCCGACATCGCCCGGCCGCATGGTGCAGGCAATGCCATCGAGTTCGGGCTCAGGCAGATTCGCCGCGGCCTTGTTGATGGCGCTGTGCGAGGTGCTGGCGCCGCCGCTTGACGACACCGCATTCAGTTCGCCGCCCTTGCCGGTGGATTTCTCGGCCGAGGTGGCGCCCATGGTGCGCAGGTAGTAGGTGGTTTTGAGGCCGCGTATCCACGCCAGCTTGTAGGTTTCGTCGAGCTTTTTGCCCGAGGCGCCGGCCATGTAGATGTTGAGGCTCTGGCCCTGGTCGATCCATTTCTGGCGACGCGATGCGCATTCGACCATCCAGCTGGTTTCCATCTCGAACGCGGTGGCATACAGCGTGCGGATATCGGCCGGGATGCGGTCGATCTTGGCCAGGCTGCCGTCAAAGTACTTGATGTCGGCAACCATGACTTCGTCCCACAGGCCGAGTTTTTTCAGGTCGTTGACCAGGTACTTGTTGGCGACGGTGAATTCGCCCGACAGGTTGGATTTGACGTAGATGTTCTGATAGGTCGGCTCGATCGAGGCAGACACGCCGACGATGTTGGCAATGGTTGCGGTCGGCGCAATTGCCATGCAGTTGGAGTTGCGCATGCCGTGCTCGCTGATGCGGGCACGCAGGCTGTCCCAGTCCAGCGAGCTGGAGCTGTCCACTTCGAGATAGCCGCCGCGCTCTTCGGCCAGCAGTTTGACCGAATCCAGCGGCAGGATGCCACGGCTCCACAGGCTGCCTTCGTAGCTGGAATAGCGACCGCGCTCGGCGGCAAGTTCGGTCGATGCCCAGATGGCGTAGTAGGAGATGGCTTCCATCGAACGGTCGGCAAATTCCACCGCGGCATCCGAAGCGTAGCTCATGCGCAGCTCTTGCAGCGCATCCTGGAAGCCCATGATGCCGAGGCCCACCGGACGATGCTTGAGGTTGGAATTGCGCGCCTTGCCCACGGCGTAGTAGTTCACGTCGACCACGTTGTCCAGCATGCGCATCGCGGTGTGGATGGTGACCTTGATCTTCTCCAGATCCAGCGCGCCGTCTTTCAGGTGATTGATCAGGTTGACCGAGCCGAGGTTGCACACGGCGATTTCGGTGTCGCTGGTGTTGAGCGTGATCTCGGTACACAGGTTGGAGCTGTGAACGACGCCAACGTGCTGCTGCGGACTGCGAATGTTGCACGGGTCCTTGAACGTGATCCAGGGATGGCCGGTTTCAAACAGCATCGACAGCATCTTGCGCCACATCTGGTTGGCGGGAATGCGCTTGAATACCTTGATCTCGCCGCGGTCGGCCTTGCGCTCGTATTCGGTGTAAGCCTCGGCAAACTTGCGGCCGTAGAGGTCGTGCAGGTCGGGCACGTCGTTGGGCGAAAACAGGGTCCAGTCGCCGCCTTCCATCACGCGCTGCATGAAGAGGTCGGGAATCCAGTTGGCGGTGTTCATGTCGTGGGTGCGACGACGGTCATCACCGGTGTTCTTGCGCAGCTCGAGGAATTCTTCCATGTCGAGGTGCCAGGTTTCCAGGTAGGCGCATACCGCGCCCTTGCGCTTGCCGCCCTGGTTGACCGCGACGGCGGTGTCGTTGACCACCTTGAGGAAGGGGACGACGCCCTGCGATTTGCCGTTGGTGCCCTTGATGCGGGCGCCCATGGCGCGCACCGGGGTCCAGTCGTTGCCCAGGCCGCCTGCGTACTTTTGCAGCATGGCGTTTTCCTTGATCGCCTGATAGATGCCGTCGAGGTCGTCGGTAACGGTGGTCAGGTAGCAGGAAGACAGCTGGCTGTGGCGGGTGCCGGCGTTGAACAGGGTCGGCGTCGAGCTCATGAAGTCGAACGAGGACAGCACCTGATAAAACTCGATCGCACGCGCTTCGCGGTCGACTTCGTTGATCGAGAGGCCCATCGCCACGCGCATGAAGAACGCCTGCGGCAGTTCGATGCGCTCTTCTTCGATATGCAGGAAGTAACGGTCGTACAGGGTTTGCAGACCGAGGTAGCCAAACTTGTAGTCGCGATCGGCGTCGAGCACGGCAGCCAAACGGGCGATGTCGAACTGGCCGAGCTTTTCGTCAAGCAGTTCGGCAGCGATGCCTTTCTTGATGTAGGCGGCGAAATAATCGGCGTAACGCGCGGTCATTTCGGTTTGCAGCACGGCTTCGCCCAGCACTTCGTGGCGGATCGAGTTCAGCAGCAGACGCGCGGTGACAAACGAGTAGGCCGGGTCCTGCTCGATCAGCGAGCGCGCAGCCAGCACCAGTGCCTTTTCGACTTCGGCCATCGGCACGCCGTCGTAGAGGTCGCGCAACACGGTGTGCATGATCGGTGCGGCGCTGACGCCGTCACCCAGACCGGCACAGGCATCGCCCAGCAGAATGTTCAGGCGCTCGATGTCGAGCGGCTTTTTCACGCCGTCTTCAATCACGTGCAGTTGGATGTCGGCCACGCCGGCGGCTTTTTGCGCGGCGCGTTCCTGGGTGCGCTTTTCGCGATACAGCACATACGAGCGCGCCACTTCGTGCTCGCCCGAACGCATCAACGCCAGTTCAACCTGGTCCTGGATGTCTTCGATGTGGAAGGTGCCACCGTTGGGGGTGCGACGCAGCAGCGCGGCCGTCACCTGGCTGGTGATCGATTCGACCAGCTCGCGGATGCGTGCCGAAGCGGCAGCCTGCCCGCCCTGCACTGCGATAAACGCCTTGGTCACGGCAATGGCGATCTTGTTCGGCGCAAAGCCGACCACGGCGCCATTACGGCGGATGATCTTGTAATCGGCATAACGCGTATCGATCACCACCGGTTCAGCTTTATCGCGGGGCGGGATGGGGGCAGATGCAACGGATTCGGTGGCGACGTTCAACATCGATGGCTCTCCTGTGTGGTATGACGTAAAAAACGGGCAATGGTGCATTTAATACACAGCTTATGCACAGCTTGCCCAGTCCCCATGCACACGTTTATTCACAACATGTTGTGGTGCAGGTGGGGAGCAGGTACAAATTCTAGTTTTCTGGCGCGGCATGTCAACAAACAATCAGCAAGTTTTCCTGTCTTTTTTGATGGCCGAAAAAAACTCAAGTTAAATCAAAGTTTTTGCCGAACTGGGCGCCCAAAAAATAAACAGGACAATGGCTGGATGCGGGCTGCCGCCGCATATCTTCCGACGCGGCCAATCAATACGTTGAACTTAAGCTTATTAGTAAGCACGGATATGCCTTGCAGCGCGCAAAAGCTGCTGAATCCTGAAGCACCCCAGCCTGAAACGACGAGCAGACAAATCCAGAATGACAGAACCGGGATGCAGGGCTGACCCGATTGAGTGAGCCCGAAATTGTGCCCGATCCAATTGGTCGTCGCGTAAAACACCCAGACTTCTGTTCGATTGCACACAGGGTCAAAAGTGCCCGGTTGCCCCGCCAACGGTATGTCTACTGCAATTGTGGTTAAGATAGCGGAAACACTTCTCTCCCGGATCGCCGGGCGTTGCCATGCACCACACTGCTGTTCTGCTGATTTCCTGCCCTGACCAAAAGGGACAGGTCGCGGCCATTGCCAATTTCCTGCTATTGCATAACGCCAATATCCTGCATGCCGACCAGCATCAGGATGCCGAACTGAAGCTGTTCCTGATGCGGGTGGAATGGGATCTGGAAGGCTTCAATCTGGATCTCGCCGACTTTCCCGCTGCATTCGAATCGATAGCCAGTCGCTTCGGCATGACCTGGCGGGTGGCGGAATCCAGCCGCAAACCGCGTATGGCCATACTGGTCTCCAAGTTCGATCATTGCCTGGCCGACCTGCTCTATCGCTACCAAAGCGGCGAACTGCACTGCGAGCTGCCCATCATTCTCAGCAATCATGAAGATACGCGCTGGCTGGCCGACGCGTATCACATTCCCTTTCAGCACCTTGCGGTGATTAAAGAGGCCAAGGCAGAAGCCGAGCAAACCCAGCTGGCAATCCTGCGTGACCAGAAAATCGATTTCATCGTGCTGGCGCGCTACATGCAGGTGTTGTCGGGCGACTTTATCCGCAAGTTTCCCAATCACATCATTAATATCCACCATTCGTTTCTGCCGGCATTTCATGGCGCAAAACCTTATCACCGGGCATTTGAACGCGGTGTGAAACTGATCGGGGCCACCGCGCATTACGTCACCGAAACCCTGGATGACGGCCCGATCATCGAGCAGGACGTGGCGCGGATTTCCCATCGCGACAACCTCGATGATCTGATCAACAAAGGGGCAGATCTTGAAAAGGTGGTGCTGTCGCGTGCCGTAAAATGGCACCTGGACAACCGCGTACTGGTGTACGCAAACAAGACAGTCATATTTGACTGAATCCATGCTTACACTCAGCGTCCCAACAATCGATGATTCGGTACAACCACACAAGGTGGAAACCCGACCCAAGGCGACGATAGAGTGGCTGTCTCGCCTGCCTTTCGCCAACCCCGTCGATACCGCGCAACAATTGGCGTTAGCGCTCTACACGCTGAACCGGATTCCGCTGGATGAAGATGAACGCGGCGCGCTGCTGGCGCTGTATCGACCGGTGATTGCGCGCGCGGCTGCCAGTCTCGAAGTGCTGTTATCGGATGCGGGCATTCCCCCGCATCCGCAGCATCGTCAGGTCGGCGCATTGTTGGGTGAGCTGCATGCCGAGCACAGCATCGGCTACAAACACTTGCTGCGATCACTCTCCTCCCGCCGGTTTGGCCGCAGTCAGATCAAGCACATCGCTGAAATTACCGCCCATTCGCTGGCTGCACTGCGCGATGTCCAGCTTGCCTGTTACCTGACCTATAGCCCGGTGCCGGCCGGGGTGTGGCGTGAGATGCATGATCTGTATCTGCTGACGAAATCCAACGGGATGGCCAGCAAGGCCGTGAATGATGCCCCGCCAGCCGACCAGATCTACAGTCAGGCGCTGCTACTGGCACTGGCCGACCCGCCGCACATGAGTCGTGCCGAGCTCACCCATCTTCAGTTGTATCTGCATGCATTTGGAAAACTTGTCGTGGTGGCCGACACCCCGCCTAGCGAAAATCTGCATGGGTTTTTGATCGAAACCGACAGTGACAAAGGACCAGGGCCCCAGCCGACCGGCTCGGATGGCGCCAACCTGTGGCTGGACACCGAAGCACTCTGCCGGCATTTGCACGAGACCGCGGTGCGGCTGCGCACCGGCGATACCCCGCGCCGCATTGGCTTGCCAACCGGGATGGGGAGCGAAACCAGCCTGACGCTCGCCAAACGATTGCTCAAACTGTGGCGCCCCGGCGCGCATCGCGCCTTCAAACGCTACCCTGACCCGGGCAGCGCGATTCAGGTCGTCGCAGGCGTGAGTGCGATTCACCGTCTGCTGGAACTGGTGCCACAAGCGGCCCAGTTCTCGACAACGTCCACCGATACGCTCACCGGGCAGGACGGGCGCGACAGTTTTGCCGCCCCCTCTGCGGTCAATGCCAGCCACTGGACAGTCAGTAACGATAGCGCCGCCGGATTGGCGCTGAGCGGCACGCCTGACACGCCCCTGAACCTGAAAGTCGGCGACGCGCTGGCCTTGCGGGCTGAAGACTCGGTCGTATGGTCGCTGGCTGTCATCCGCTGGATCAAGATGCTGGATGCGCGGCAGGTCGAGCTCGGCGTTGAACGCTTGTCACCCCATATTCAACCGGTGTGGGTGCGGCCGCTGCGCAGTCACCGCAAGGCCAGCCCGGAACCCGGCTTGCTTATTCCCGGCGTATCGGCCCTGAAACAGCCCGACCGCTTGCTGTTGTCCAGCCACATTTATCAAACCGGAATGGATGCGGAAGTCTGGCATACGCCCCAGCAATACACCGTCAAGTTTGCCCGCCGCGCCGAATTCACCCCCAGTTTCGATCTGATCAATTTCACCGTTTTGACCAAAGAACCCGCGCAATGACCGAGATTCTTGTTTTGTATTACAGCGCGCACGGCAGCGTGCGCAACATGGCGCAACTGGTTGCCCGTGGCGTCAATCAGGTAGCGGGCGCCTCGGCCCGGCTGCGCACGGTGCCCCCGGTGGCACCACGTACCCAGGTGGCCGAACCGCCGGTACCCGACGAGGGCGCGCCCTATGTCGAGCTGGCCGATCTGGAACAATGCGCCGGCCTGGTGCTCGGCTCACCCACCCGCTTCGGCAACATGGCCGCGCCGCTGAAGTATTTTCTCGACACCACCGGCGCGCTGTGGGCCAAAGGGGCATTAGCCAACAAACCGGCCGCGGTATTCACTTCCACCGCCAGCCTACACGGCGGCCAGGAAACCACGCTCGCCAGCATGATGCTGCCGTTGCTGCACCA
>JAGXGP010000079.1 GCA_024636775.1 Hydrogenophilales bacterium
CAACGATGCCAGCGGACTGCAGCAGAAAAACAAAGGGCGCCGAGGAACCATCCATGATGGGAATTTCGGGGCCGGTCAGATCAACAATCAGGTTGTCGATGCCGAGGCCCGCGAGCGCTGACATCAGATGCTCGACGGTGGACACCTTGGCGGGGCCCGATTCGAGCATGGAACACAGCCGGGTGTCGGTGACCAGATAAGGGTCGGCTTTGAGTTCAGCGGGGGGATCGAGGTCCATCCGCCGGAACACAATGCCAGAATTGGGTGCAGCCGGGCGCAAGGTCATCTCGACCTTGATGCCGGAATGCAGGCCCACGCCTGTGGCGCGGACGGGGGTTTTTAGCGTGCGCTGCTTGATCATCCTGTCATTTTAACCGGTCGCAGGGGGAGGGCGAGAGGAGTGGAGGTACCGGGCTTGTGACCACGGTACCCTGATTGGGTTCACCCTTTCCCCCCGCGCCTTAATCAGCCTGACGACGCAGAAACGCCGGGATATCCAGGGTGTCGATGCCGGAATCGGTCATTGCCTGAATGGTGCGCGAACGACGGCTGGTCATCACGCTGGGCAGCTCTTCACTATTACCCACCATCATCGGCGCATCATCGGTGCCGGTACGGATAATCTGCATTGGTTTGGGTTGCGAGCGTGACACGGGGTTGCCCAGACCGGTTGCGACCATGGTGACGCGCAACGATTCACCCATTTCATCGTCAAGAACCTGGCCAACGATGACGCTGGCTTCTTCGGCAGTGAACGCCTTGATGGTGTTCATCACCTCGTGAATTTCACGCATCTTCACGCTGGACGAAGCGGTGATGTTGACCAGTACGCCACGGGCGCCGGCCAGATTGACGTCTTCCAGCAGCGGGCTGGCAACAGCCTGTTCGGCGGCGATGCGCGCGCGGTTCTCGCCACTGGCTTCGGCCGATCCCATCATGGCCATGCCCATTTCGCTCATCACGGTACGCACGTCAGCAAAGTCGACGTTGACCAGGCCTGGACAGTTGATGACTTCAGCAATGCCGCCGACCGCGCCGTGCAGCACGTTGTTGGCTGCCTTGAACGCGTCGAGCATCGACACATCGTCGCCCAGCACCTGCATCAGCTTTTCATTGGGGATGATGATCAGCGAATCAACGTGACGCGCCAGTGCCTCGATACCGGCGTTGGCGGCGCGAACCCGTTTGCCTTCGAACAGGAATGGCTTGGTGACAACGGCCACGGTGAGAATACCCAATTCCTTGGCGACTTCTGCCACCACGGGGGCAGCGCCGGTGCCAGTGCCGCCGCCCATGCCGGCGGTGATGAACAGCATGTCGGCGCCGTCGATCAGTTCAGCGATGCGCTCGCGGTCTTCCAACGCGGCTTCGCGGCCGATGTCCGGATTGGCGCCTGCGCCCAGGCCCTTGGTCACGCCATTGCCGAGTTGCAACTGCAATTTGGCCTGGTTGCGCTTCAGCGCCTGCGAATCGGTATTAATGGCGATGAATTCCACGCCAGTCAAACCCGAACTGATCATGTGGTCAACTGCGTTACCACCGCATCCGCCCACACCAATCACTTTAATCACCGCATCCTGGGTGTCTACATCCATCAGTTCAAACATATTGCTCTCCTTTTTACCCAATCAAAAACCACACTCTTGACTCTTTTGATGTGTTTGCCGCGATGTGTTTACGCATCTGGCACGACCATCAAATCCCGTTTCAACGTCGCCTGTTTTAATCCTGCGGCGCCGTCAGAAATTGCCTTTGAACCAGCTCTTCATCCTTTCCAGAATGTCCTTCAAGTTATTGCCCGATAACTTGGGCGCATTGCGCCCGCGTGCCTCCAGCCCTGCCAGCAGCAGGCCCATGCAAGTGGCATAACGCGGGTTGTGCATCACTTCGGCCAGCCCGCCTTCGTAGCGTGGCCAACCCATGCGCACCGGCATGTGAAACACTTCTTCACCCAGTTCGACCATGCCCTGCATCCCCGCTGATCCGCCGGTAATGACGATGCCGGACGACAACAATTCCTCGAAGCCACTGCGGCGCAATTCGGCCTGAACCAGCGAATACAGTTCCTCCATGCGGGGCTCGATAAACTCTGCCAGGGTTTGTTTGGACAACGTGCGCGGGGGACGGTCACCAATCCCGGGCACCTCGATCATGTCGCGCGCATCGGCCAACTGACGCAACGCGCAGCCGTAGCGCACCTTGATGTCTTCGGCTTCCTTGGGCGGAGTGCGCAGTGCCACCGCGATGTCGTTGTTGACCTGATCGCCAGCAACGGGAATCACAGCGGTATGACGTATTGCCCCGTTGGTGAACACGGCGATGTCGGTGGTGCCGCCGCCGATGTCGACCAGACACACGCCGAGTTCCTTTTCGTCTTCGGTAAGCACCGCCATCGCCGAAGCCAGCGGCTGCAGCACTAGGTCATCGACTTCCAGTCCGCAACGGCGCACGCATTTAATGATGTTCTGCGCTGCTGATACGGCACCGGTGACGATGTGCACTTTGACTTCGAGCCGTACTGCGCTCATGCCCAGCGGATCACGCACGTCTTCCTGGCCATCCACAATAAATTCCTGCGGGATGGTGTGCAGTACCTGCTGGTCAGTCGGAATGTTGACCGCACGGGCGGTTTCCACCACCCGGTCGACATCCATCTGACTGATTTCCTTGTCCTTGATGGCAAACATTCCGTGCGAGTTGAAGCTCTTAATGTGGCTGCCAGCAATGCCGGTATAGACCTCGCGAATCTTGCAGTCCGCCATCAATTCGGCTTCTTCAAGCGCACGCTGGATGGCGTTGACGGTCGCTTCGATGTTGACCACCACGCCCCGTCTCAGTCCCTTTGATGGGTGTGTGCCCATGCCGATGATTTCCAGTTCGTCTTCTTCGTTGATTTCAGCAACGATGCAAACGATTTTGGAGGTGCCGATATCGAGGCCGACGACCAGGTTTTTAGGGTCTCTGGGCTTACTCATGATGTACTCAGTTTGAATGGGGATACGCCACGGGGCATCCGTACTGCGAAACCGTCCGGGTAACGCAAGTCAACCGTAACGGGGTGTACAGGGGTGACAGTTTCAATAGGGGTTTCCGTCGCGTTTGATGCCGCTGTGTTTGCAACAAGCGGTGCGGCAAACACGCGTGGGTAAAACGCAACAAAACGGGCTAGGCGAACGTTTACCTGTTCACGACCCAACGCGATCTGCATGCCGTTGTCCAGACGAATGCGCCATGCCCGGCGCGGCGACAGGCGTAATTCGTCAATCGTCATGCCCAAGGGCGCCAAGGCAGCCTGATAGCTGTGGAATGCCGTCACCACTTCGGCGCTGCTTTCCGCCGGCCCAGACAAACGGGGCAGTGGTTGGTTAAGCGCTGCGACGAACACCTCGCCCGCCTCACTCACTAACGCGTTATCGTTCCAGCGTGCCAGCGGCACATGCTCTACCAGGGTTACGACCAACGTGTCAGGCCAACGGCGCTCAACTCGTGCCTCACGAACCCACGGCAACTTTTCCAGACTGCTGCGAACACGTTCGAGGTCAACCGTAAAGAATGTGCCTCGCACCCGGCGTTCGGCGACTAGCTGAATCTGCGCTTTGGTCACATGCGCCATCGGCGTTTTCACATCAAGGTTATGCAGGGCAAACACCGGTTGTGCTGCGACCCAATTCACCACGCCATAAGTCAAAAGACCCAGCGCGCCCCACGTCAGCACGCGAGCGAGCTGACACATGGGGTGAGCAGCGAGTTCGGCATGGGTACTCATGCCAGCGTCTGCTCCAGAATTTGCATACACAACGTATCGAAATCCAGACCCGCCACGCGGGCGGCCATCGGCACCAGGCTGTGATCGGTCATGCCAGGGGACGTATTCGCCTCCAGCAAATAGGGATTGCCAAGGCTGTCCAGCATGATGTCCACGCGACCCCAGCCGCGCCCACCAATCAGGCGAAATGCCTCCAGCGCCAGTTGCCGCAATGCCATCTCTTGTGACTCCAGCAGGCCCGCTGGACAGTGGTACTGGGTATCGTTACGCAGATACTTGGCTTCGAAGTCGTAAAAGTCTCTGTCCTTGGCGGGTTCCAGATGAATCAGCGGAAAAGCGGTACCACCCAGGATGCCGACGGTGAACTCAGCACCATCGATAAACCGTTCAGCCAATACCAACGGATCGTGCTCGGCGGCAAGCTCATATGCCGCTTTCAGTGTGCCTGGTTCGGTCACCTTGCTCATGCCGATGCTGGATCCCTCACGCGCAGGCTTCACAAAAATCGGCAAACCCAGCTTCTTCTCCACCGCAATAAAATCGCTTGCAGCGTTGAGCATTTCCCAGTCGGCTGTGGGTAGGCCGGCCGCGCGCCACAACAGTTTGGTGCGCCACTTGTCCATCCCCAGCGCCGAAGACATGACGCCGCTTCCGGTGTAGGGGAGATGGAGCAATTCAAGTGCCCCTTGCATGCAACCGTCTTCTCCGTAACGACCATGCAAAGCGATGAATACCCGATCGAACTCGCCTGTGATCAGGTCGCCAAAATTGCGATTGGCCGGATCGAACGGGTGCGCGTCAACACCTTGACGCGTCAATGCCGCCAACACTGCCGCGCCGCTGTTCAACGATACCGGGCGCTCAGCCGATGTTCCACCCAACATGACAGCGACCTTGCCAAACCGCTTCGCCGGACTCTCTTGATTCACTGCCGCTCTCCAATAATTCTGACTTCGCGTATCAGCTGCACGTTGGTGCGCGCCTCAACACTGCCTTCCACATGTTCAATCAGGCGCTCGATGTCGGTTGCACTGGCATTGCCCACATTGACAATAAAGTTGGCGTGCTTTTCTGATACTTGGGCGCCGCCAATCCGAAAACCCTTGAGCCCACAGCACTCAACCAATCGGGCAGCATGATCACCTGGAGGATTGCGAAACACCGAGCCCGCATTCGGCAAATTCAGTGGCTGCGAGGCGATGCGCTGTTTCAGCAATGACTTGATCGTCTCGCGCGAAGCGATGCCGTCACCGCGCGGCAATCGAAACCAGCCCCCGATGAACCATTCCTGCTCACCGTGTTTGAGCGCCACATGTCGATAACCGGTTATGTACTCATCCGGGTAACGCTCATGGAGTTGGCCTTGCCGATTCACTGTCTGAACCTGAACCAGTTTGTCCCAGGTTTCGCCGCCATAGCAGCCTGCATTCATCGCAATGGCGCCACCGACCGTGCCTGGTATCCCCGCCCAGAATTCACCGCCGACCAGATTGTGATTGGCAGCAAAACGTGCGAGCTTCGGCGATGCGACCCCGGCCTGGGCAAAAACCAAAGAGGAGTCTGCATCTGAAGGGCCGGGAGGCAAGCCATGCACCCGGCTCTCGATTGAGATTTTCTTGAGCACACCGTGTAACAAAATCACTACGCCAGAAACGCCGCCGTCACGCACCAGCAGGTTGCTGCCCAGCCCGACCATATGGATGTCTTCGCGCAACGGAAGCGATCGCAACAGCCAGGTCAAATCTTCCAGGTCGGCCGGAATGTAAACACGTTTGGCGGCACCGCCTGCGCGCCACGACACATGCTTTTTCATCGGCTCGTTGTATAGGAAGTATCCACGCAACGTCGGCGCGGCGCCCCCGCCCAAATCCATTTCGCTCATCCGGTAGTCATGACGCATGCGTCTCTCCCAGGATTGGCGCTACATGGCTTATGTTGCCTGCTCCCATGACCAACACCACATCACCATCCTGCACGAGGTCGTGTACGGCTACAGGCAAATCGTCGACGCTTTCCACAAAAATGGGTTCAACCTTGCCCACTACTCGTACTGCACGTGCGAGCGCCCGACCATCCGCCGCCACAATCGGCGCTTCTCCAGCGGGATACACTTCGGTCAGTATTAGCACATCGGTTTCCGACAGGACTTTGACAAAGTCCTCGAAACAGTCGCGGGTTCGGGTATAGCGATGCGGCTGAAATACCAGCACCAGACGCTGACCCGGGAAAGCGCCACGTGCTGCAGATAAGGTCGCGGCCATTTCAACCGGATGGTGGCCATAATCATCGACCAGTAAAAAATGACCGCCAGACTTGGCAGGCAATTCCCCATAGCGTTGAAAGCGCCGGCCCACGCCATGGAATTCAGCCAGCGCCTTAACGATGGCAGCATTGCTGGCACCGACTTCGGTTGCCACTGCAATGGCCGACAAGGCATTCAACACGTTGTGCATACCAGGGTGATTCAGCACGATATCAAGATCAGCCAGGCCTTCACGCCTGACGGTAAAGCACATTTGTCCATTCTCGAAGCGCGCATTGATTGCCCGAACCTGTGCCGATTCGTCGAATCCATACGTGGTGATCGGCTTGGTAATGCGCGGCATGATTTCGCGCACATTAAGGTCGTCGATACACAACACCGCCATGCCGTAAAAAGGCAGGCGCTGACAAAAGTCTACAAAGGCCTGCTTCAGTCGTTCAAAATCGTGGCCGTAGGTGTCCATATGATCGGCATCGATGTTGGTGACGATTGCGATCACGGGAGTCAGATAAAGAAACGACGCGTCGGACTCGTCCGCCTCGGCCACCAGAAAATCACCTTGACCCAATCGTGCGTTGACGCCGGCGGCGGTCAACCTGCCGCCAATCACATAGGTCGGGTCCATCCCCGCTTCACCCAGTATGCTGGCGACCAGACTGGTGGTCGTGGTCTTGCCGTGGGTGCCGGCGATTGCTATGCCCTGCTTCAGGCGCATCAATTCGGCCAGCATCAGCGCGCGTGGAACGATGGGGATTTTGCTGTCACGGGCAGCCACCATTTCCGGATTGTCTTCCGCCACAGCAGTCGACACCACGACGGCATCCGCACTGGCAATATTGTCAGTGGCATGGCCTTGATGAATACGCGCACCCATTTTTGCCAATCGCTGCGTCACGACGTTGTCGGCCAGATCCGAACCGGACACCGAATAGCCCAGGTTTAGCAGCACTTCGGCGATACCACACATACCGACGCCGCCGATGCCGATGAAATGGATGTGTTTGACCGCGTGCTTCATCGCGCGAGCGCCTCACAAATATCAGCAACCTGCCGGGTTGCATCGGGTTTGGCCAACGACAAGGCTTTCTCGGACATGACCGCGAGCGCGGTGCGGTCCAATTCACTCATCAAGCCAGCCAGTTTTTCCGCGCTTAATTCTTTTTGCTGAATCAGCCATGCTGCACCGGCCAGACTCAGAAATTCTGCATTTCCGGTTTGATGGTCATCTACCGCAAACGGGAAGGGCACCAATACTGCCGGCACCCCTGCGCAAGCCAGCTCGGCTACCGTCATGGCACCAGCACGGCAAATGGCGAAATCGCAATTCCTGTACGCGTCTGCCATATCCTCGATGTAATCGCAGACTTCAGCCTCGACACCGGCGGCAGCATAGTTCGCGCGCAACACATCAAGGTGCTGGCGTCCCGATTGATGCACCACCTGAGGACGTTTATCGGACGGCACCAAGGCCAGCGCCTTCGGAACCAGATCATTAAGCGCCGACGCGCCCAAGCTGCCGCCCACCACCAGCAGGCGCAACGGACCGCTGTGCGGCGTCCGGGTTGTTGTAGCGATATCCGTGCGTACCGGATTTCCCACCCATTCCGTCGTGACGTTACGGCAAGGGATGGGCTTGTCCACCGCATTCTTGAATGCCCTCGGAAAGGCGGTCAGTACCCGGTCAGCCAGGCAGGCCAATATCCGGTTGGTGAGCCCCCCGACTGAATTCTGCTCGTGAATGACCAGCGGACGATTCAACAAACTTGCCATCATGCCGCCGGGGAAAGCCGTGTAGCCGCCCATGCCCAACACCACATCCGGCCGACGTTGCAGGATGACGCGCACACTCTGGCCGAAAGCAACCAGCAGCATCAATGGCAACAACAGTTTCTTCAACACGCTCTTGCCGCGCATGCCGCCCATAGATACCCACACCATCTCGATACCCGCCGCAGGGACTACGCGCGCTTCAAGTCCCGCACGCGTACCCAGCCAGAACACGTCCCAGCCACGTGAGCGTAGCGCGTCCGCCACGGCAAGCGCGGGGTAGACATGGCCGCCAGTTCCACCAGCCATGACCATGAGGGTGCGATTCACGGCGGCCATCAGAAAGTTTTTCCCCGCATCATCTGTCGATGTTCCCAATCGATGCGAAGCAACACGGCAATCGCCAGGCAGTTGGCAACGATGCCGCTGCCACCAAATGACAGGAAGGGCAGCGTGAGTCCTTTTGTCGGCAGCAAACCCACATTCACACCCATATTGATCAGCGCCTGAACGCCGAGCCAGATACCAATGCCCTGCGCCACCAGCGCGCAGAAATTGCGCTCGAGCTGCGCGGCACGATGGCCGATCAGGAAGGCTTTTACGATGAGCCAGGCGAACATGCCTACAACGATGACTACGCCGACAAAGCCGAGTTCTTCAGCGATCACGGCGAGTAAAAAATCGGTGTGCGCTTCGGGTAAATAGAACAACTTCTCTACGCTGCCGCCCAGCCCCAAACCCATCCACTCGCCCCGGCCAAATGCAATCAGCGCGTGTGACAGTTGATAACCTTTGCCGTAGGGATCGGCAAACGGATCCATGAAGCCAAGAATGCGCTGCATCCTGTATTCCGACGTGAAAATCAGCAGGGCAAACCCAACCAGCAGAACCACCATCAGGCCGGCAAATACTTTCCAGTTCAACCCGCCCAAAAACAGAATACCCATGGCGATCGACACGATGACCACGAAGGCCCCAAAATCAGGCTCATTCAATAACAGCGCACCGGCCAGCATCATCACCGCAGCCATCGGCATGAAGCCCTTCTTGAAGTCATGCATGAAAGCGGCCTTGCGCGTGGTGTAGTCAGCCGCATACAGCACTGCAAGAAACTTCATCAGCTCAGATGGCTGAAGGTTGGCGAAACCAAGCGGAATCCAGCGACGACTACCATTAACCTCGCGCCCGATGCCGGGAATCAGCACCACTACCAGCAACAACAGACCCGCAAGGAACAGAAACGGCGCCGCCTGCTGCCACACCCGTGTCGGCACCTGAAACGCACCGATACCGACGCCCACACCCAATATGATGAAGACGCCCTGCCGAATCAAATAGTATTCACCGTTGCCCCCGGTGTACCGGGCCGCTTCAGCAATGGCGATGGATGCGGAATAAACCATCACCAGCCCGATTGCCAGCAATCCCATAGCCAGCCACAGCAAACCGAAATCAAGTTCGGCGCTGGGTTTGGGGGCGCGGGCAGCGTATAGCATCAGCGAGCCGGCCTTTTAGCCGCCAGATTGTTCACGGCCTCGACGAACACTTCGGCACGATGAATATAGTTGCGGAACATATCGAAGCTGGCGCATGCGGGGGACAGCAACACGGCGTCACCGACCTGTGCCAGACACTGCGCTTTCTCGACGGCTTCTACCAGACTGCCAACCGGATACACTGCCACGCCACTGCCTTCTATTGCAGTCGCGATTAACGGAGCGTCGCGCCCTATCAACACGACCGCGCGAGCGTTGGCCGTCACTGCGGCCTTGAGTGGGCTGAAATCCTGCCCCTTGCCTTCGCCCCCCAAAATAACTACCGCACGACGGTCGCCCATCCCATAGAGTGCAGCTTCAGTTGCACCGACGTTGGTGCCTTTGGAGTCATCGTAATAGGTGACACCCTCAATTTCGGCGACCTTTTCCACCCGATGCGGCAGCCCCTTGAAATGCACCAGTCCACGCAGCAAGGTCTCGATAGGCTTGCCCAGCGTGCACGTTAGTGCCAACGCCGCCAACGCGTTGGCACCGTTGTGTAATCCTGCAACCGGCAGGGCTGACAGCGGCATCAGCATAGCGTCACCCTTGCACAGCTCGTTTTCACACAAGCCAAAATTCTTGCCACTCGGGCAGCTATCCAGACCAAATGTGACGACCTGCCGCCCAGGAATTTCCATTGCCATGCTGCGCGCATCGTCACGATTCAAAACCTGGATGCCGTCGCCGCTAAATATCCGTGCCTTGGCCGCAGCGTAGGCGTCCATGTCGGCATAACGATCCATATGATCTTCCGACAAATTGAGCACGGTGGCGGCGGTGGCGTTAAGACTGAAGGTCGTTTCCAGCTGAAAGCTGGACAGTTCAAGCACCCATACCTGCGGCGCAGCAGCCGTGTTCTGTTCGACTTCCAACAACGCATCCAACACCGGCAGGCCAATGTTCCCCGCCACACAGGTGCGTAACCCGGCCATGCGACACATGTCTCCACACATCGCAGTCACAGTGCTTTTACCGTTGCTGCCGGTGATCGCAAGCACCTGCATCAGCCCACCCGAGTCGGCAGACTGTGCAGCTTGCTGGTTGAGCGCGGCGATAGCGCGTGCAAATAGCTCAACGTCGCCTACGGCTTCGACGCCCGCAGCAATGGCGCGTGCGACGGCCGGTTCACCTAGCGCAATACCGGGGCTTACGACGAGCAGTTCTGCGGATTGCAGGCGCGCGTCTTCAAACGGGCCGGTGTAGAGCGAAACCTGCGGCAACATCTCAGCCAGATGCGCTGCCTGAGGGGGTGCCGCACGGCTATCGGCCACACTCACCTGCGCGCCCCGCGCCGCCAACCAGCGCGCGCACGACAAACCGGTATCACCCAGACCGAGGACCAGGATGTTTTTGCCCGAAAGATTAAGGCTGTCGTAGTTCATCGCAGCTTCAGGCTCGACAAACCAATCAGCACCAGCATCATGCTGATGATCCAGAACCGCACCACCACCTGATTTTCCTTCCAGCCTTTAAGTTCGTAGTGGTGATGGATCGGTGCCATGCGGAAGATGCGTTTTCCGGTGAGCTTGAACGAGGCAACCTGCACCATCACCGACAGGGTTTCGACCACGAACACACCACACATGATGAAGAGCACGATTTCCTGGCGCACGATGACGGCGACCACGCCGAGCGCTGCGCCCAAAGCCAGCGCGCCGACATCGCCCATGAAGACCTCAGCCGGATAGGCGTTGAACCACAGAAAAGCCAATCCGGCACCTGCCATCGCAGCGCAGAATATAGCCAGTTCGCCAGCACCCGGAATAAAGGGCACGCCCAGATACTTTGAAAACACCGCGTTACCTGCAACATAGGCAAACAGCGCCAGTGCAGACGCGACCATCACCGTGGGCAGGATCGCCAACCCATCAAGGCCATCGGTCAGATTGACCGCGTTGCTCGATCCGACAATGACAAAATAAGTGAGCGCAATAAACGCAACGGCCGACATGGATAAGGTCGCATGCTTTAAAAAGGGAATGATGAGTTCGGTATGCACAGGCTCAGACGCGGTTTGCCAGAGGTAGACCGCGACCGCCAGGCCAATCACCGACTGCCAGAAATATTTCCAGCGCGAGGGTAGGCCGCGCGAATTTTTCTCCACCACTTTGCGCCAGTCGTCGATCCAGCCGATGACGCCGAAGCCCACCAGAGTGAACAACGCAACCCAGACATAGTCGTTCGACAAATCAGCCCACAACAGCGTGGTGATCGTGACCGAAACCAGAATCAGCGCGCCGCCCATGGTCGGCGTGCCTGCCTTGACCAGATGGGTTTGCGGGCCATCGCTGCGTACAGACTGACCGATTTTCAGTGCGGCGAGCTTGCGGATCACGGCAGGGCCGACGATAAAGGAAATCGTCAGCGCAGTGAGCGTCGCCATCACCGCACGTAGCGTCAAATAATTAAAGACGTTGAATAGCCGAATATCCTGGCCGAGTTGTTGAAACAACCACAACAGCATGTCAGCTTGCCTCCATAAAACTTTGCACCACACGTTCCATTTTCATAAAGCGAGACCCCTTTACCAGCACGGTGGTTTCGGCCGTCAATTCGTTCTCGAGTTCGGCCAGCAATTCCTCTATCCGCTCGAAATGCATCGCTCCGGCACCGAAGGCGCCTGCCGTTTCCCGGGTTAAATCACCCAAGAGCAATAAGCGGTCAATGCCTGCATCACGTGCAGCAAGGCCGATCTGGGCATGCATCGCGGCGGCGTCTGCCCCCAATTCACCCATATCCCCCAGCACCATCACTTTCTTGCCCGCATGCTGAGCGAGGACGGTCAGCGCGGCTTTCACTGAATCGGGGTTAGCGTTATAGGTGTCGTCTATAAACGTGCTGCCATGCAGCGCGGTTTTTCTTTCCATGCGGCCTTTCACTCCAGTAAATCCCGACAGCCCCACAACGATGCTGCGGTGGCTGATATCCAGCGCAAACGCAGTGGCCGCAGCGGCGAGCGCGTTCATCACGTTATGCTCGCCGGGCACCTGCAGCGCGATTTCAAGGATGGCATTGGGCAACACCAGGGTCAGCGCTGCACCATATTCGGTAGGCTGATATTTCCCACGCACCGCCGCCGGTTGGGTGAGACCAAAATCGGTGACGCTGCGCTGCGCATTGAATTCACGCCACAACCAGGCATGAGGATCATCGGCGTTAAACACGGCGATTCCTGCGCGCGTCAAGCCATTGAATATTTCACCCTTGGCCCGCGCGATATTTTCGACTGAGCCCAGGAATTCGATATGTGCCGTCATGGCGTTATTGATCACGGCCACATCGGGACGTGCCAGTCGCGTCAGATAATCGATTTCACCCGCATGGTTCATGCCCATTTCAAATACGGCAAACTGATGCGTCTCGCGCAAGCGCAGCAGCATCAGCGGCAAACCGATATCGTTATTCAGGTTGCCTTCGGTATTGAGCACAGCGTCTTCAGCCCCTGCTTCCACGCGCAAGATTGCTGCCAGCATCTCCTTCACCGTGGTTTTACCGTTGCTGCCGGTCACTGCCACCACCGGCAAGCTGAAGCGTGCGCGCCAGTCCGCAGCCAGTTTGCCCAATGCAAGCCGAGTGTCGTCAACCCGGAGGGCACTTGAATTTTCTGGCGCCTGAGTTTGATCCAGCACCACCCCTACCGCACCTTGCTGCAAAGCCCGTGCGGCGAAGGTGCCGCCATCGAACTTGTCGCCACGCAGCGCAATGAACAAATCGCCCGGCAGGATCGATCGACTGTCGGTGGACACGCGCAGCACGTCGGTGTCCGTGCCATCAAAAGGCACGTCCAGCATGGCGGCCGCCTCGGCAAGACGCATCATGTCCACGCCTCCAGTGCCTTGCTCGCGACGGCCAAATCGGAGAAGGGCAAGCGCTCGCCGGCGATCTCCTGATAGTCTTCATGGCCCTTGCCGGCGATCAACACCACATCGCCGTGGTGCGCGCCACCAATCGCTTCGAAGATGGCGCGTGCGCGATCCGGTTCGTTGCGAACCTGATGATCCGTCTTGGTGCGGGTCACCCCGCCGAGAATCTCATTGATGATGTGCTCTGGGACTTCATTGCGCGGATTGTCGCTGGTAACCCAGACCTCATTCGCGCCTGCGGTTGCAACCTGCCCCATCAGTGGGCGTTTGCCTTTATCCCGATTACCGCCGCAACCGAATACGCAAATGAGGCGGCCGCCACTGGCAATTTCGCGCAGGGTTGCAAGCACTTTTTCCAGCGCATCGGGCGTGTGTGCATAATCCACCACCACCAGCGGATGGGCATTGCCGCCCAGGGTCTGCATCCGACCTGGCGGAGGGGTGATGTGCGTCAACGCCTGGCAGGCATCATCCAGCTTCACGCCCGAAACCAGCAACGTAGTAAGTGTCGCCAGCACGTTGGCCGCATTGAAACGGCCCAACAGGGGGACGTCCAGCTCAGCATTGCCCCAGTCTGTACGGACCTGAAGATTCAGCCCGGCCTGCGACAAACGCAGTTTCTCGCCCACCACAGCGCCGCGCTGGAAGCCATAACCTGCGACACGTGCAGCATTGACTTCATTTTCCAGCCGCTGACCGAAGGCATCATCTACATTCAGCACCACCCAATCCAGACCCGGCCAGCTGAAAAGCCGCGCTTTGGCATTGGCATAGCTGTCCATGTCTCCGTGGTAATCGAGATGATCACGCGACAAATTGGTGAGCACCGCAACATTAAATGCAGTGCCATTGACGCGTCCCTGCTCCAGCCCATGGGATGACACTTCCATAGCGCAGGCCACGGCGCCTTGCTTGCGGTATTTCGCCAGGCGGCGCTGCAATTCGATCGCGTCGGGCGTGGTGTTCAGAGAAGGGATCAACGCACCCGGAAAACCGTTTCCGATGGTTCCGATGACTGCAATTTTCTGACCGAGCTGAGCGAACGACTGTGCGACCCAGTGCGCGACCGATGTTTTACCATTGGTGCCAGTGATACCGATCACGTGCATGGCACGTGAAGGTTCGCCAAAAACATGTGCAGCGATTTCGCCGATGCGATGCTTCAGCCCGACCACGCCTGCATTTGGAATGCCCAGCGCCGGATCCCATTGATGATGATCCGCCTCCCACAGCACGCCATCTACACGCTGTGCCACGGCTTGAGCGATGAAATCGCGGCCATCGCGTGACTCGCCCGGATAGGCCGCAAAAATGACACCGGGTGCGGCCTTTCGGCTGTCGCTGACCAGTTCGCAGACGGGAACACCCAATCGCTCCAGAATGTGTGGCACCGTCTCAAGGTGATCGGGCGTGAAGTGTTCAACCATGCTGGATCGAGAGTCAGTTTGCGCCATATGCTCCTCCCCCTGCTCGTGCCACCAAGGACGATGGGTTCCGCGTCAATTTGGTGGAGGTTTCGGGCGCGTCGAGCGGCAATCCTAACTGGCGCAAACTTCCGGCCATCACCTGAGCGAAAACAGGGCCCGCCACACTGCCGCCGTAATACACGCCACCGGATGGCTCATCAATCACCACACCGATGATGAGCCGTGGATTAGACGCTGGCGCCATCCCCACAAAAGAGGACAGGTAGCGATCTGAAGCGTAGCGACCATTGACCAGCTTGTGAGCCGTGCCTGTTTTCCCTGCCACGCGATAACCCGGCACACGTGTGCGCGTTCCGGTTCCACCTTCCTGGGTGACCATCTCCATCATGGCGCGCACTTCACGCGCCACGGCCGGCGAAAACACGCGTTCGCCCACAATTTCCTGTGGCTCACGCTTCAGAAACGACAACGGCATGACTTCACCATCGTTGGCAAAGGCCATATAGGCGCGCGTCAGTTGCAACAAGCTGACCGACAGGCCGTACCCATAAGCCATGGTGGCCTGCTCGACCGGCTTCCAGGTATTGGCATCGCGCAATCGGCCTGCAGATTCTCCGGGGAAACCCGATCCGGGCATTTGACCAAAACCCGCGCGGTGCAACACTTCCCAGTGCTGCTGTGGCGTCAACGACATCGCCATCTTGACGGCACCGACGTTACTGGATTTCTGGATGATTTCACTCACCGTCATCTGCGGGTGGGTATGTTCGTCCCGCACCAGCTTTTTACCCACCAGCCATGTTTGCGGCGTATCAATAACGCTATCGGGATGAAACAGGCCACGTTCCAGCACCGCCGCTGCCACGAATGGCTTGATGGTTGAACCGGGTTCAAACGTGTCGATCACCGCGCGATTACGCATTGAATTAGGGTCGTAATCCCGGCGATTGTTCGGATTAAAGACCGGCTGATTGGCCAGCGCAAGAATTTCGCCGGTCTTGGCATCGAGCACCACCACACTGCCGCCCTTGGCCTTGTGGGTAACAATCGCCGCCGCCAATTCGCGATGAGCCAGATACTGAATTTTGAGATCGAGGGCCAGCGCCAGATTGCCACCCATCTGCGCGGTTTTAATTGGCGCCAGATCGCGGATGGTATTGCCGCGGCGGTCGCGCATGATCTGGCGTTCCCCTTCGCGCCCTGCCAGCCATTCCTGATAGGCGCGCTCAACGCCTTCCTGACCCAGGTCATCCACATTGGTAAAGCCGACGACATGTGCCGCCACCTCTGCTGCCGGGTAATAACGACGAAACTCCCGCCGCAGATGCAAGCCAGGTACGCCCATTGCAGTAATTCTGGCGGCTTGCTCCGGTGTGACTGGGCGCCGCACGCTGAATTCACCCCGGGTTTTTCGATCCAGTTTGGACGCGAGTGCACGCACAGGCATATCGAGCACTTTGGCCAGATGCGCCCGCTGCTCTCCAGTCAATTCAAGTTCAGCCGACCGCGCCCACAAGGATTCAACTGGCGTACTGATGGCCAGCAACTGGCCGTTTCGATCAGCCACCTGTCCGCGATGCGCGGGCAGCGTGAGATTGCGGTTGGCGACTGCGTCACCCTTGCCCTGCAGGTAATCCGTATTGAGGCCCTGCAGATAGAATGCACGCCCGGCCACCACCAGCAAGCCACTCAACAACAGCCCGCCCACTGTTGCCATGCGCCAGGGAGCCAGATTCAGTTTGAGAAGTTTGCGTGTATGGAAGTTCATGGCGTGCTCCTCCATGACTCAGCCCGACCCGTTTCAACACGAATACGCTCTTGTGTGGGTGGAACCAAACCCAATTGGGTGCGCGCAAGGGTATCGACCCGTGCCGGATTGGCCCAGGTGCTCTGCTCAAGCTGCAATCTCCCCCATTGCTCCTCGAGGGCGCGCGCTTCTTTTTTCAATCTTTCCAATTCCACGAAATACGTGCGTGAGCGGTGCTGCGCCTGAATAACAGCTAGCGCACACATCACCAACACCACAGCCAGAACCACATTAAGGCGACTCATGCCGCCACATCCATTTTTTCCGCCACGCGCAACACCGCACTACGTGCACGTGGATTAGCCGTGACCTCAACATCACTGGCGTGCTGCGCGCGCCCAACCAGCTTCAGACGCCCTGGCTTTAACAGGGCCGCCCGTATCGGCAACCGTCGAGGTGCCTGTTCGCCTTGTGATTCATCGCGCATGTAGCGTTTGACAATGCGGTCTTCCAGCGAATGAAAGCTGATCACTGCAAGCCGTCCACCCGGTTTCAGAAAGTCCACGCATTGAGGGAGTACCTGGCTCAGCTCTTCAAGCTCACGGTTGATATAAATCCGTATAGCCTGGAAGCTGCGTGTCGCCGGGTGTTGCCCCGGCTCACGCCACTTGAGCGTGCCGGCGATGAGGCTCGCCAGCTGCGCGGTACTGCTGATGGCTTCTTCTTGTCGTGCCGCAACAATCGCGCGCGCAATCGATTTAGCAAACCGCTCTTCCCCGTAGGTGCGGATGACTTCACTGATTTCTCCCTCTGTTGCCGCTGCCAACCAGTCCGCAGCAGAAAGCCCGCTTCCCGGATCCATCCGCATATCGAGTGGCGCATCAAAACGAAAACTGAAGCCACGCGTTGCATCATCCAGCTGCGGAGACGAAACCCCTATGTCCAATAGAATCCCGTTCACCTGAGTCAACCCCAACCCGCCCAGCACCTCACCCAACCGCGAAAAGGCACTGTGCACCAGCGTCATCCGCGCATCCCGCAAAGCCGCCCCGGCCTCAATGGCATCGGGGTCTCGATCCAGCGCAATCAATCGTCCTTTAGATCCCAACTGCTCAAGAATCAAGCGGCTATGCCCACCGCGCCCAAAGGTCGCATCGACATAAACTCCATCGTCAATAATCGCCAGCGCCGCCACCGCCTCCTGTGCCAGCACCGGCACATGGGCGGCATCCATCACAACGTGAACCCCTCCAACTCAGGAGGCAGCGTGTCGTCCCTAAAGGTGAGTGCCTGCGATACCTGTGCTTCCCAGCGCGCTTCGTTCCATATCTCCACCTTGCTGCCCTGGCCGACCAGCACCACGTTTTTGTCCAGCTCGGCAAATTTGCGCAGCATCGGTGGGAGCAACACGCGGCCGGCGCTGTCCATATCCATGTCGTGCGCATAACCGACAAGCAATTGCTTGAGGCTACGAGTACGGGGATTGAAGTCAGACAAAGCGTTGAGCTTTTTCTCGATCGGCTCCCATTCGGGCAGCGGATACAACAGCAGGCACTGGCTCGGGTCGGCCGTGACGACCACGCGCCCCGCGCCGTTCACCAGAAGTGCGTCGCGGTAGCGCGCCGGCACTACAAGCCGGTTCTTGCTATCCAAACTGACTGTCGCAACTCCCCGAAACATGCCCACTCCTGATTATTGATTTGGATTTGGCTGAAATTCAGCCGTGATCGGATGCGCACATTCTCCCACATCCTCCCACCATTCACCACTGCCACCCACTATAGGGGATAGTTTTGGGGGGGTCAATATAAAAGACGCAAAAAAACCCCTATGCCTCAATGACTTAGGGGTGGTTTCGGGTTGTGGATAAGTTTCTGGAAAAACCGGCGCTTAGCGGCTTTTTTTGCCCCACTTTTGAGGAAAAAACGCTAAGTGTTTGAATTACATATAAAGTGGGGAAGTCAGCCGATAAGCCGGGTTCTGTCGTGGACAACCATTCCTCTAGGCGGATCATTACTAATCCGCTCATGCCACCTACCCGCAGACTCAGCGAGCCGCTTCATCGCCTGCCTATTTGGTGTTGCTCCGGATGGAGGTTACCGCGTTTCACCGTAACTAAATACGCTCGTCTCTGTGGCCCTATTCCTCGCCTCACGGCGTCCGGCCGTTAGCCGGCATCCTGCTCTATGGAGCCCGGACTTTCCTCTCCCATTTGCATGGCAGCGGTTGTCTGGCTGGCTTCCCCGTCCACATTATAAGGCGCATTTCCTCGATATAACCCACCCTTGACTTAAGCCACCTATTTGCTACCTAGAGATGACAGGGCCGAAGGCTGACCCCTGACAGGAGACCCATCATGAGAAGACGACTGTACTTCATGGTGCCGGACGTGGTGAGCGCCCGACAAATCCGTAACGAACTTTTACTCAATCGCATCGAGGATGGTCACATACACGTGCTGGCCAAGGACGGTATTCCCTTGGCAGGCATGCACGAAGCCTCAATCCTGCAGAAAACCGACTTCGTCCATGGCGCCGAAACGGGCTTGGCAGTTGGAGGCGGCATCGGCATCCTCGCGGGCTTGGTGGCAGTGTTTTTCCCCCCGGCAGGCGTGGACCTACAACTCGTCACCATCCTGATCACCGCCTTGATCGGGGCCGCATTTGGTGCCTGGGTCGCCAGCATGGTCGCCAGTTCGATTCCCAACTCACGCCTCAAAACCTTTGAATCGGCGATCGCTGCTGGTCACATTCTGATGATGGTGGATGTGCCTTCAGGACGTGTCGACGAAATCAAGAAACTGATTGCATCGCATCACCCTGAGGCCATGGGGTCAGGTATGGAGCCGACGATTCCCGCCTTCCCGTAGTTTTTCGCGTGTCTCCCACTCAACCGGGCATCTGCCCGGTTTTTTTATGCGCGGTTACGCGTCAACGACGCACCAACGGATTGACTCGCCCGCACGCAACGGCACCAGGCTATCGGAGCCCAGTTTGATACCGGTCGGAACCGTCCAGCTTTCGTGCTTGAGCGTAATCGTGTCAGTGTGGCGAGGCAGGCCATAAAAGTCCGCGCCGTAAAAACTGGCGAAGGCTTCGAGCTTGTCCAACGCGCCTGCATCTTCGAATGCCTCTGCATACAATTCGATCGCTGCGTGCGCCGAATACACGCCGGCGCAGCCACAGGACGACTCCTTGGCGCCGACCGCATGCGGAGCAGAATCGGTACCGAGAAAAAACTTGGGGCTGCCAGAAATGGCTGCTGCTACCAGCGCCTGACGATGCATTTCGCGCTTCAAAATCGGCAGGCAGTACAGGTGAGGCCTTATGCCGCCTTTGAACATGGCATTGCGGTTGTAGAGCAGGTGATGCACGGTAATGGTAGCCGCCACATTCGCGGGGGCGGCGGCCACAAACTCGGCTGCCTGGCGGGTGGTGATGTGTTCGAGCACGATTTTCAGTTTGGGAAAATCGCGAATCAGCCGGGTCAGGTGTCGCTCAATAAACACGGCCTCCCGGTCGAATACATCGACATCTGAATCGACCACTTCACCGTGCAATAACAACGGCATTCCGACTTCTTCCATGACTGCAATCGCTGCATAGGTTTTGGCGAGATCTGTCACGCCGGAATCAGAATTCGTCGTGGCGCCCGCCGGGTAATACTTCACAGCATGCACAAAATCACTTTCGTGCGCGCGACGGATTTCATCCGGCTGCGTATTGTCGGTTAGGTAGAGCGTCATCAATGGCTCGAATGCCGTCCCTGCTGCTGCGGCCAGCAAACGATCACGATACGCGGACGCATCTGCCACTGTAACGACCGGTGGCTTAAGGTTCGGCATCGCAATGGCGCGACCAAATACGCGCGCAGTATCGGGTACGATGCTCTGCATGGCAGCGCCATCACGGAAATGGATGTGCCAGTCGTCGGGGCGAGTGAGGATGAGGGTGTCGGTCATGCGTCTTCCTGATCTTGCGGTTTTAATGCCAGAGTCATTTTATAGAGATCGGACTTGCTGCGTCCGGTGATCTTCGACGTAAGTTTGGCTGCCAGCGTTGGCGGCAACTCGCCCAGCAACACATCAAGCACCCGCATCGCTTCGGCGTCGACCACCGCAGCCGCAGCCGCAGGCGGATGCACGATCACCACGAATTCTCCGCGCACGTTGTTGGGGTCGGCAGCCAGCCAGGCCGGCGCATCACGCAACGGCAGGGTGATGATGGTTTCGAATCGCTTGGTCAATTCACGTGCCAGGGTAACGGCACGCGCATCGTCCAGCACGGCAGCCATATCGGCCAGGGTTTCTTCAATCCGGTGCGGCGCCTCATAAAACACCAGCGCGCTCGGCAAGGCCGCAAGTGTTTGCAGCTGCGCGCGGCGGGCACCCGCTTTAGGGGGCAAAAATCCATGGAACAACCACGTCCCCGACTCGACGCCGGCGGCGGACAGCGCCGCGGTCACCGCGGATGCACCGGGGATAGGCACCACGACCAGTCCAGCCGCGCGTACGGCTGCAACCAGCCGCGCGCCGGGATCGGAGACTGCCGGCGTGCCGGCATCCGACACATAAGCGACGGCTTCGCCCGCCACTATCCACGCGACCACCTTGTTGGCAGCCTCACGTTCGTTGTGTTCGCGTATCGACACCATGGGCTTGGAAATATTGAGGTGTGCGAGCAGCTGCCCGGACACTCGAGTGTCTTCAGCCGCCACACGATCCGCACATTTCAAGGTTTCAATCGCCCGCAGGGTGATATCGCCGAGGTTGCCAATGGGCGTGGCGACCACATAGAGCGCGGGCGGCAGACGGGTATGATGGGCGGATTCATTCATGGGCTGTCATTGTCGCAGATGTTGAAAACCCTGCTTGGGCAATCCGCAGAAAAACGGGCTGAAATCTTCCTCGAGTCCAACGGACTGGTGCTGGTTGCGCGAAACTGGCGCTGTCGCTTCGGCGAGATCGACCTCATCATGCAGGACGGTGCTACGCGGGTTTTCGTTGAGGTGCGTCTACGCAGCCGCAGCGACTTTGGGGGTGCCGCCGCCAGCGTGACGCTCACCAAACAAAGAAAACTGCTCGCCGCTGCCCGCCAATATCTGACGACTCTGAAAACGCTACCGCCGTGTCGCTTCGACGTGGTGGCGATGTCGAGTGACACCCGTCCCGACTGGATCAAGAATGCGTTCGACGATATGGGATAATTGCGGCCATGGCTTTATTAGACAGAATACTCGGCCACTTCAAGGCCTCAGCCCAAGCCAATCTGGACGCTGCAGACACCCTCGCACCGCAGATTGAGCAAGCAGCACGCCTGCTGGTGCACTGCTTTACGCAGGGAGGTAAGGTGCTGGCCTGCGGCAACGGCGGCTCGGCAACAGATGCACAGCATTTCGCCTCTGTCATGATCAACCGGTTCGAGCAGGAGCGGCCGGGGCTTGCGGCCATCGCACTGACAACCGATACCTCAACCTTGACTGCAATATCGAACGATTCAACCTATGATCAAGTATTTGCACGTCAGGTAAAAGCCTTGGGACAGCCCGGCGATGTCCTGCTGGCAATATCAACCAGTGGCAATTCACCCAATGTATTGCACGCAGTATCCGCCGCTCACTCCCGCAACATGCATGTCATTGCACTGACAGGTCGAAGCGGTGGCCGGATGACGGAACAAATGCAGGAAGACGACGTCTTTTTGTGTGTGCCCGCAGAATCCACTGCGCGTATCCAGGAAGTCCATCTGCTTGCCATCCATTGCCTATGCGATGGAGTGGACAGCGTTTTACTAGGAGCTGAAGAATGAACAAACTTGTACAAATCGCGTTGGCAGGCCTCGTCTTGTCACAATTGCAAGGATGCGCCACTGCCGTATTGGGAGGAGCCGCGGCAACCGGATCTGCAGTCGCATTGGATCGTCGTACCGCAGGCGTATTCGTGGGTGACCAGGAAATCGAACTGCGCGCGCAAAGCCGCCTGAGCGAGACCTTCCCAAAAAATTCCGCCAACATTTCCACCACCAGTTATAACCGTCAGGTGCTGCTGACTGGCCAGGTACTGGACGAATCCACTCGCGTACGTGCGGGCGAAATCGTCAAAGACGTTCCGGATGTACGCGCCGTGTACAACGAAATTAGCGTATCGGGTGCCACTTCTCTGACGTCTGATGCAAATGATACGGCCATCACCAGCAAGGTGAAGGCGCGTATGTTGCGGGACGAAAGAGTCCCTGGTACCAAAATAAAAATCGTGACAGAAGTCGCCGTCGTTTACTTGATGGGTCTGGTCTCGAAAGACGAGGCCATGATCGCCACTGAAATTGCACGAACCACAAGTGGCGTAACCAAGGTTGTTGTTTTGTTCGAATATATCAATTGATGGCGACCGCTTCCGCGCACAAGCTGTGTCGGCCAGGCAATCTGGTCTCCGCGCGGAAGGTGTTCAGCCACAATTATTTTCATCGCCCAACCTGACACCCATTCATGATTTACCACGACCTGCGGGACTTCATCGCCCAACTCGAAAAAATGGGCGAGCTCAAACGCATCGCCGTGGAAGTCGACCCCAAGCTTGAGATGACCGAAATCGCCGATCGCGTGCTACGCGCAGGCGGGCCGGCATTGCTGTTTGAAAACCCCAAAGGCCATTCCATTCCGGTGCTGGCGAATTTGTTTGGCACAGTCAAACGTGTTGCGCTGGGAATGGGGGAAGACGACCCTAGCAGGCTACGCGAAGTGGGCAAATTGCTGGCCTACCTGAAGGAGCCGGAACCTCCAAAGGGCCTGCGCGATGCGTGGGATAAATGGCCCGTGCTCAAGCAGGTGTTGAACATGGCGCCGAAGGAGGTACGCAGCGCGCCATGCCAGGAAATCGTATGGGAAGGGAATGACGTGGACCTCTCCCGGCTGCCGGTGCAGCATTGCTGGCCGGGGGATGTGGCACCACTCGTCACCTGGGGGCTGACCGTCACCCGCGGTCCGCACAAGGCGCGGCAAAACCTCGGCATCTACCGCCAACAGGTGATCGCGCCCAACAAACTCATCATGCGCTGGCTGGCTCATCGCGGCGGCGCACTGGATTTTCGCGAGCATCAACTGGCGCATCCCGGCAAGCCGTTTCCGATTGCGGTTGCATTGGGTGCTGACCCGGCGACGATCCTCGGCGCCGTCACGCCGGTTCCGGATTCGCTGTCGGAATACCAGTTCGCCGGTTTGCTGCGCGGCGCCAAGACCGAAGTGGTGAAATGCCTCGGCAGCGATTTGCAGGTACCGGCCTCGGCCGAAATCGTGCTCGAAGGCGTGATCCATCCGGGCGAGACTGCGCTCGAAGGCCCGTACGGCGACCACACCGGCTACTACAACGAACAGGAAACTTTTCCGGTGTTCACCATCGAGCGCATGACGATGCGGCGCGACCCGATCTACCACAGCACCTACACCGGCAAGCCGCCGGACGAACCGGCCATCCTCGGCGTGGCGCTGAACGAAGTGTTCGTGCCGCTGTTGCAGAAACAGTTTCCCGAGATCACCGACTTTTACCTGCCGCCCGAAGGCTGCTCCTACCGCATGGCGGTGGTCAGCATGAAAAAGAGTTACCCCGGCCACGCCAAGCGGGTGATGTTTGGGGTGTGGAGTTTCCTGCGCCAGTTCATGTATACCAAGTTCATTATCGTCACCGACGATGACGTCAATGTGCGCGACTGGAAAGAAGTGATCTGGGCGCTGACCACCCGCGTCGACCCGGCACGCGACACCTTGCTGGTGGAAAACACGCCGATCGATTATCTCGACTTCGCCAGCCCGGTTTCCGGGCTCGGTAGCAAGATGGGCATCGATGCCACCAACAAATGGCCCGGTGAAACTGCACGCGAATGGGGTACGCCGATCGTGATGGATGCCGCGGTGAAGGCAAAAGTCGATGCGATGTGGCAAGACCTCGGCTTGTAGGCCCGCACGCAGCCGAACAAGCTCCAGGGTGGGCGCACCTAATATGAGGACAACGTCAAAACCGATCTGCTGCATCCGCAGGGGGTTCGGTTATTCCCTGCGCTTCAGGGTCGCCGCCCAGTCTGCCGGCGGCTTCGTTTGGCCCAGTCGCACAATTCGCCCCACTTCGTTTCGTACCACCCGTTATGCTGCATGTTGGGCTCGACTTCATAGCCCCATAGCGCGCCATCCGCATCCTGTGCCAGCCAGGCCACCCAGTCAGGAATGCTGTCGAGGTTCATCGTCGCTTCCACACTGACAATTTCCCCATGCGCTGAAATAGTGGATATACACCCACAACGCCAGCGGCAACAAGGCCAGGCGCACCCACTCGCTGGGCAGACTGGGCCACTGCCCGGCATGCCAGGCGTCCACCGCCACCGTCAGCGACTGGAACAGAGCCAGCACCACCAGAAACAGGCCCATGACTCGGCAACCGGGGTTCATTTCGTAGCGTCGCTCTGATCCACTACGGGCTGTGGCCCGTGTGGTGTCGAATGCACCCACTCCAGCAATGCACGCTGAGCCGCCTCACTGCGCCGGGCATTGGCGTGGTTGACCAGCATGACAAAGCTGACGCGTTGGCCGCTTGTGGTGTACACATAACCGGCCAATGCGCTGACATCGCGCAAGCTGCCGGTTTTGAGGTGCGCATTGCCCGCAAGCAAACTGCCGTTGAATCGCTTCTTCAGCGTGCCATCGATGGAAACGATCGGCAGCGCCGACTCGAATTCGGCAAACAAGGGACTGCGATAGGCGGCGATCAACAATTGATTCAATGCGGTGGCGCTGATACGCTCGATCCGCGACAGGCCCGCGCCATTTTCCAGCACCAGCTTTTGGGTGGACACGCCACGTTGCGTCAACACTTCAGTAACCGCGTCCACGCCTTTTTCAAGCGTTGCAGGCGCACCGAACTTTTCGGCGCCCAGCGTCAACAGCAGGTTGCGTGTCATCAGGTTGTTCGAATATTTATTGAGCTTGGTGAGCGCATCGGTCAGCGGCGTCGAGGCGAATTTCAACAGCGGCTCGGAGGCAGGCGCACGGCCGCTTTCCGTGATGCCGCTCAAAGTGCCGCCCAATTCAGTCCAGAGCCCGCGAAAAATCAAATCGAACGTGGTCGCAGAATCGAACAGGCTCAACGACAGACGCTGCTCTCCGCACCCCCGTGCATAGCGCCCGCTGATTGCCAGCACACGATGCGCTCCCGCAATCATCGTCGGCTTGATTGCATCCTTGCCACCATTGCACTCAGCCTTTTCCTCCAGCACCAGTTGCGACATCAGTGTCACCCCACTCAGCGCAACGTCCGGTATGACGCGTACCTGCTCCCCTACTGGCTTCAGTCGAATGGTAATGGCATTGAAATTGGCCACCAATGCGCCTGGTGTAGCGTTATAAAGTGCCAGCGGCTCATCGTCAAAGGCACCTGAATCCATCTTTGGCAAGTCGAAGTGGCTGGTATCGAGCACCAGATTGCCGCGTATGTGCTGCACGCCTCGTGCGCGCAATTCGCGCTGCAGCAACCATATCCGTTCCAGCGTCAGCGTGGGATCGCCATAGCCCTTGATGACAAGGTCACCATTCAACACCCCATCCTTGATGGTGCCATTTGCCCAGATATCGGTGGTCCACGCAAAGCCAGGGCCCAACTGATTCAGGGCGGCAAAGCTCGTCACCAGTTTCATCACCGATGCCGGGTTGAGTGCAGCTTCGGCGTTGTGGCTCAGCATGGGTTCAGCCGCATCCAGCGATTGCACGCTCACCGCCACGTGCTCGAGCGGAATGCCGGCCTGCGTTAACGCCAGGGTGAAGGTGGCAGGAAGCTCAGCCGCATGAACGGGCGCCGCAAAACCCGAAAGCAGCGGACCGGCGAGAAACAGGAAGGCGATTCGGAACGAGCACATCGCGTCATTATGCCTAATTCCGCGCACGGTATTTCCCGCGACCGGATCAACACATTGCGAATCCGATTGCCTTGCATCGACAAACGGGGATTAAGCGAGATCGCGGCGCCCCTTCCTCCAGGCTGCCCGGACAGCCTTCACAGGGATTGCCTGATGGCCAGAACGGCCTGATTGCGCAATGACTTGAGCAAGGAAAGCTCTTTCTCGGGAATCGTGATATCGCCAGGCTGAGGCCGGTCGGCGTAGATCAGACCGATCGGCTTGCCTTTCACGATGATAGGAAACAGCACGAAGGTGCGCGCCGATACGTTTTGCCGGTACCACGCTGGAACGCGCGCGGCGATCTTGGGATCGTTGATGTCGGCAATGAGGATGTCGGCATTGTTCTGAAGCGCCACGAGGAAGACATCCGGCTGCGCGGACAAATGGAAATCAAAGGCTTTGACCAGGTCTTGCACGCCATCGCCAAAGCCGAATTTGCCGCACATCGTGTTGTGACGGCCGTCCTTGATGCACAGCAGCACATGCGCGAACCCCATGCCGCTATACATGGCCTCCAGGATCATGCGCAGAATATCGTTGATGGAAATAGCGTCGTCGATCAGCGAATTGCTGACGTCCTGCAAGCCCGAGGTGAGGATGGACTGCGCGTCCGCGGATGTGCGCTGCGATTGGGCGCCGGCTTGCTCCGATTCCGCATCGAGAATCCGCGCGCGTTCCTGCAGCACGCTGGTGTCCAAGGCAGCCAGGTCATCGACCGCCTCGACCGGCGACGTACAAGTATCGGCTTCCCGCTCGGGCGATACGCCAGGCGCTGCAGTCAAGCCCGCCCATTTCGCCGCCTGTTTGGCGAAATCACTGTGTTTCAGGTTCACGTTCACCGCCAGGGCAAATTGCGCGATGTCCTGCATCGACTTTCCCATCAGCCCGGCGAGCTGTTTTTCCGTCACCTGCAAACTGTCTCCAAAGCGCACTGCAAGCCGGGTCAGCGCCTTGCCGCGATCCGCATCCGAGGTATCGAGAACAGCCTCGCACAATTCATTTGAAAAGCCCGCCAGCGCACGTAGTCGGTCAGTGTTGTTCGTGCATTTCCTGATCTTCCCGGTCGGCAGTTTTTTCATGGTCTGCACCAGTTGATCCGGAAACCCCCAGCTGCGTGCGATGCCGACTCCCAGAGTCTCGAATGACACCCCCAGTACTTCAGCCGAGGCGCGGGCTTCGCTCAGGCCTTCGACCTCGACACGTTGTCGGATCGTTACCGTCTCCGCGGGAAAATAAAACATGGCCAGCATGCGCCCCAGATTGTGCAGCATGGCGCCGATAAACGCCTCCTCCACATCCTTTACTTGCATCTCGCGCGCCATCTCGCGCGCCATCATGCCTGCGTACAACACCTTGACGAACTCTTCCTTCAGCTGTTGCGCGTGCGCCTTGTTTTCCATATTGTCGAACAGGATCAGGCTCAGGGCGATCGATCGCACCGCATCGAAGCCGAGGATCACCACCGCGCGCGATATGGTGCTGATCGAGCCGCCGCCGACCTGATTATAGAACGCAACATTGGCCAGCTTCAGCAGCTTGTTGGTGAGCGCAAAATCCTTGAGGATGTTGTTGGAAAGCTCGTTGACCCCCTCCCGGTCGGACGAAGCTATGCGATTGATCGCACCGATGGCCTCGGACAAGGCAGGGAAATCGCTGTCGGTCCGCATATGGCGCAGCAGGATATCCAGCGCATTCCGTCCGCTTTCGCCACCCCCTTCAAACAGAGCGTGTTCATCATTCGCCATTATTTTTTACACGCGTCACAATTTTCTCCGTACGCATAGTATCGGTCTGTTATTGCGTAGCTTGAATCTGGCGTCTGAGCGAAACGATGGCACGCCAATGCCAATCTTGACCCAGTTACTGGCGAGACAGCCAAACCAGCCTGGACATTGCGATGCATCTGCACGCGTTATGTGTGGGCTTCCTCAACATGCTTAATCTCTGCCAGCCCACCACGCAGAACATAGACATCCAGTCCGCGCTGGGCAAGGATGAACGCAGCGGCACTGCTGCGTTGGTCATGTTGGCAGAAGAGGATATATTTTCTTTGCGGGTCCAGCGATTGCGCTTTCAAACGCAGCAAATAGAGCGGCAGGTTGAGACTGTCCCGCAAGGTCCCTGCACGGTATTCGTCTTCCAGCCTTACGTCCACCAGCTGCGCGCCTGTCTGCAGCATGCGGCGTGCAACGTCAAAATCGACGCTCTTCACCAGTGGTGTTTTCAACAAGGCATCAAAATCCTGTCTGGACAAGCGCATCAGCAAACCATCGCTGAGCATGGTGACGCTGGCGTTGCGGAGTTCGCCGGTCAGCAGGGCTTCCTCGCCAAAACCGTCGCCGGGACCGAATTCAGCCAGCACGATGGGCGATCCACCGGGCTCGGCCCGGGAAACCTGTGCGCGACCAGTACGAATCAGGTAGTAGTTATCTGCCTGGTCGCCCTGCTGGATGATGACGTCGCCCTTCTTGCAGGGCCGTGGCTGGAAGCGCTCGAACATGGCGTTGGCATGGGCTGGCGGCACTTTGAGAAAAGCGGGCTCGGACAGAATTTTCAGCATCCAGGCAGGATCGTCGCTGCCATCGTATTCGAAGACTTCGTAGGCAGTGGCCTGGTCGAAGCTCAGGCGTGATTCCAGCAAAGCCTCCTTAATGCGGAGCAGACGCACCGAGGTGGCTGCCACCGCACTGTAGCCACGCGGGCGGGTGCGCGCCAGGGCATAACGCGCATCCTCACTGCCGGATTGGACGAAGCGTGGAGCATGGTCGCGTTCCTGGCAGATAACCTCGCCTTCGAGCAGAAAATACAGCCACGGATCATCGTCATCCTGATGAAAAATAACCCGCCCCTTGGCCAGGGTGATTTCCGCTGCTTGGGCAGCAAGCTCACTCAGAACCGGCTGTGACAGTGCATTGAGCGGAACGAATTGGTGCAGCAAGCGGGCATCCATGGGCAACGGAGTGAGTCTCGAACTATCTTATCTAAAGATATCGGCGTGAATTAAGCGGTCTTAACTCAAATCCTGCACATACCAGTCCATCGCCTCGGCCAGGCCTTCGCCGATGCGATGCGTAGGTTCGTATCCCAGGCGCGTGTGGGCCTTGGAAATATCGGCAAGCGAATGACGCACATCGCCGGCGCGGAAGTTGCGGTAGTTGGGTTTGAAATCGGCAAGATGGGGGAATTGCGGCGCCAGCAATGAACGAATGGCTTCGAACAGCTGGTTAAGCGTGGTGCGGTCGCCAACAGCTACGTTGTAGACCTGGTTGGCTGCATCGGCATGCTGGCTGGTGGCCGCCAGCAAATTAGCCTGGATGACGTTGTCGATGTAGCAGAAGTCTCGGCTGGTTTCGCCATCACCGTTGATGTGCACAGGTTCATTGTGGATCATGCTGGCAACCCATTTGGGCACCACGGCAGCATAGGCACCATCGGGGTCCTGACGGCGGCCGAAGATATTGAAATATCTGAGACCCACGCTCTCCATACCGTAGCAGCGGCCAAACACATCGGCATATAACTCGTTCACCAGCTTGGTCACCGCATAGGGCGACAGGGGTTTGCCGATGACATCTTCAACCTTGGGCAAGCCGGGGTGGTCGCCATAAGTCGAACTGGACGCTGCGTAAACGAAGCGCTTGACTTGGGCATCGCGCGCGGCAATCAGCATATTGAGATAGCCAGTGTTATTGGCGGCATGCGTCGACAGCGGGTCTTCCAGCGATCGCGGCACCGAGCCGAGCGCGGCCTGATGCAGGACGTAATCGACGCCCTTGCAGACATCGTGGCAAGTAGCAGGTTCGCAAATATCGCCGCGCCTGAAGCTGAATCGTGCCCAGCGGTTGGGGCCGACGCTGGACTCTACCTGGGCCAGGTTTTTTTCGTGACCGGTGGCAAAGTTGTCAAGGCCGACGACGTGCTGATCAAGCTGCAACAAGGCTTCGACCAGATTGCTGCCAATGAAGCCTGCGACACCCGTGACGAGCCAGGTTTTTGGCTCGGCGGCCAACGTTTTTTTCAGCGCGTCGAACGCGGTCATCACAGCCTCCAAAGCGCGAAGCCCGCTGCTCTGACCGTGTCCGGATCATAAGCCGACTTGACATCGGTAAATGCCCCGCCTTTACTCAGTTTTGAAGTGAGTTCGGCAAACGATTTTTCCAGATACGCGCTGTGCGAAACGGCGGCAACGATGGCATCACATGCTGGCAGGTCATCCCACGTAGTGAGGCTGATGCCGTATTCATGCTCGGCTTCGCGAGATTCACCGAGCGGATCATGCACATACACATCGCAGCCAAACGTTTTCAGTTCGCGGATGACATCGACGACCTTTGAGTTACGCAGGTCGGGGCAGTTCTCCTTGAAGGTCAGTCCCAACACGTTGACCTTTGCACCCTTCACTTTCACACCATTGGCGATCATCTTTTTCACCGTTTCCTGCGCGACGTAGGCACCCATGCCGTCGTTGATGCGGCGCCCGGCAAGGATCACCTGTGGGTGATACCCGAGCATGTCGGCCTTGTGCGTGAGGTAGTAGGGATCGACGCCGATACAGTGGCCGCCGACCAGACCCGGGCGAAACGGCAGGAAATTCCACTTGGTGCCTGCGGCTTTCAGCACTTCGATCGTGTCGATGCCGAGGCGATGGAAGATCAGCGAGAGTTCGTTCATCAGCGCGATGTTGAGGTCGCGCTGGGTGTTCTCGATCACCTTGGCAGCTTCAGCCACCTTGATCGAACTGGCACGGTGGACACCCGCAGTGATCACGCTGCTGTAGAGCTCAGCAACTTTATCGAGGGTAGCGGTATCGTCACCCGACACCACTTTAACGATCTTGGTAATGGTGCGTTCCTTGTCGCCCGGGTTGACGCGTTCGGGTGAATAACCGACGTGGAAATCCTGCAGCCATTTCATGCCAGACTGTTTTTCCAGAATCGGGATGCAAACCTCTTCGGTTGCGCCGGGGTAAACTGTAGATTCGTAAATGACCGTCGCGCCCTTTTTCAGATACTTGCCGACGGTGGTGCTAGAACCGATCAGCGGCGAGAAGTCGGGAATGTGCGCGGCGTCGACCGGAGTGGGCACCGCAACAACAATGAAGTCTGCGCGGGCCAGGTCGGCGGGATCGGTGGTCACAGTCAGCAGGGTGGCGGCCTTGAGGTCTTCCGTTGAGACTTCGCCGGTTGGGTCGCGAAATTGGCGATATTGCTCTATTTTTTCAACCGAGAGGTCGTAACCGATAGTGGTCATTTTTTTACCGAACTCAACCGCCAACGGCAAGCCCACGTAGCCCAACCCAACAACCGCAACTATGCTCATGCCTGGATTCCCTTATGAATAAAAAATCTTTGGTTCTATCTGGATTGTATCGAATTTGCGGAAAGCTGCCCGGATACACCCTCCAGCCATCCCAACTCCTGGTCAGCAAGTGTCATGCCCGCTGGGCGCTGATCGCGCTTGTCCTCTGCTCGCCTGCCAGCGCCGATGTGGCCGACATGGTACTCAACATCAAGCCGGGTGTGGTTGGGGTGGGTACTTACAACCCCACCGGCAGCCCGCGCGCCAATCTGCAGGGCACCGGTTTCGTCGTGTTGGATGGACGCTATGTGGTGTCGTGTGCGCACATTTTCAGCAAATTGCTGGATTCCGAAAAAAACGAAACCCACGCCGTGTTTATCGGCCATGATCGAAAAATGGAAGTGCGTACCGCACAACTGATTGCAACCGACAAGGCACGTGATCTGGCGTTGCTTAAAATTTCCGGCAACCCCTTGCCCGCACTCAGGCTGGGCGACTCCACCACCGCGCGCGAAGGCTGGCAGCTGTACTTCACCGGCTACCCAATCGGCTCGGTGCTGGGGCTCAACCCCTCCACGCACCGCGCAGGCCTCGCCGCGATCATTCCCATCTTCACCCCGCTGCAAAATGCCTCCCAGCTCAATGTGCGCACCCTGAGGCAGGCGCAGGACCCCTATGAAGTGTTCGAGCTCGATGCCATCGCCTACCCTGGCAATAGCGGCAGCCCGGTGTGGAACCCGGACACAGGCGAGGTGCTGGGCGTGGTCAATTCGGTTTATGTGAAAGGCGCAAAGGAAGCGGCGCTATCTGCACCGAGCGGCATCAGCTACGCCATTCCAGCGAAATATGTGAAGCATTTACTGGAGCAGGCCCTGCCGTAACGGCCTACATCCCCTCGGTCAGGCTTACCCCAAAACCCAACGATTGCTGCTTATGGTTGTAATCGACCAACGATTCACCATAGCCGTTGAAATACTGGACATAACCTTTGAGGCGCCCATACAGCGGAAAGCTCCAATTGAGTTTCAATGCTCCGCGGTTGTCCGATGACTTGAGGTTATTACGTAACAACAGCGAATAAGCGTTGCGGCCCTTTCGATAAACTGCCAGCACGTCGCCATGTCCCAGGTAATCTTCGATATCCGGGTTGTCATCGTTCCTGTTTTTTTCCGGAATGCGAACCCAGGGCCGGATCATCACCGCCAGATTGTCGCGTTCAAAACCGAATTGCGCGTAGACACGGTTCCAGCTGCGCGATAAGGTTTCCCCGCGGCCGTTCGACTGATGCGCCATACCCATATTGATAAAACGCCCGCGAAAGCCGGCCAATTCATAATTGGTTCGCAATACCAACATCGCTTCCGGCTCGTAGTTAGTCTCACGAAAGGGCGAAGAGATCGTGTCGTTATAGGCCTGCCAAAACGAGGTGATAGTGTAGCCGAACCACAGATCGAGGTTGTCGTGACCGAACACCCCTTCCATCGCCTTGATCTTGAAGCTTAGCTGCAACTCGGTTTCGATGGAGTCGAGTCCCAGATCGGGCTGCGTAAACGTATCCTTGAACGGGGTATTGTTGGGCGCAGTGCTGTACTTGATCGGCAGAAAATAATTGGGGTGGTGCGGACGAAACAGGAAGGCACCCTGCTTGGCCTCGTCATCCAATTCCCAATGGCGCGACAGCGCTGAAAGCAATTTGGGCTCCACAGGCGCAGCTTGCGCCACAACGGGCTGCGTATCGGGCTTATCTGCGGCCAGGGGAACCGGCTCGGGCTGGGGCGGGCCGACCAGCCGGTCATAGCATGCCAGTCGCTCCGCGTCCGCCGGAATCACACTGCATCCTTCCCAGGCCGCAACCGAGGCAGCGTGCGCCTGGCCCAGCAAACCTACGCAGAGCAAAATGAGTGAAGCTTGGCCTTGTTGATGTCGATTACGTTTCATATTCAAGCTGCATTCAGTCGAGGATCACGCTGTGGCCCAGAGGGGGCGCCATAGTATCCCAGCCGAACTTGATTTTCAGGTCTGCGGCAAAGCCGGTTGCTACCGATTCCTCGCCATGCACCACAAACACCTGACGTGGCTTGCTGCGAAACTGGCCCAGCCAGCCCAGCAACGCGGTGCGGTCAGCATGCGCCGACAGGCCGCCCAGGGTGTACAGATCGGCACGAACAGATATGTCTTCGCCCAGCAGACGCACGCGCTTGGCACCATCGACCAGGCGGCGGCCGAAGGTGCCAGCGGCCTGAAATCCAGTGATCAAAATGGTGGAGTCGCGCCGCCCCAGATTGGCGCGCAGGTGAAACTTGATGCGCCCGGCTTCCATCATTCCGCTGGCCGAGATAATGACCGCGCCGCCGGTAACGCGGTCGAGTGCCTTCGATTCTTCCACGCTTTCGACAAAATTGAGTTTTTGAAAGTGCGCGGCACCGCCATGCTTGCCCATCAGCGCATGGGTTTCGGTATCCAGCAGTTCCATGTGCTTGTAGGTGATTTCAGTGGCCGCGGTCGCCATTGGCGAATCGACGAACACGGAAAGCTTGGGAATGCGACCCTGCCGCGTCAGATCGGCCAGCAGGTAGAGCATGTCTTGCGTACGGCCCACCGCAAAGGCCGGAATGATGACGTTGCCGCCTTTTTTCACAATCGTGTTGTTGATCGCCTCCACCAGTTCGTCCTGCGTTGCTTCCATGCTCTTGTGTTCGCGATTGCCGTAGGTCGACTCGACCAGCAAGTAGTCGGCCTCAAGAATCGGGGTGGAATCGCGCAGCAGCGGCCGCGCCGGCTGACCGAGGTCTCCCGAAAACACGAACTTGCGGCGTTGCTTGCCTTCGCCGACCCACACTTCGATGATGGCAGAGCCGAGGATGTGGCCGGCGTCGCGGAAAGTGCAGCGCACCTGCGTGTGCGGTGCGACTTCGAGATCGTAATCAACCGGATTAAGCTGCTTCAGGGAAGCGTAAGCCTGTGCAACGGTATACAACGGCGCACTCTCGCGCGATGCTGACCCGGGCTTTTTTTTCCGTTCCAGGTCTTTTCGAAAACGCCGTAAATTGGCGTATTCGGCTTCCTTTTCCTGGATGTGCGCCGAATCCGGCAGCATCACCGCGAGCAGGTCGCAGGTCGCGCGGGTGGTATATATCGTGCCCTTGAAGCCCAGCGACACCAGCCGCGGCAACAGCCCGGAATGATCGATGTGGGCATGTGTCAGCAAGACAAAGTCGATCGTCGCCGGATCGAACGCGAATGCCTGATGATTTTTAGCCCGCGTTTCGCGCCCACCCTGAAACATGCCGCAATCGACCAGGAAGCGTACACCCTCATGTTCCACCAGATAGCTGGAGCCGGTCACTTCACGTGCCGCGCCGAGAAAAGTCAGTTTCATTTCATAGACTCCGTTTGCGCCAGAGAACCCAATATCGCCTGTGTCAGCGAAGTAATTTCAGCTGCCTCCGTAATGTAAGGCGGCATCACGTAGACAGTATTGCCAATGGGGCGGATAAACACACCCTGCGCCAGCGCCAGCCGGTAAAAGTGTGAAGCAAAATCCGCTACGGTGTCCGCCACGTCAAACGCCCAAATCATGCCGCACTGGCGGAAATGCCGTACGCGGGGGTGGGCGGACACTTCGCCCAGTATCTTCGTAAACTGGGCCGATTTCCCACAATTGGCAGCAATGACCTGATCCGACTCGAAGATATCCAGCACCGCCAGCGCCGCCCGGCAGGCAAGCGGGTTGCCGGTGTAGGAATGCGAATGCAGAAAGCCTCTCGCAGTGGCATCGCCATAAAACGCAGCGTAAACCTCGTCGGATGTCAGCACCGCTGACAACGGCAAATAACCGCCGGTTATACCCTTGGACAGACAGATGAAATCCGGGCGGACGGCCGCTTGTTCACAGGCGAACATCGTGCCCGTTCGCCCGAAGCCCACAGCAATTTCATCGGCAATCAGATGCACACGGTATTGATCACATAACTCGCGTGCCCGGCTCAGATACACCGGGTGATACATCGCCATGCCCGCTGCACCCTGTACCAACGGTTCAACGATGAAAGCGGCGGTGGTGGCAGCATGCTCGACCAGATGGGCTTCCAGCGCGTCGGCGCAGCGCAGGGCAAAGGCCTCCGCCGATTCCCCTGCCTCAGCCAGCCGAGCATCCGGCGTGGGAACTTGCACCGAATGCCGAAGCAGCGGTTCGTAGGTTTGCTTGAACAGCGGGATATCGGTCACAGATAACGCGCCGACGGTTTCGCCGTGATAGCCGTTTTTCAGACTGATGAATTCATTTTTTTCCACCTGGCCTGAGTTACGCCAATAGTGAGCACTTATCTTCAATGCAATTTCTGTGGCTGAAGATCCGTCCGAGCCGTAAAAAGCGTGGCCCAGCCCGGTCAGCTTCGCCAGCCGTTCAGACAGCTCAACTACCGGCGCATGCGTGGCGCCGGCCAGCATCACATGCTCGATTTTTCCCAGCTGGTCGATGATGGCTGCGTTGATGCGCGGGTTGCAGTGGCCGAACAGATTGACCCACCAGCTCGAAATCGCGTCCAGGTAGCGCCGCCCGTCAGTATCGATCAGCCACACCCCCTCGCCACGGGCTATGGCCAGCGGCGGGGTGGCTTCCAGCTGTTTCATCTGGGTACAGGGGTGCCAAAGAAACTGACGAGAACGATCTTGCAATAAAGACATCAGGCTACCCAAAACTAAACGAATCACGAGTTTAAGCGGCGTCAGAATCGATCACCACACCCATGCTTGAACTATTGTCCTCGCAATGGGCGGGCAACCCCAAAATCCATCCGCTGTCTTCACACTTAAAAGGTGTCCACCCTCTCATGCAATAACTGACGCCAATTCGTTAACAAGTCTGTTGATAACTCATCATCTATTGAATTGACCTTTAGGCCTAACAATTGGTAACTTTACAAAATATCATCCAATAACAAATTGATTTTATTACTTATTTACAATTGTTAAATATATTACATCGACCCCAAAAACCCATTTTTCCATTGTTGGATCTGCCTTCCTTGATTCATTTATCCACTATCTGGATACATCACTTAATCCTTCCTGCTTTTTTACTTCAAGTCACCTAACTTTTTGCCGATATCTACATGAGAAGTTTCTAATAATAGGATGAATCACCCTTCATGCTCCCCCAAGCTGTACAAGCTCCCTCCAGCGCGACGGTACAGCCGCAGCCAGCCAGCCAGGCCACACACATCGTGTTGTCCGCTGCGCAGCTCTTGCAGCTGCAGGCCGAGCTATTGGGGCGCAAGCGATTTGGTGAAGCTGCCACCGCACTGGCCCAGCAACTGGCCAG
>JAGXGP010000080.1 GCA_024636775.1 Hydrogenophilales bacterium
AATAACCGTTCGGCACTTGTGGTTGATTTGTCCTAAATTAAAGTAAGGGCGGTAAAACAATACGCACCGCCCGTCTTTCAAGGAGGGCGTGATGCTGGACCAACTGTTGATACATCAAGTGCGTCGGCGACTGGAAGCATCCGGTCTGCCTCTGGCTGTTGAGCTGTGGAACGGCAAACTGTTAGGCCCGAGCACACTCGCTGCGGTGCGTATTCGGCTGCATCATATGACCAGCCTGAAAGCCTTGCTAAATCCCAATCTGGGTGCTTTGGCGCGGGCTTATGTTGAAGGCGCGCTGGACCTGGAAGGGAGTGCCCGCGACATTCTGGCACTGGGTGACCGCCTGTGCAATGCAGGCGGTTTGATGCCGAAAATGGGCTCGGAAAGCTGGAAATGGTGGCGGCATACGCGCACTCAGGATCGCAAGAACATTCAGTATCACTACGACGTCTCCAACGATTTTTACGGATTGTGGCTGGACGCAAAGCGGGTGTATTCCTGCGCCTACTTCAAAACACCGGACATGAGCCTGGATGCGGCGCAGGAAGCCAAGCTCGACCTCATTTGTCGCAAGCTGGACCTCCAGCCGGGCGAACGGTTTCTCGACATAGGCTGCGGCTGGGGCGGGCTGGTTCTGCATGCGGCACAACATTATGGGGTGCAGGCGGTCGGCATCACGCTGTCGGACGATCAGCATGCGTATGTGAGTCAACAGATCGAAGCGCTGGGTCTGGCAGGGCGAGTAGACGTGCGCACCCTGGATTATCGTGACATGCAGGAGCTTGATGCTTACGACAAGATCGCCAGCGTGGGCATGTTTGAGCACGTGGGCCAGGCGAATCTGGGCGAGTATTTCGACAGGGTCACCCGCTTGCTCAAGCCGGGCGGGTTGGTTCTCAACCATGGCATTACCACCGCCGAACCCGATGCAATTGGTCTTGGCAGTGGCATTGCCGAATTCATCGAAGACTATGTGTTTCCGGGCGGGGAGCTGGTGCATGCCTCTGACGTCTTGCGTGCGGCTTCCCGCAGTGGCCTCGAATGCCTGGATGCTGAAAACCTGCGACCCCATTACGGCAAAACGCTGTGGCATTGGGTCAACCGCCTGGAAGACCATGCCGACGAAGCCCGGAAAATCATAGGCGAACAGAAATATCGTATCTGGCGCATCTACATGGCCGGGTCGGCTCATGCCTTTGACCATGGCTGGATGGAGCTGTGGCAAGTGCTGGCGGGCAAGGGGGTCGAAGGATCTCAGCCACATTACCCGTTCAACCGGGAGTCCATGTATCGCAGCAATTAAGCCGACGCATAACCGGCGGTCACCCCCTGAACGGGGTCAATCCAGTGTTTGCCGCCTCAGCCTTCGTGACGGTCCAGCTCCTGGTCAGCCAGTGAGACGGGGTCTTCCATTGGCTCCAGATGGGTGGTGATGTGGGCGTGTGTCACTGCCAGCCGGATGTCGGCTTCGATGCGCTCGGACCAGTCATGGCCATGCTGGACGGTCCATGCACCGGGTACCAGGACGTGCACGGTGATAAAGGCACGGGTGCCGGCCTGACGGGTGCGCAGGGCGTGAAACTTCAAGCCGTGCTTGCGATAGTCATCCAGGATGGCTTCTATTGCCTGGAGCTCATCCTCCGGTATGGAGACATCCATCAAACCAGCTGCAGAACGCTGCAACAACTGCCATCCGGTCCATAGAATATTCAACGCCACCAGCAGAGCAACCACGGGATCGAGCCACAGCCAGCCTGTTAGCCAGACCAGGCCCACGCCCACGATGACCCCAACCGATGTCCAGACGTCGGTCATCAGATGATGCGCATCGGCTTCCAGGGTGATGGATTTGTGTTTCTTCCCCACATTCATCAGGGTGCGTGAGGTGGCCAGATTGATGATTGAAGCCACCACCGAAATCGCAAGTGCGATGCCTACGGCTTCGAGGGGTTGTGGGTTGAGCAGGCGCTCGATGGCCGTGTAGCTGATAGCGACTGCGGCGATCAGGATGAGAAATCCCTCGAAAGCGCTTGAAAAATATTCGGCTTTTCCGTGCCCGTGGGCATGGTTGTCATCCGCGGGTTTTGCCGCCAGCGTCAGCATGGCCAGCGCCATCATGGCGCCTGCCAGATTGACGAACGATTCCAGTGCGTCGGAAAGCAGACCCACAGAACCCGTTATCCACCAGGCCCAGCTCTTGAGCAGGATCGTGGCCAGGGCGGCGGCTATCGAGAGCCAGGCGTAGCGTTTGAGAGAGGCGTGCAACATAGGAATGGGGTGGGTGAGGAAGGCCAGAGGCAATTCAGCATATTTTTGGATGCGCCATGGATTTTAAGCCATGGTGCCTGACTTGAATATTTTGATTTCGCGTGTGATTCAGGAGGCGCTGATCTTAATGGGAGACATACTGCCGCTGAATCAATAAAATAGCTCCCATGAAAATTCTGCTCGCTTTACTTCTTTGTCTGCCTTTTGCCGCTCGCGCCGAATGGGGCCAATTCGATTTCGAGTTTGATCAGGACAAGCCCTGGTCCGAGGTGTCGGTCAAACTTCCGGCTTATCCTAAAGCCGAAAACCTGATTCCATTTAACGTGTCTTCGGCAACCCGTAACAAGCACTTCATCGATGCCGAATCGATCAGCGTCGGCGAAGACTTGGTGGTTCGTTATACCGTAATCATCGAAGCGGCCGGTGGCGCAAAAAACGTGTCGTTCGAAGGTCTCCGCTGCGAATCGGCCGAGCGGCGCCTGTACGCTTATGGTCATCCCGACGGCTCGTGGTCCAAGGCGCGCAATGCGGGTTGGGAAGGCATCAAGCTCCGTTCGCCGTTGGCCTATCGAAAAGCCCTATTTGAAGACTTTTTCTGCCCTGATGGCATCCGCGTCAGGGATGGCAAGGAAGCCGTGAAAAACTTGCGGCAGGCGGCTCGATGAGTGTCTCGGTTGTAAAACACGCCCGCCGTATAGTCGTCAAAGTCGGTTCCAGTCTGGTTACAGGCGGCGGCAAAGGGCTGGATCACGCAGCGCTGTCACGATGGGCTGAACAGATTGCGGCATTGACCGAACAGGGTCGAGAAGTCGTGCTGGTATCGAGTGGGGCCATTGCCGAGGGTATTTCTCGACTGGGCTGGATTAAACGTCCCAAGTCGGTCAGGAAATTGCAGGCCGCAGCGGCGGTAGGACAGATGGGGATGGTGCAGGCGTATGAATCCATTTTTCGCGCCCACGGACTGAATGCTGCACAAGTGCTCCTGACCCATGAAGATATGGTCGACCGGAAGCGTTATCTGAATGCGCGCTCTTCATTGCGGATGCTGCTGGAGCTTCGCGCAGTGCCAATCATCAATGAAAACGACGCGATCGCCACTGATGAAATTCGCCTGGGTGATAACGACACACTGGCTGCGTTGGTCACCAATCTGGTTGAAGCGCATTGCCTGATAATTTTGACGGATCAGCCGGGTTTGTATACCGGAGATCCGCGCAAGGATCCATGTGCGACGCTGGTGATGAATGCTCACGCGGGCGACCCGGATCTGGACCATATGGCAGGAGGCGCGGGCAGCAGTGTGGGAACGGGCGGGATGCTGACCAAAATTCTTGCGGCCAAGCGTGCGGCCCGCAGCGGCGCCCATACCGTGATCTGTAGCGGGCGTGAGGAAAACGTATTGCTGCGGCTTGCGGACGGTGAGGCCATCGGCACCCAACTGGTGTCGCGTCAGGAAACCTTGGTGGCGCGTCGTCAGTGGTTGGCCGACCATTTGCAGATGCGTGGTGGGGTGGTGATCGACGATGGGGCAGTGCGTGCGCTTCAGGAAGAAGGCAAGAGTTTGCTGTCGGTGGGCGTAATAGGCATCACGGGCGATTTTCTGCGAGGGGACGTTGTCGCGATTGTCGATACAGAGGGCAATGAGATCGCACGCGGCCTGACCAATTACAGTTCAAGCGAAGCACGGCGGATTGCCGGCGTACCCAGTACGTCGATAGAAACTGAACTGGGTTATATGGATGAACCGGAGCTGATCCATCGGGACAACCTGGTGATGCTGGCATGAACATGACGCTGGATTTGATGCGGCATGGTGAACCCGTAGGCGGACGCAAATACCGGGGTCAGGTCGACGACCCGCTTTCAGAAAAAGGCTGGGCACAAATGCATGCTGCGGTGGGGGACGCCCGACCCTGGACTCAGCTGGTTTCTTCACCGTTGCGGCGTTGCCGTGAGTTTGCCGAAACCCTGGCGGGTCGACTTGAGTTGCCACTTTCACTTGACGATAGACTCAAGGAAGTCGGCTTTGGCGTTTGGGAAGGCAAGTCAGGCGCCGAAATAGAGCAGACCACCCCGGGCGTGCTTGCGCGCTTCAAGGCTGATCCGATTAATGCGCGTCCAGAAGGGGCGGAACCGCTCGCCGATTTTCATACACGGGTAGCGGCTGGCCTGGATGATCTGCTCGCAAACAATACCGATCAGCATGTTCTGTTGGTCGGCCATGCGGGCGTTATCCGTATGGCGTTTGCCTGGGCGCTGCATGTTCCCCTGGAACATGCTTATCGTGTTGAGGTGGCAACCGCCTCGTTTACACGACTTCGCTTCGACTCCCTGCGTGCAAGTTTGATTTTTCACGGCGGAAGTCTGGCCGAACAGTGATCCATCGCATCACGCTTGGGCTGTGCCTGCTGCTGGCGATGTCCGTGCAAGCTGCGACGGTTCGTCTTGTTGATGACGCAGGGCAAACACTCGAGTTCAGCCAGCCACCCCAACGCATCATTTCATTGACGCCCCATCTCACCGAACTGTTGTTTGCTGTGGGGGCGGGATCGCAGATAGTGGGCGTCGATAGCGCCAGTGATTTTCCAGTGGAGGCGAAAACGTTGCCGCGCGTGGGGGATTTCAGCCGCATCAACTTTGAACGTGTGCTTGCTCTGAAGCCGGATCTGGTGATTGTTTGGGTGGGCGGTAATCGTGCAGCGGATATTCACGGCCTCAAGAAAATGGGGGTACCTGTGCTGCACACGCAAGCTACCCACCTAGAGGATGTAGCGCGTTTATTGCGCTTGATCGGTCAAGCGAGTGGGCATGCGGAGTCGGGCAATGCAGCCGCCCGGAAATTCTCCTCACAGTTGGCACAACTCAAAATGCCGACCAGCCAACAACCACCCATGAAAGTGTTTTATCAGGTTTGGGATCGACCCTTGATGACGGTGGGCGGTACACACTGGATCAGCGATGCGCTGTCGTTGTGCGGTGCGCGCAACGTGTTTGCCGACTTGCGGGGGCTGTCTCCGGTGGTGTCACGCGAAGCGGTATTGCAGCGAGCCCCCGCACTCATCGTGGGAGGGAATGATGCGCCGGACATGCGCCGGACATGGAAAGCATTCGCAAGCCTGCCTGCCGTGAAAAACAATGCGTTCGTTAGCGTGGATGCAGACTTGCTGCATCGGCCCACACCACGTCTGATCGAAGGTGTGGCAGGGCTATGTGCGGCAATCAGACCTTACGCGCGGTGACGGGATTCGTTGGTCTTGCGATTGGGGCAATTTTCCTTGATGCAATCAGCGTAAATCTGCAGTGAGTGATCGTGGATGGAAAAACCGCGTTCCTTGGCAATGCGGTGCTGGCGTTTTTCGATTTCACTATCCAGAAATTCTTCGACTTTTCCGCATTGCAAACAGACCAGATGGTCGTGATGGTCGCCTTCGTTAAGTTCGAAAACGGCTTTGTCACTGTCGAAGTGGTGGCGGATCAATAACCCGGCCTGTTCGAATTGGGTGAGGACACGGTAAACCGTGGCCAGACCGATATCCAGGTCTTCATTCGACAGCAGCCGATAGATTTCTTCGGCGGTCATATGGCGTTTGTTGCTCTGTTCGAATAAATCGAGAATTTTCAGGCGAGGAAGCGTGGCTTTGAGACCAATGCTTTTGAGATCGGATGGATTGCTCAATGGGGTCTCCAGATTGAGAACGCGAATACGTTATGATACGTTTTTTTCCAACCGCTCAACCTTTCCGGTTTCCTGGCTATGCGTCATTTCCTGATTTCTGCTTTACTTTTAAGCCTGGTTTCCGGGTGTTCCAGCGTCAACCTAGGTCCACACCGCATTGATGTCCAGCAAGGCAATGCCCTTGATCAGGAAAACATTGTCCGCCTGAAACCGGGCCTCACCCGCTCCCAGGTTCGTTTCCTGCTGGGGACGCCGCTGGTAGTCGACCCGTTCCGGACTGATCGCTGGGATTATGTGTATGTGTTTTACAAAGCGGGAAAGCTGGCCGAACAGAAGCACATAACCCTGTTTTTCGACGGTGAAATACTGGCGCGGATCGAAGGCGATTTGCCTCCGGTTGCCCCTGCCGTGACGCCCACTGTGGCGACGCCAAAGCCTGAGTCTTCAATGGCCCCCAATACAGCCGTGGAGGCCACTCCCTTGCCTGCCCGTCTGACGCCTACTGCCGAGGCCATTCCTGTTGTCCAATCACCGCCCCCGCAGCAACCTGTTCAATCAGCGTCTGCCGAGGCTTCACCCAAGCCTGTCGTTCAGCCGTCGGTCGAGAAGCCAATCGCTTCGCCGACATCGCAACCGGATCAGTCGGCTGCTGTGACGAGCAGCGTAGTGCCCCCGCTACCCAGCCCCAAGAATGCACCGGCCTATGTTGACCCGCACACACCCGCTGCGCTCAGTTTGCCATCCGAAACCAATATCGAACAAGTCAAGCCGGACGTGATTCCTTCATTTCCTGGGGCATCCAAAGGAGCGGACAAAGGCGATGAATCGATAATCAAGGCGTTGAATACCTGGGTTGGTGCATGGATGCGCCGTGACGAGGCTGCTTATTTCGCGGCCTACGATACCAGTTTTGTGCCGCCAGGCGGGGACAGCCGCGCAGACTGGGAAAAACGCCGCCATTTGTTGTTTGGTGTGGCCGAAAGTATTGATATCAAGATTGATTCCCCTTCAGTTGACCGGACTGAAGAAGGGGCTGTTACGTTAACCTTCAATCAGTATTACCGTTCAGACAGTTATCGTGATGCCGTCGTCAAGCAGTTGCTGATGGTTGAACGGGACGGCCGCTGGCTGATCGCTGAGGAAAAGGTATTATCGGCCCTGTCAGGCACCAAGCGATGACCGTGCGGATCGCGCTTGCGGGCGTGTCTGGTCGCATGGGCCGGACATTGCTCGAGTCTGTGGCGGCCGATGAGGGCTGCACCTTGCATGCAGCCATCGATCGTGTTGGCAGCCCACTGATAGGACAGGATGCTGGCGCTGCCTGGGGTGCGGCAAGCGGGGTGCAGGTAACCGACCAGCCGTCAAGCGCCTTGCAAGGCGCGCAGGCATTGATTGATTTTACCCGTCCGGAAGCCACTTTTGGCTATCTCGACGCGTGTGTCGCTGCGGGGGTGCCGCTGGTTATTGGCACCACAGGTTTCGATGCAGACGGCAAGGCCCGTATTACTGCTGCAGCACAGCGGATCCCGATTGTGTTCGCCCCCAATATGAGCGTCGGCGTGAATTTGCTGATGAAACTGGCCGAATTGGCTGCTGTGGTGCTGGAGGATGGATATGACATCGAGATTATCGAAGCGCATCATCGCCACAAAGTGGATGCGCCCTCCGGCACTGCGCTGGGCTTGGGGCATGCCGTTGCCCATGCAGTTCATCGTGATCTGGCCAGCTGCGCAGTCTATGGTCGTGAGGGCGTGACCGGTGAACGTGATGCCAAAACCATCGGATTTTCCACCGTACGGGGTGGTGACATCGTGGGCGACCATACGCTGTTATTTGCCGGTATCGGCGAACGGGTTGAGTTGACCCATAAAGCTAGTAGCCGCGCCACCTTTGCGCAAGGCGCGCTGCGCGCGGCCAAATGGTTACAGGGCCGCGCGCCAGGGTTGTACGATATGCGCGATGTGTTGAACTTGAAATAGCCGCGATTGACTCACTGCGCTTGAATAAACCGTTATACAACAGGAACGAACCATGAATGCAGTCAAGGTTTACAGTACGGGCACATGCCCGATTTGCGTGAAAGTCAAAGCTTTTCTCGATAAGCGTGGGATTGCTTATGATGAAGTCCGCATCGATCTCGACCAGGAGGCGATGAAAGAATTTGCCGTGGCAACCGATGGCGCGCGCACCGTACCGCAGATAATGATCGAAGGGGCCTGTATCGGTGGGTTTACCGAATTGACCGAGATCGATATGGACGGTGGCCTGGATCATTTGCACCCTTGATACGAGGGGAGGCCGCCCCGGAAGTCATTGAAGCCGGGGGCTGAATCGACTATAATCATGGCATTCAAGTTCAGGCGGGTTCGCGCAAGCGGCTCGCCTGAATTTTGTCACCAGCGCCACGTTTATTGTCTTG
>JAGXGP010000081.1 GCA_024636775.1 Hydrogenophilales bacterium
CTGGCCAGTTGCTGGGCCAGTGCGGTGGCAGCTTCACCAAATCGCTTGCGCCCCAATAGCTCGGCCTGCAGCTGCAAGAGCTGCGCAGCGGACAACACGATGTGTGTGGCCTGGCTGGCTGGCTGCGGCTGTACCGTCGCGATGTGGAGGTTTTGTTCAGCGAGGGGCTGCATGCAGGGTAAACGATGCCTTGGTTTCTGTACTTAACGTTTTATCGGCACATCACCCTTGCTTCTGAAGCCTAATATTGTAATTCGACTTGTTTTATCAGTTTTTATTAATAACTCGCTTGGTTCATAAGCATAAAGTACCTGAACAGACCCCGATTGAATGAAATTTCATCACATTGAAGTTATCCATGCACTTAATCTGGACAACACGCATTGGCCAAATATTATCAAATGGTAAACTTGTTGTTTACAAAAGAAATTAACAGTAAATTGGCTGAATTTTAACTGATGAATCGCACACACCAACACGTTGATATTTCGACAAACCGTTCACGTCAGTACGGATTTATATAAATATCCATAAAACAAAAGCTTAACTTCAAATTTATAACGAACTTTTATCCTGCAACTCAACTTTCACTTGAATGGTGACTGAATCCCGATAGCTGATCGTGATTGTCTTTGAGGTGCGCGGCGATACCACCTAAGCAACAAGCTTCGCGCCATGGCTGACGTGAGTTTCAGTTATTTCGGCGCGAATTTGTAAAACGTCTGATTAAGATGTTTCACTACGTCATCCACTTCATCCGGCTGCCAACGCAGTTTTAAATACTCTGACCAATGCATCACCCATGTCCGGATCTCCGCTTGCGATTTGGCACGTCGGTTGCTACGCAGATGCACGACGCTCGCGTGACAAACCGTGCAATGGTTTTCATACAGTAGCTGACCTCGCGTGGGCGCAGGCGGCACGATGGGTTTTTGAGGCGGCGCGTTCAACTGAACCGGAGGCGAAGGAAAATCCCGGGAGTTGGCCCAAACCGGGGCCCCAGCTCCCATCGCAATCAGCCCGACTATCGCAATGCTCCTAATCCGCATGTTGCACTCCAGTGGTTAAACGATACGATGTTCTTGCCTATGTATGTATAGCCTAGAGCGGCCATATCCACAGCAGCATGGGCACGCTAACCGCCAGCACAATGATTTCCAGTGCCAGGCCCAGACGCCAGTAATCGCCGAAGCGAAACCCACCGGGACCCAGGATAAGCGTGTTGTTCTGGTGGCCGATCGGGGTCAGAAAGGCACAGGAGGCCCCCACCGCAACCGCCATCAAAAAGGCATCGGCACTGACCCCGAGTTGGCTGGCGGTACTGATCGCAATCGGACACATTACCGCCGCCGTAGCCACGTTGTTCATCATGTCCGACAGGAACATGGTCACCACCAGTATTACCACCAAGCCAATCACGGCATGTCCCTGCGCCACGTTTTCCATCAGGTAGCGCGCGATCATGTCGGCCGCACCGGTGGTGGCCATGGCGTCCGCGACCGGCAGCATCGCGCCCAACAGCAGGATGACCGGCCAGTCCACCGCGGTGTAAACCGAGCGCAACGGCACCACCCCCAGTGCAACAAACGCGAGCGCGCCAGCGGCGAACGACACCGCCACCGGGAGCAAACCCAGCGCAGTGACTGCCACCGCAACCATCATGATCAGCGTGGCTTTCAGGGCCTGGCCTTTTTTAGGGACCCGGATGTCCCGCGTGGCCAGGGGCAGGCATCCAAACTCGGTGGCAAAGCCGGACAAGGCTTCGGGCGAGCCCTGCATCAACAGGACATCCCCCGCCTGCATGCGGGCTGTGCGCAGGCGCTTGATCGTGCTGCGCCCCTGGTGCGAGATGGCCAGCAAGTTGAGGCCATACCGGGTGCGCAGTTGAATGTCGGTCGCCGAGCGGTTGGTCAGCGGGGCATTCGGCATCACCACCAGTTCCTGAATCACGACTTCGTCCGGACGGGATTTTTCCTTCTCGGCCTCTTCATCGGTCTGTTCGGAAGCGGGGGGTGTCACGGCTTCAACTGCTTGCGCAGTATCCGCCTCATTTTCCTCCGTCGCCTCTGTGTCGGGAGGCACCTCCTCTTCCAGTTGCAAGCCCAGGCTCGACAACACCGCCGCCAAAGATTCGGGCTCAACCTCGATCACCAGGATGTCGCCGTCGCGAAGAATGCGCCCGGGGTTAGGTGCTGATATACGAACCTCGCGACGCACCATGCCCACCACCTGCGCATCGGTTTCGTCGAGCATCAGCTCAACCTCACGCAACGGTTTATTGACAGCCTTGCTGCCCTCGACGATACGCACCTCACTAAGGTAAGCGCCCGACTCGAAACTGCCTTCGACGGATTGCTTGCGCGTGGGCACCAACCGCCAACCAATCAAACCGACGAAAAGTATGCCAATGACCGCAACCACGACACCTACTGGGGAAAAGTCGAACATGGAAAAATTGCCCATGCCCGTTGTTTCACGATAGCCCGAGACAATCAGGTTGGGCGGCGTGCCGATCAGCGTGGTCATGCCGCCCAGAATCGAGCCGAAGGCCAGCGGCATCAGCACCTTGCCCGCGGGGAGCTTGTGCTTGGCAGCCATCTGGATCGCAATTGGCATCAACAGCGCCAGCGCGCCGACATTATTCATGAAGCCGGAGAGCAAGGCCGCCAGGCTGATCAGCGCCAGAATGCTCAGCGTGGGACCAGCCGCAGTGGGCAGCAAACGTTTGGCCAGCACGTCGACCGCACCGGATATCTGCAGGCCGTAGCCGAGGATCAACACGCAAGCCACGGTGATCACCGCGGGATGGCCAAATCCGGCAAAAGCCTCGCGACCCGGCACCAGCCCGGCGAACACACAGACCAGCAAGGCGCCCAGCGCCACCATGTCATGGCGCCAGCGGCCCCACAGGAACATTCCCATGGTGGCGATGAGCACGCCGATGATGACTGCTTGTTCACCTGTCATGGGAATCTACCTGAGGTCTGATGGCTTGTGGCAATAAGGGTGGGCTTGCTTGAAGTCATTTGGCCGATAACGATTTATTGTAATCAAGACACCGATCCACCCAGCTTTGCAAGTCTTCATCCGACGCGTATCCCGCCGGGGAAACGTAAACGTAGCCTTTCATGGGCTTGCCGGTAAAGTCCATTTCACGCACAAAAGTGCGGCTCAGGGCTGCCGCATATTCATCCGGTCCTACACGGGCCATCAACGACTCGCCAATGATGCCTACCAGCATGTGACCGCGATACATGAACGCCATGCCGCCAAATATCTTCTTTTCGGTTACACCAGAATGGTCAGCGAACAACTCACGCAGTCGCTCCGCCACACCTTCGTCATAGGCCATGTGTCCTCCTGTTAACGCTTACTGATAGGTTTGTCCATTGTGCTTGATCCAGCCACCGGGGTGGCGACCCTGTGGGTCGTGGTGGGTCCAGTGCATCACGCCGCCTTTTTGATTCCATTCGTATTCACCAAAAAAGGCAACCGTGTCCCCCGTGCGCAGGCTATCAATGCGCTGCGCCAGATCGATGTTGTGGGCCACAAGAACTGTCCGGCCGGAGTTGAGCTTGACGATGAAGCGTTGATGACGGCTTCCCTTGTTATCGTCTGGAAGGATTTTCACCACCATCGCCTGACCCGCAAGCTGTTGGTTGCTGAGATGATTGCTGATGGAATTTTCGAGCGCAGCGTTGGTGTGATCACCCGCCGCGGAAGAAAAACCTGAACTGTCAGGCAACGCGGGTTTGTCAGGAATGCCGGTACCTGGAAGCAGGGCGAAATATGCGGCAACACCCAATGCTGCGATCAATAACAGTTTATTCATTTCCAATCCTTTTCAGGCGCACTGACCACATGGCAACAATGCATCCAACTCACTTCATTCGGCACCCCCAACCAACCGCAGTCGGCGCCAGGGGCCGGCCATGTTTCATGTTATGCCGAACGCCGCTACAAGTAGGACGCTGCCCGCCATTGCTCCATCTGGGCTGTCAATGCTGCAGGCAAACCAACCCCCGCAGTCTACTAGCTGCTCAGCCCGAGCAGAATGAATGCGCGCCTGGAATAAACGCCTCGTCAAAACTGTTAGCGCCATTGGGGCATCCCCCCATCCCTGACAACAAGGAGATCACATGAACACAAATACAGTGAAATTTGGCCTGATTGGCATGACCGCACTGGTTGCAGCCTTCTCAAGCATAGGTGCGCTGGCAACCGAATTTGAACGTACCGTAGATATCAAAATGTTTGCTCCCAAAAATGGGGATCGGGTGGGCTTGGGTGGGCGTGGCTGGTTTGTCGACCTCGCTATTAGCTTTGAGCATCCGCTGGCCGCGACAGGATTCAGTGGATTTCAGCTGACGGGCCCAGCCGTACACAACAATGTGGCGCCCTTTCCGGGCACCTTCTCGCTTGGGATAGATGATCGCTTACCGGGCTTGATCGTCCTGCTCGACACAACAGCCGGTGGGGCAAAAAGTTGCCAGAATATCGCGAACCTGTTCAATCTGACCGGGGTGACTGACATCAAGGAGGGCTCGACCGAATTATGGGACACCTGGCTGGTCGGTGCGCCCAATTTTGGCGTCAACACGGTGAGCAACATTCTGGTGGCTGTGGCCGCCGACCTGAATCAGGACGGCATTTTCAACGATGCGCCTGCTGTCATTCCAGATGCGAATGGAGACGGCGTCTGCGACAAGAGCGACCTCAAGGCGTTTGGGCTCGCTTCCAACATTCAAAAGGCAAAATTCTTTATCAACCCGTAAGTGCTACTCCTGCGGCCTATAAGTTTGGGGTGCCACGCTTGTTTCACCGCCATGTTGTGAATCAGGCGTGGCGGTGGGCAAGCCGGGCACCCCGACAAGTTGAGGCCGTACGGGTGATTCTGTGCGTAACAATCAAGTGGATGCCAGAGGCAAAACTATTGTACGGGTGTGTGTGAAATAACTTCACGCTTGCCCAGCCAGTGCGCATCGATGATGCCAGCCACCCAGCATACGAACAGCACCCATACAGCCACCGTAGCAGCCGTGCTGCCCGACCCGCCTTGCGACTGGCTCATCCACCCGGCCAGTTGGGCTGCATCCATCACACCTCCTTGAGATTCCATTTGAGCAAGTACTGCCGAGGCCTGTTGCATCGTTTGCACAACAATAAACCACAAGCACGCCAGGCTCACACCAATAAAG
>JAGXGP010000082.1 GCA_024636775.1 Hydrogenophilales bacterium
AAGCAAAAGCGCGCACTCGAACTAATCGGCCAGATCAAAACGTAGACAGAACCCGGAACCGAAATTACCGGGCGTGTCAGAGGGGAAACTCGGCTATTTGGGGGAAGAACTTCAGACTAAGAGATCGGCTCGAAACGGGTGGGTGGAGCAGTGGTGGCCCACCCGTTCTTTGCCTAGGCTGCCACAGACAGATCGTTGGAAGACGTTCCTGGACTACGTGGTGGCCAAAATTACTCGCCCGCTGCCGCCGTGGATCCCGTCAGACCGGCTCACAGTGGCAGGGTAACTGCCGGATTTAGGATGATGACAAGACACGCGTCGTCGTATTTCGTAGCGCGCTCGCAGACTTCTTCGTGAACCACTTTGATATGGCCGGACAGGTTATTAAATCTGCCGATTCGACGCCACGCACCGGCCTGTCGCCCCTAGCACAGCTGTACATACCGATATCGCAACTCGCCCTCATAACAAGTCTGCCATGGCTTCCAGTGGGATGATGGCGCCGCGGTGTGCAATGATGCGCGCCGCCAGGCGGTTACCGAATTGCGTTGCCTCCTCGGGTGGTTTGCCGCGTAATCGTCGGCTCAGGTAGCCCGCGGCAAAGGAGTCCCCTGCGGCCGTGGTGTCCACCACGTTCGCCACGGTTTGGGTGGGCACGCTGTGCCATGGACCACTCCCCGATCGAACCAGGGTGGGCGCTGCGCCGCGTTTGATGACCACCTCAAACACGTCCAGCGCTTGCGCTGCCGCCACAGCTGCCTTCAACGATGCCAAACCATACAAGGCTTGGTGGTCGTCAGCGGTAATCAGGGCGGTGTCAGCCACCGCAAAGGCGCGGCTGAAACAGTCACGCGCCACAGTGATGTCTGGCCACAGGCTGGGCCGGTAGTTGTTGTCAAACACCACCGTGGCACCACGCGTTCGCAGCGCCTGGGCAAAGGCCAGCAGCCGATTGCGCCCGTCGACAGGCAAGATGGCTAGGCTGATGCCCGAGAAGTAAAACGCATCCCACTCGTTGCTGCGCGCTTCCAGTGGGGTTTGTGCCACTTCAAAGTAGGCTTTGGCGGGGCTGTTGTCACGCCAAAAACTAAAGCGCCGCTCCCCCTGGGCATTCACCTGAATCTGGTACAGGCCCGGCATTCGGCCTGGGATGTGGCGTACCAGGTCCAGGGCCAGTCCGTCCTGCGCCCAGCGGCGCTCCAATTCAAGACTCAGGGCGTCGTCACCCAAGGCGGTGGCGTACCACGTCTTGATGACGCCACCACCGCAGCGCGACAGATAGACCGCGGTATTGAAGGTGTCACCGCCGTAACTTTGCTGCATGACACCAAAAGCGGGGCCGTTGAGCTCGAGCATGCACTCACCAAAGAAGGCGACTTTGATTGGATTGTTCACAGTCATTCAACTTTTAACATCTTCAAGCAGTCCAGGTCCTTGTCACGCGTCGAGCGGGAAATGGGTACAACCCAGGCGCGCCGAGGCCGAGTTCCTCAAGGCGCTCAAGGATCACCTAGGCAGAATAGACCGTAGACGCTGTCTCACCGCCTCGGCCGGTCCAGTTTGAATGGAAATACTCGCCGCGCGGCCTGTCAACGCGCTCATACTGGTGCGCGCCAAAATAATCTCTCTGCGCCTGCAAGAGATTTGCCGGCAGGTTCGCGCTTCGGTATCCATCGTAGTAAGCCAGTGCAGAGGACATGGCGGGCGTTGGGATCCCATTCTTAATTGCTTCACCAAGCACGTTTCTCAATGAAAGCTGTGATTGTGCGATGGTCTCCGCAAAGAACGGATCCATTAGAAGATTCACGAGCTGGGGATTCGAATCAAAGGCGTCCCTTATCTTCGCCAGTAACGCCGAACGAATAATGCACCCACCGCGCCACATGAGTGCTATACCGCCGAAGTTCAATTTCCAGCCGAAATCCATCTCCGCGGCACGCATCAACTGATAAGCTTGCGAATAGGAAATGATCTTTGCCGCATATAAAGCCTTCCCAAGTTCATCGATAAAGGCTTTCTTGTTGCCGAAAAAATGGACTTCCGGGCCCTTCAGTGCTTTTGAAGCCAGCACTCTCTCATCTTTCATGGAGGAAAGAACGCGGGCAAACACCGACTCAGCGATCAGGGTGAGCGGCGCTGCCACGTCAAGTGCTGTAACGATCGCCCATTTTCCTGTTCCCTTCTGACCCGCCTTGTCAAGGATAGTGTCGAGCAAGGGCAGTCCGTCATCGCCTCTAACGGCCAGAATGTCCCTGGTTATCTCAATCAAATAGCCTTCCAGCTCCCCTTTGCTCCACTCCTTGAACACGTCGTAAATTTCGTCCGCCGTCATTCCCAATAGAGTTCTCATGATGTCATAGACTTCGCATATGAGCTGCATGTCGCCATATTCAATTCCGTTGTGAACCATCTTGACGAAATGGCCAGATCCCTCTTCTCCAATCCAGTCGCAGCACGGAGTCCCGCCGTCAACCTTGGCGGCGATGGCTCGAAAGATCGGCCCAACACTTGGCCATGCTGCAACCGAGCCTCCAGGCATGATCGAAGGGCCCAGCAAAGCACCTTCTTCACCACCAGACACACCGGCTCCCACATACAACAGTCCCTTGCCTTCAAGCATTCTGGTTCTTCGTGAAGTATCTGAAAAATGAGAGTTTCCGCCGTCAATGATGATGTCTCCCTCATCAAGAAAAGCGATGAGCGCTTCAATGATTTCATCTATCGGCTTTCCGGCAGGGATCATCAACATGATCTTTCTCGGAAGCTCAAGGGACCCGATCAGCTCCTGAATTGAAGAACACCCATGAATTTTGTTCCCTTGCCCTCTGCCAGAGACAAATTTTTCGATCTTTTCCTTTAAGGCATCAAAAACTGAAACAGTGAACCCTTTGCCTACCATGTTGAGGGCCAAGTTTTCACCCATCAATCCCACACCGATGAGTCCTATTTGAGAGGGCATAGCCGTTATTTCCGATCGATTAGGTAATTCGCAGTGGTCTCTCTGCTCTATTTGCGGTGCCAATTGAAGCCATCATACTGAGCGCAGATTCAATATCACAGTTAACCCTCGCTGTAGAAAACGGGCCAAGCAATACGTGACAACAAAAGCAAATCGACCCTGTGGCGGACTTTCATTTGGCAAACTTGGCTGCTGCCTCCCACAGGCCATTCAGATACACGGCTCCCAGTGCACGGTCGTATAAACCATAGCCTGGTTTGCCGGCTTCACCCCAGATCATCCGGCCATGGTCGGGCCGCACGTAACCGTCGAAACCAACTTCGCAATAGGCCTTGACGATCGCCGCCATGTCGAGTGAACCATCGCCCGAACGATGGGAGGACTCGTAGAAGCTGCCATCGGGCTCGACCTTCACGTTGCGCAGGTGGGCAAAGTGGATGCGCCCAAGCGCGCCAAATTCACGCACCAACGCTTCAATTTTGTTGCCCGGATCGGCACCGAGCGAGCCCGAGCAGAGCGTGAGGCCATTAGCGGGCGAATCAACAATGTGGATCAGGCGCGCCAGATCGTCGCGGTTCTTGACGATGCGCGGCAGACCAAAGATCGGTCGCGGCGGGTCGTCCGGGTGCATCGCCATTTTCACACCGGCCTCGACGGCCACCGGGATGATGGCCTTGAGGAAGTATTCCAGATTGCCCCACAGCATTTCTGCATTCACCGATTTGTAAGCATCGAGCAGACTCCTGAGTTCGTCGCTCCGGTAACTGGCATCCCAGCCAGGCAGCTGAATGCCTTGTGCCGGATCAATCCTGGCAACCGCCTGGGCATCAAAAGCCAGGGTTGTGGAGCCATCGGGCATCAGCCGGGCTAGCTCGGTGCGGGTCCAGTCAAAGACCGGCATGAAGTTGTAGCAGATCACCTTCACACCCACGGCCGCACAATGGCGAATGTTTTGCTGGAAGTTGGCAATGAGGCGGTCCCGCGTCGGCTTGCCCAACTTGATGTCTTCGTGGGTAGGCACACTTTCAACCACTTCAAACTTCAGTCCTGCGCCTTCAATGCGCGCACGCAGTGCTTGCAGCTTGTCCAGGGGCCAGACCTCACCCACCGGTACGTCATAAATGGCGGAAACAATGCCATAGAGGCCGGGGATCTGGCGAATGTGTTCGAGCCTGACGGGGTCAGACTCGCCATACCAGCGAAAGGTCATTTTCAAGGAGCTGCTCCAAGCGAGTGAAATTTCAATATATCACGAAGCTGTTGCGCAGGCATTTTCAATACAAACGCTATTGTATTGCTAGCTAAAAGCCCGGTAAAAATTTGCGTGGTCTTAAATTCATGTCCAAAAACCTTATCGCCACCCACCCAGTACGGCGTCGGTGTACCGGTGTGGCTTAAATGACTCAGACTTGTTGGGGTTTGCCCGTAATATAGAGCACGTAAGATTTCTTGCAACCGAATCTTTTTCAATCCAACCGATGAATCAGGCACCGAGTCAAACACAGCTCATCGCACTCGACTGGGGCACCTCGTCCTTGCGGGCTTATCGCCTCGGTACTACCGGTCGGGTATTAGAGTTGCGCACGTTTCCGTGGGGCGTGATGAAGCTGCCGGAGGTCGTGCTACCCGAGGATTCCGGCGTCGATGTCAAAGCGGACTTTGAACTTGCTTTTGAAGAGGCTTGCGGCGATTGGCTCCGTGCCGCACCGCACGCCCCTGTGATCGCGGCCGGGATGGTCGGCAGCCGCCTGGGCTGGCGCGAAGCACCCTATCTGTCGTTGCCGATTGCGGTCGATCGAATAGGAAGCACCCTGAGCACAGTGCATACCCGAAACGGCCAGATCATCCATATCGTCCCCGGCCTTATCGAGAACTCGACACTGCCAAATGTCATGCGTGGCGAAGAAACCCAGGTGATCGGCGCTCTCAGTATGCTCGATTTCGGTAAATCTCCGACCCGCGCAGAACGGCAAAATGAGCAGAACGAAATCCTGATTGGCTTGCCTGGCAGTCATTCCAAATGGGTACAGGTACGAATACAGCATCCTGAAGCACAAAGTCACATCGAGCATTTCCACACATTCATGACGGGCGAGGTCTACGCAGTGCTGTGCGAGCACAGCATTTTGGGACGCGGCATGCAAACCAGCGATGTCAACGGTGACTGTCATGCGGCGTTCGATCGCGGCGTCCTGGTACCTCAAACCCCGGCCGGACTGGCCGGCGTCCTGTCGACCATCTTCAGCACACGCACACTGGGCCTGACTGGCGAACTCGATGGCGCGGGCCAGCGTGAGTATCTTTCAGGGCTGCTAATCGGCCATGAGGTGGCGGCATTGCAAGCCTTACTGGCAGAACAACGTCATCAACCTGGACGCGTCATACTGATCGGTGATCCAGCATTGTGTGTTCGTTACACGCGCGCCCTCAGAGCCTATGGCCTTGATCAGATCGAAGTAGCGGGGCAAGCGACCGAACGCGGCTTATGGCAACTGGCAATGTCTGCCGGTCTGCTTAGTTACATACAACCATAGCTGGATCATCAAATGCTCAAAAACGCCATGCAACACTGTGGGCTGATCGCCATTCTGAGGGGTATCCGGCCGGATGAAGTCGCGGCCATTGGCCTAGCGCTGTATGGGGCCGGATTCAGAGTGATCGAAGTACCTTTGAACTCCCCTCAACCATTTGAAAGCATACGTATATTGCGCGCAACGCTTGCCGCAAACTGTGTGGTCGGTGCCGGCACCGTACTGTCAACACCACAAGTTGCAGAAGTAAAAAATGCGGGAGGCGAAATCATCGTGATGCCGCACAGCGACATCAAAGTGATCCGTGCCGCCAAGCGGGCTGCAATGGCCTGCGCTCCAGGCGTGGCCACCGTGACCGAAGCTTTTGCCGCGCTGGCCGCAGGCGCTGATATGCTGAAAATGTTTCCTGCCGAGCAACTCAGCCCAATTGTGGTCAAAGCATGGCGCGCGGTCATTCCGAATGACGTTCCATTGATTCCTGTAGGCGGAATCACACCAGCAAACATGGCAGCCTTTGTCGCTGCTGGCGCATCCGGTTTTGGCTTGGGCTCAGCGCTCTATAAGCCAGGTCTAAGCGCATTGCTGGTCGGCCAGAATGCCGACAAATTCATGCACACATGGCGCTCCACACAACAACCGAAATAAATTTGATTCAACCAAGACTTGCGTGGCTTTTAGCAGACGCAGTCATCAAAGAGAATGCGAACAATGAAAATCGCCAAACTTACCACTTACATCGTGCCCCCGCGCTGGTGTTTTCTGAAAATTGAAACCGATGAAGGTTTGATCGGCTGGGGCGAGCCGGTGGTTGAAGGCCGGGCGCACAGCGTTGCGGCTGCCGTTGAAGAGTTATCCGACTATCTAATCGGCAAGGAC
>JAGXGP010000083.1 GCA_024636775.1 Hydrogenophilales bacterium
AGCCAGGCCGAACGCACGCGCACGCTCAAACTCAATGCGCCCGACTACAGCGACGAACCCGGCATCGTGATCCGCGGTGGACGCCATCCGGTGGTCGAAGCGCAGGTTGCGCATTTCATTGCCAACGACGTCACACTCAACCGCAGCCGCCAGATGCTGCTGATTACCGGTCCCAACATGGGTGGTAAATCAACTTACATGCGGCAGGTTGCCCTGATCACGCTGCTGGCCTGTTGCGGCTTGTGGGTGCCCGCCCGCACGGCGAAAATTGGCGAAATCGATCAGATCTTTACCCGTATCGGTGCGTCGGATGATCTGGCGGGTGGCCGCTCGACCTTCATGGTCGAGATGACCGAAACCGCTCACATCCTGCATAACGCCAGCGCCAATAGCCTGGTTTTGCTGGATGAAATCGGCCGCGGCACCTCGACATTTGACGGCCTCGCGCTTGCCTGGGCGGTGGCACGGCATCTGGTCAGCGCCACGCGCGCGTTCACCCTTTTTGCCACGCACTATTTCGAACTGACCCAACTCGCCAACGAATTCAAGCAACTGGCCAACGTCCATCTCGACGCCAAGGAGCACGGCGCCGATCTGGTGTTTTTGCATGCAGTGGAAGAAGGTCCGGCCTCGCAAAGCTACGGCATCCAGGTGGCGCGCCTGGCGGGTGTGCCCAGTCCGGTCATCCTCGCCGCGCGCCGCCATTTGCGCGAGTTGGAGAATGCGCAACTGCACCCCGGGCCGCAAGGTGACCTGTTCGTCGCCCACATCCCCAAGGATGTTCCGCCCCCGCATCCCGCGCTCGACCAGCTGCGTGAACTCGATCCCGACACGCTGACGCCCAAGGCGGCGCTCGACATGCTCTACGCCCTGAAGGCGCTGACCCATTCCGCGCCATGAATACCCCAGGCATGAAAACGCTTCACCTCAACACGAACGAACTCGGACTTGATTTCAATGCCGCCTTGAAACTGGCCAGCGTCATCGCCCAGCAGCAATTGGGCGACGACACCATGTTGTTGAGTTGGCATGACCGCGAACGCGATCTGGAATCACCGGCAGGGGTGAGTGAATGCCATGTCGGCTGCGCGACCAAAGGATCGTGGGATTACGCGCTGAACCGGGGCGCGCGCCTGGTGGTGGACTTTGATACGGGCCGCTTCTTTTTCTGTTTTCTCTAGGCAACGCAATCCACCTCGCTGCTCAAGGGCGTCAAGCGCATAAACACCCCCCGCTTGATCACTTATTACACTGCCATTAAATTCCAGCAAACCATTCATACCCGCGGTCTTCCCAATAACCGCCTTTGCCGCCGGCAATATCGGAAAAACTGTCCACCAACTTGATTTCCATCACGTACTTGGCCATTTTGTAACCGAGCTGGCGTTCGACCCGCAGCCTGATGGGGGCGCCATTCTTGACCGGCAAAGGGGCGTCATTCAACGCATAGGCCAGCAAGGTTTGCGGATGATAGGCCTCGTCCAGATCAATACTCTCGTAGTAGTACGTGGTGCCCTGCGCATCCATCGGATCAAAGCAATAAAACACCGCATAGCGAGCGCTGGCAAGGGGTTGCGCTCGCTGCAACAACTGGCTGAGCTGTACGCCCTGCCATTTTCCAATGGCGCTCCAGCCTTCCACGCAATCATGACGCGTAATCTGACTGCGGCTGGGCAGCGCTTTCAGTTCGGCCAGCGAATACACCGCTGGATGCTCAACCAGTCCGCTGATCCTGAGCTGGTAATCCTTGAAGCCATTTGCGGCGAGTGCCTGATAGACAGGATTGCTGGGGTTGGAGGTGCCATTGCTGCGGAACTCGGGCGAGATATCCGCAGGGCTGAATTCCTGGGCCATGGCGTTGCGCGGCACGATCAGCTTTTGCGCAGCCTGTGTCAGCTTTTCAGCGCTCGACAGCACGTTGGGAAACCATTCGGTTTGCGATAGCCGGTCGCAGCCTGCCAATAGCAGGCTGCCGCTTGTCGCCAGTACACGGCCCAAAAACCGCCGACGTCCGGAATTATCGTTTGGCATGATCAGACTCCTCTGCGGGCACCCGATAGCGCCCTGTAATCATGGAACGCAGGTTGTTCCACAAGCCAGATACCATCACTTCGAATACATGGATGAAAACAAAGGCGACCAATACCCAGGCGGCGATGAAATGCACCGTGCGTGCAGACTGGCGGCCGCCAAAAATATCGATCCAGCCGGGCAGCAGCGCATTGAGCCCCGGCGACATGGCCAAGCCCGCCAAGATGACGAGCGGAAAAAAGCCGAATATCACGCTGAGATAGGCCAGTTTCTGCAGGATGTTGTAGCGCCTGGCTTCGGCACCCTGCGGATGGCGAAACCGAACGTGGTCCCAGATGGATTGCCCAAGACTGCGCCAATCACGTCGAGTGGGGATCAGGTCGCGCGACAGGTGGCGGCTAGCCAGCGCGTACAGCAGATACGCCACCCCATTGATGACCAGCAGCCAGGCAAAGGAAAAGTGCCAGCGCCTGGCCAGCGCCAGCCATTGCGCGCCGGGTACGGTTATCCATGCTGGAAATGCCCGCACGCTCGGATTCCCGTTGGCGTCAGCCGACACCCCCAGCACGCCCGTGGTTTCAAATGCGTGGCCCCCTATCCGGGTAACGCCAACAAGCTGGCCTTGTGCATCCCGATACGCGTCAATTTGCAGCAGGGGGGCTTGCCCGTTATAAGAAGACTTGCCCCAGTTAAGCGCAGGATAGGCATTGAATATCTGAAGGCCGCTCAGAAGCAACAAGCTGAATGCCATCACATTAATCCAGTGCATCACCCGTATCGTCAGGGTGTGGCGTAGGTAAAGTGGAGGGGTGGCAGACGCTAACGAATGGGGCTGGGACATGCTGGCTCCTCTGCCAATCGAACTTTGCTAAAGGCAAGCTACGCCTGCCGCTCAACAACCACAATCCAGCTTTGAAAAACCAAGCGCACGAAAAGGGCTGGGAGCGGATGGGCTACGGAACGGAAACAACCCGCCCTGTAATACAACACTGCAGTACAGGTAAAAGCCTTTATTCCGGAATCACCCGTGAGTGATGGGAGCAGATCGTCTGCATGCTGTCGTGGTTCGCATCGGTAAACCCACTCCGTGGATAGGCACAGAACAGGCAAAGCCCTACTCTTGCGCAGAAGTCATTCCACAGGGATTCAAGCTGGATCGTCGAGGCGAGATCGCCCTGCTCCCAAAGGATGGCGACCATTTCGCCAAATGCACGAACCTGTCGGCCATTTCCACGCGCACGGGAAAAAAGATCCATCACGCAGGCGTTGAAGCTTTCGCTGTCCACGCGGCCATTAACCATGAATTGATTGAGGGTGGCTTTAGCATCGACCTCGATATAGCGATTGTCGAGTTTCGCCTGCCCGAGGTCGTAACCGCGCCGGACCAGTTTGCGGTCAAGTGCGCGGCGATGCATTTCGGTCGCGATCACGATTACGCTTTCGCCGGCACGCAATCCGCCACTGGCAAACCCTTCCAGCGCATCCAGAAACGACTGGGAGTCCGCATAAAGCTGTACGGAGTGATCATCATGGGCGATCTCCTCCCAACATATCTCGGTTGGCGACCGGCTTGGATAGATATCAACAGAGCGCATGTCTCTACTCTCGCCATCATCTGTCCATTAACGACAACTGGCAGAAGTGACTACCTCAACGTTTATAAAGTGTTTCTACTATAAGCCGGTTTGGCAAGCGCATCAAATGCAGGCTAGGCCCTAGCCTCCCCGACGTCGCCAAAGGTATCTGTATACAAACCCGGGGTAAGAAAACACGACGAACAACGAGGCGTTGACGGCATAAAACTCCCAGTTCTGCTTGTGGACATCACCGAGTTTTCCTTCGAGCAGGAACGCAATGCCTCCCACTACAAAGTACATTACGGCCAGTTCCAACAGCCGCCAGGCGACATTCTTGTCACCTGATTGGGGCTTGAATACGAAAAAAATGCGTTCAACCAGAAACGGCAGGTTAGCGGCGATGAACGCCAGAATCAACAACAGGGTGGTAGAGAAATTCACGGTGGATCCGAAAAACGATTAATGCCGGAGCAGACTCGCTCCGGTGAGACTTGGTTCAATAAGGGGCTGAACAACACTGCATTCAGAAGGACGCTCCGATGGCAAACATACACACCGCCATCAAGGGTTGCGGCAATATGCCCAATGCCAACACTGCCAGTCCATTGGCCGACATGATGATACGGGTATCGGGACTAGTGGTGATCGGTGTGGTGTCATGCGGAGTATCAAAATACATCAATTTGACGATACGCAGGTAGTAGAAGGCGCCCACTAGCGACAACATCACGGCCGCAACTGCCAGCCATACATAACCGATTTCCATAACCGCCTGCAGCACGGCAAGCTTGGCATAGAAGCCCACGGTCGGCGGCACGCCGGCCATCGAGAACATCAGCAGCAACATCAGAAAAGCCAGCCACGGGCTACGCTGATTCAGGCCTTTGAAGTCGTCCAGCTTGTCGGCTTCGAACCCGGCACGCGACAACAGCAGGATCATGCCGAAACTGCCCAGGCTCATCAGTGCATACACCAGCACGTAGAACATCGCACTGCCATAGCCATTTTGTGAACCCGCCAGAATCCCGAGCAGCATGAAGCCCATGTGCGAAATGGTGGAATACGCGAGCATGCGTTTCAGATTGGTTTGCGCGATGGCTGCGATATTGCCGACCGCCATCGACAGCACGGCGAGAATCACCAGCATGTCGCGCCACTCAACGACCTGCGATTCCAGCCCCTGGCCGAGAATGCGAACAACAAAGGCAAAGGCAGCAATCTTGGGTGCAGAGCCAATGAACAGCGTCACGGCGGTGGGTGCGCCGTGATAGACATCGGGTACCCACATGTGGAACGGCACGGCACCCAGCTTGAACGCGAGACCGGCGACGATGAAAACGACACCGAACACCAGCGGGATGCGCATGTCAGTGCCGTCCTGCAGGGCAATCGCCATGTCGCCCAGCGCGAGCGAGCCAGTGACGCCGTACACCATCGACATGCCGTAAAGCAGCATGCCCGAGGCCAGCGCACCCAGCACGAAATACTTCATCGCTGCCTCGGTCGCCACGCTGGAATCGCGCTGCAAAGCAACCATGGCATAGAGGGACAAGGACAGCAGTTCAAGGCCGAGATACAGCGAAAGGAAATGACTGGCCGACACCATCACCATCATGCCCAACAAGGCAAACAGCGCGAGCACGAAGAATTCGCCTTTGTAGAGCCCACGTTCGCGTAGGTAGTCACGCGAATACACCAGCACCACCGCGACAGTCAGGTACAAAAACAGCTTCAACACGTCCGACAGCGGATCGTCGATAAAGAGCCCGCCGAGCGTCAGTACAGGCATGCTGGATAAATCACGCGCAGTCAGGAAAGCTGCGCCGGCAAGCGTCAGCAATGACAACACATAGGATAAATAACGTTTGCTGTCATCAACGGCAGCATCGATGATCAGAATCAGCGAGACCATGACCAGAACGAAAATCTCGGGTAATGCGGGGACAAATTGGGCCAGGTTCATTGATAGAGTGCTCATGGGCGGTCGCTCACGGTAATTTGCTTTGGGCGACGTGCGCCAACAGGTCGACCACAGACACATGCATCACGTCGGTGAACGGCTTGGGATACAGGCCCATGCCCAGCACGCAAATGGCAAGCGCACCCAGCAGCAGGATTTCGCGCGGATTGACGTCGCTCATGTCCTCGACCTTCGGGTTGGTTATCGAACCAAACACCACGCGTTTGTACATCCACAGGGTGTACGCCGCGCCGAAAATCAGGGTGGTAGCAGCGACAAAGGCGAACCAGAAGTTGACCTTCGTTGCGGCCATGATGACCATGAACTCACCAACGAAACCACTGGTCGCCGGCAAGCCTGCATTGGCCATGGCGAACAGCATGAAGAAGGCCGCGAACACCGGCATCTTGTTGACCAGGCCCCCGTAGTCTTTGATCTGCCGTGAATGCAGGCGGTCGTACATCACCCCAATACACAGGAACAGCGCGGCTGAAACAAAACCGTGCGAGATCATCTGCACCAGCCCCCCTTCAACACCGAGCGGGCTGAACATGAAAATGCCCAAGGTGACAAAACCCATGTGGGCAATCGACGAATAGGCGATAAGCTTCTTCATGTCGGATTGCGCCAGCGCGACCAGGCCGATGTAGGCCACCGCAATCAGCGACAGCATGATGACGAACCAGGCGTATTCGTGGCTGGCATCCGGCAGGATCGGCAGGATGAAGCGCAGGAAGCCGTAGGCACCGACCTTCAACGTGATCGCCGCCAGCACCACCGAACCGCCGGTGGGCGCTTCGACGTGGGCATCCGGCAGCCAGGTGTGGACCGGCCACATCGGCACCTTGACGCCGAATGCGAGCAAGAAAGCGAAGAACATCAGCGTCTGCGCCGTCATGCCGAGCGTGGTGGTATGCCAGGTCTGAATGTCGAAGCTGCCGCCTGACTGGAAGTAAAGATAGATCATCGACACCAGCATCAGCAGCGAGCCGAGCAAGGTGTAGAGGAAGAACTTGAACGCAGCATAGACCCGGTTCGGCCCACCCCACACACCGACGATCAGGTACAGCGGAATCAGCATGCCTTCGAAGAAGACATAAAACAGGATGCCGTCGAGCGAGGCGAACACGCCGTTGATGAGCCCGGACATGATCAAGAAGGCTGCCATATATTGTGCGACCTTGTCCTGGATCACCTTCCAGCCCGCGATCACGACCAGCACCGTGATGAAGCTGTTCAACAGAATCAGCGGCATCGAGATACCGTCTACACCGAGGTGGTAGTGAATGTTGAAGGCCGGAATCCATGCCGTCTTCTCCACGAACTGCATGGCCGAGGTCGCCGTATCGAATCCGCTAACGAGTGGAACTGCCACGATCAGGCCCAACAGCGCACCGGCCAGTGCCACCCAACGGGCGAGACCTGCATTACGGTCGGAGCCGGTGGCGAGAACGGCCACCCCGGCTAGAATCGGGACCCAGATGACGAGAGAGAGAATCGACTGTCCGAACATGGAGTGGGTTTAGTTAAGTCGCGCGAACCAGGTCACCAGGGCAAATACCCCGATCAGCATGGCAAACGCATAGTGGTAGATGTAACCGGACTGGAAAGCGCGCACCAGCCGGGACAAGCGTTCGACCAGGTGCGCCGAACCATTGATGAGGAATCCATCGATCACGGCCTGGTCGCCGCGTCGCCACAGGCTGCCCCCAAGCAGGCGTGCACCTTTGGCAAAAACGGCGCTGTAAAACTCGTCAAACCAGTATTTGTTGACCAGCATGCTGTGGATGAAGCTGAAACGTTTTTGAATCGCCGCAGGGATGTCCGGACGCAAAAGGTAAAAGTATGCCGACATACCCACGCCCGCTGCGGCCAGCCAGAACGGCAAGGTCACCACGGCATGCAGCCCCATCGCAACGGCGCCCTGGAAATGCTGATTGAGTTCGTGCATCACTGGATGGCGGTCAGCAACATAAATTGCGTTGCCGAAGAAGTCCCCGAATAACATCGGCTCAATGGTCATGTAGCCAATCGCCAGCGAGGGCAACGCCAACGCAAGCAGCGGCCCCGTCACCACCCACGGTGTTTCGTGGGGCTTCTCGCCATGATGCCCATGATCGTCATGGCCATGGGCATGCGGCGCATTCTGGAATCGCTCTTTGCCGTGGAAGACCAGGAAATACATACGGAACGAATAGAAGGCGGTCACGAACACGCCGATCAGCACCGCCCAGTAGGCGAAGTCAGCCACCGGCAGATGTGACAGCTTGACCGCCTCGATGATGCTTTCCTTGGAATAAAAACCCGACAGGAAAGGCGTGCCGATCAATGCCAGCGAACCAATCAGCGACGTAATCCAGGTGATCGGCATGTATTTCTTCAGGCCACCCATGTAGCGGATGTCCTGGTTGTGATGCACGGCGATGATGACCGAGCCCGCCGCCAGAAACAGCAGCGCCTTGAAAAACGCATGCGTCATCAAGTGGAACACCGCCACCGAGTAGGCCGATGCGCCGAGCGCAACCGTCATGTAACCCAACTGGGACAGTGTGGAATACGCCACCACCCGTTTGATGTCGTTTTGCACCATGCCGAGGAAACCCATGAATAGTGCGGTAATCGCACCGATCACCATGATGAAGGAGAGCGCCACATCGGACAGTTCAAATAATGGCGACATCCGCGCGACCATAAAGATGCCGGCCGTCACCATCGTGGCTGCGTGGATCAGCGCGGAAATCGGCGTCGGGCCTTCCATCGAATCGGGTAGCCACACGTGCAACGGGAATTGGGCGGATTTACCCATCGCACCGATAAACAGCAGGATGCCGATCACAGTCATCAGCATCCACGGGGTATCAGGAAACAAGGTGATGGTTTCACGCGACAGCGAAGGTGCTTTGGCAAACACGGTGGCGTAATCGAGCGAGCCAAAGTGGGCCAGCACCAGACCGATGCCCAGAATGAAGCCAAAGTCGCCCACCCGGTTGACCATGAAGGCTTTGAGGTTGGCGTAGATCGCGGTCTCTTTGGTGTACCAGAATCCGATCAGTAAATAAGACACCAGACCGACCGCTTCCCAGCCAAAGAACAGCTGCAAGAAGTTGTTGCTCATCACCAGCATCAGCATCGCGAAGGTGAACAGCGAGATATAGCTGAAGAAGCGCTGGTAACCCGGGTCTTCACGCATGTAGCCGATGGTGTAGATGTGCACCATCAGAGAAACGAAGGTGACCACCAGCATCATCATGGTGGTCAACGAATCGATCAGGAAACCGACCTCCAGACGCAGATCGCCCAGCACCATCCAGGTGTAGACCGAACCGTTGTAGGTGTGGCCTGCGAGCACGTCCTGAAACACCAGCACCGAAGCTATCAACGATACCGCCACGCCGGCGATGGTGACGACATGGGCGCCGCTGCGGCCGATGAGTTTGCCGAACAGCCCTGCAACCAGCGCACCGAATAGCGGCGCCAGCGGAACAATCAGATAAAGCGTCTGCATGTCCATCCGCATCAGCCTTTCAGGTGGTCGAGGTCATCGACGTTGATCGTGCGCATATTGCGGAACAGCACCACCAGTATCGCCAGGCCGATGGCGGACTCGGCGGCAGCAACGGTGAGGATGAAAAAGACGAAGATCTGGCCGTGGATGTCGCCGAGATAATGCGAAAAGGCGATGAAGTTCATGTTCACCGCCAGCAGCATCAACTCGATGGCCATCAACAGAATGATCACGTTCTTGCGGTTAAGGAAGATGCCCAGCACGCTGATGGCAAACAAGATGCCGCCCAGCACCAAGTAATGCGATAAGGAAATCATGCGCCCGTCTCCCCTGCTTCCGGCTTGTGCTCGGTTTGTTTTTGCTCGCCTTTTTTAATTACGGCCTGCATTTTCACGATGCGCAAACGGTCGTTGCGCTTGACCTTCACCTGTTCGGCCGGATCGATGTACTTGCTGTCCTTGCGGCGGCGCAGCGTCAGCGCGATGGCAGCGACAATCGCCACCAGCAGAATCACGGCGGCCAGCTCAAACGCATAGACATAGTCGGTATAAATC
>JAGXGP010000084.1 GCA_024636775.1 Hydrogenophilales bacterium
AGGGCGGCAGCTGGGTCATAGGTCGTCAGTTTTTCAGTCATTTTGTTTGCTCCATCCTTGAGCTAATTTCTTTGCGGCAGCTATGTCTCGCGCCTGGGTGGCTTTGTCGCCGCCACAAAGTAATACGATGAAGGTGTTGCCTTGCTGTTGAAAATAAACACGGTAGCCTGGCCCGTAATGAATCCTCAACTCACTTAATCCTTCACCTATTGGTGACACGTCCCCTGGCAATCCTTCGGCCAGCCTTGTGATACGGGCGGCAATGATGGTTCTTGCGCGGCGATCTTTAAGCTTGGCCTCCCATAAACGAAACGTTTCTGTTTGTTTTATTTCGATTGTCATGTGGCTATTGTAGTTTATTGACTACAGTTTATCAATCCTTTAGTTGGTATTTTCGCGGACGCGAAAATACCAAAAGCAGGTCTAACCGTTTCCTGCAGAGCCATTTGCGCCTCGCGCCCGGGCGCGTGACCTGAGCAAAATGGTTTACGTGCGACTTATCCACAGCCCCCCCATGGTAGAAAGAAGGTAGATATAAGGTAGAGGGCGAATGATGGCTCTGTAACCCGCATGGATATTGGCTCTTGGCTGGCCGGGCGGAACGCAACACCGATAAAGCGGAACGCTACACCGATAAAGCGGAACGCAACACCGACGCAGGCGGAACGCAACACCGATGGATAAACTTAAAGTTTTGTCCACATGGCTTGCTCTTTGCATTTGGTGCTCTTTTCGATGCGGCCGTGGGCAATAATTTCCAGCCGCTCAAGTTCACGCATCGCAGTGTCCAGTGCATTCTTGAATTTGCGAATAGGACTGGTGTATTCCAATTTGCGTTGCAACCAATCTAGGGCGTACCGCTGAACAGTATCGGCGGATGTGGCCACCAGTCGCTGGAGGGCTTTCGCCATATCCTGCCCTTGCCTAATTTGAAGGCGTTTTTCCCAGTCGATCAGCGCAAACTCTCGATTTCCGTGCATGACCTTCCAGCGCGGATCAATACGAAGCGTGTATTCCTCGCGTTCATCGTCGTACTCGAAGCCTTCGATCATGTGCAAGGCACGGCTTTTTCCTATGCTCAGCTTGGGTTTGCCACCGTTTGTCGCCTCAATGACCAGCATGGCGAAAGCGAGCGCCTCCATGGTTCGATGCAGCCACACATATTGCCACTTCCCCGTATCGCGTCCGATGGCGCGCAGAAACGCAGCCCGCTTTATGCAGACAGGTTCGCCCAGCGGAATTTTGCTAGCTTCATGTATTACCTGCATCCACACATCAGCTTGTGCTTCGTCAAGTTGTTCGCCCCAGAATTTGATGACGGCATCGGTACGACTGACTAAGACCGAATCCTTGTGGATTTTCTTTCTGCCCCGCGCCACTGGCGAAAACAAGCTGGAGCGTGCAATGTGATTAGGCATCGCTCGCATGAAGTCTTCGAGGCCAGGTAGAAACATCTGCTGAGGAGTGGCTGACTCTTGAGCTTCTCTCTCCACACTCCGTTTAGCGGCCTCGTCGGCTTTTTGACGAACAAATGCGAATGCATCGCGTTTTGAAGGACGTGACTTTCGTCTGGCTTCGCTCAAGGTGCCAGCGACCATGGCTATTTCCTTGGGCTGGAGGGCGAAGATTTAACGGCAGATTTATTGTGTGGTCGCTGTTTGGCTACTTGCTCCGCCTTAGTCGGGCGTCCGCGCTTTGGCGTGGGCGGATGTTGTGTTTGATTGGCGGAGGTAAGCGTGTAGTGTGACTCTGCTACATATTGCGCAAGCCATTGCTCTACGTCTTCAATGCGCCAGAGTAAGCGCTTGGTGCCGGGGAGTCGGCAAATTGGCGGAAGAGACTGCGGATTGCGTGTCGCGTCACTACGAATGCTGGCGACGGATTTGTGAATGTAGGATGCCAACTCATCAACGCTGAGCAGAGGTCGCACGTAAGTATTCCCCATTAGCCAGCGATCCGAAGCGGGATGCTGGATTAGAAAAAAGCGGGTGCTTACGTTGACATGCTTCTCTAGGGTCTTTGTTTGGTGCCCTAGTTCTCTGCATACGATACCGGCAAATCGATGCGGTGTCGAGCAATGAGTAAGCCAGGGGCGACAAATACGTTGCCACAAATTGGCCACACATAAAGTGCAAACTACTGCACTGTATAGCTAAACAATGCACTGCATTGCAAAGCATAGTGCATTGTTTTATAATTATTTTTGGTGAATGCCAGGGGGATCGAATGCCCGACCTCCGCATTGCGAACGCAGCGCTCTCCCAGCTGAGCTACCGCCCCATCGCGGCAAAGTATAGCTTTAGCGGTGCACGGCGAAAAGCACAGCAAAACGGTTGACCAGGTTGGGACTGAGACGGGCCGCCAACCAGCCGAGCAGTACGCCGCCGGAATTGGCCAGGGCATCAAGAGGATCGGGCAAGCGATCAGGGGTGAGGCCCTGGAGCAGTTCGATGGCGATGCCGAATACGACTACGGCAAGTGCGAGCTTCCAGCGCCGCTGGGTGACGAGTTGTGCCCACCAGAACATCAATAGTGCATAGCCGAACAGGTGCACGATTTTGTCGAGGTGGGTATCGTCATTACCCAGTGTGGGTGGCATTAGCGAGACGATCAGGGTAATGACGATGCCAAGCCAGCCGCACACTCGCCACAGTCGGTGGATCATGTCTGGCCTGATGTGGGTTGACGCTGTGCCCAACGCAGCATCAACACGCCGGAGATGACCATCGGCACTGACAACCATTGCCCCATGCTTAAACCGAGTCCGAGCAAGCCCAGATAGCTATCCGGCTCGCGAGCGAATTCGGCCAGGAAGCGGAAGCCACCATAGCCGATCAGGAACACGCCGGAGATGGCACCGACCGGGCGCGGTTTGCTCGCAAACCACCATAGCAGGATAAACAGCAGCAGGCCTTCGCCAGCAAACTGATAAAGCTGTGAGGGGTGACGTGCGATGCCGTCGCCAGCCTGGGGGAAAACCATGCCCCAGGGCAGGTCGGTGGCGCGTCCCCACAGTTCGCCGTTGATGAAATTACCGAGCCGTCCGGCGGCCAGACCCAGCGGCACCAGCGGCGCGATGAAGTCGGTGACGGACAGCCAGCGCAGTTTGCGGGTATAGGCAAACAAGGCCATCGCGATGATGACGCCTAGGAAGCCGCCATGGAAACTCATGCCGCCTTCCCACACCTTGAGGATGTCGAGCGGGTGGGCGAGGTATTCCATGGGTTTGTAGAACAAGATATAACCCAGCCGCCCGCCCAGGATGACGCCGAGAACGCCGTAGAACAGCACGTCGTCGAGCATTTTCGGGGTCCAGCCGGACCAGGCGCGGTTGGCGATGCACCAGCGCCCCAGCAGGATGAACTGCGCGAATGCGGCCAGATACATCAGGCCGTACCAATGAATGGCGACGGGTCCGAGTTGCAGGGCAACGGGATCGAATTGCGGGTGCAGAAGCATGGGTGGTGTCCGGGTTGGGGTAGCGCGAGTAAAATGTCTGGCTGATTATAAATTGCTTGAGAGTGACCATCATGCCTGACTACCGTTCCTGGACAACCACCCGCGGCCGCAACATGGCGGGGGCACGTGCGCTGTGGCGCGCCACCGGCATGAAGGATGGCGACTTCAACAAGCCCATCATCGCCATCGCCAACTCGTTCACCCAGTTCGTGCCGGGCCATGTACACCTCAAGGATATGGGTCAATTGGTGGCGCGCGAAATCGAGGCGATGGGCGGCGTGGCCAAGGAGTTCAACACCATTGCGGTCGATGACGGCATCGCGATGGGTCACGGCGGCATGCTGTATTCGCTGCCGAGCCGCGAGATCATCGCCGATTCGGTCGAATACATGGTCAATGCGCATTGCGCCGATGCGCTGGTGTGTATTTCCAACTGCGACAAAATCACCCCCGGGATGTTGAACGCCGCGCTGCGCCTGAACATTCCGACGGTATTCGTGTCGGGCGGGCCGATGGAAGCCGGCAAGGTGAAATGGGGCGGCAAGACCATCAAGCTCGATCTGGTCGATGCGATGGTGTCGGCGGCGGATGACAGCTATTCCGACGAGAAGGTTGCCCAGCTCGAACGCTCGGCCTGCCCGACCTGCGGTTCGTGCTCGGGCATGTTTACCGCCAATTCGATGAACTGCCTGACCGAGGCGCTGGGGCTGTCGCTGCCGGGTAACGGCTCGTTGCTGGCGACCCACGCCGACCGCAAGAACCTGTTCCTCGCCGCGGCGCGACTGGTCGTGAAAAATGCGCGACGTTATTACGATGACGGCGACACCCGTGTGCTGCCGCGCGCCATTGCCAGCTTCGACGCGTTCGAGAACGCCATCGCGCTCGACATCGCCATGGGCGGTTCGACCAACACGGTGCTGCATCTCTTGGCGGCTGCGCATGAAGCGGGGGTCGATTTCACGATGAAGGATATCGACCGCATGAGTCGCCGCGTGCCGCATCTGTCAAAAGTGGCACCATCGATCCAGACCTATCACATGGAAGACGTGCACCGCGCCGGTGGCGTGATGGCCATCCTGGGCGAACTCGAGCGCGGCGGCCTGGTGCACCGCGACCTGCCGACGGTGTTGTGCCCGTCCATGGGCGAACAGATCGACACCTACGACATTCGCCGCACCACCGACAAGGACGTGAAGGAGTATTTCCGCGCCGCCCCGGGTGGCATCCCGACGCAGACCGCATTTTCGCAATCACGCCGATTCCCCACGCTGGACGACGACCGGGTGAATGGTTGTCTGCATGACCTCGAACATGCCTATTCGAAAGACGGTGGCCTCGCCGTGCTGTACGGTAACCTGGCAGCGGATGGCTGCATCGTCAAAACCGCCGGCGTCGATGCGAGCATGTTCGAAGTCGAGCAATTGCGTTACACCACCAGCGTGCCGACTTCCACCCTCCGGGTGTTCAAAGGTCCGGCGCGGGTGTTCGAGTCCCAGGATGCGGCAGTCGAGGCCATTCTCGCTGACAAGATCATTGCCGGCGATGTGGTGGTGATTCGTTATGAAGGCCCACGCGGCGGACCCGGCATGCAGGAAATGCTGTATCCCACCTCGTACCTGAAATCCAAGGGGCTGGGCAAGCATTGCGCGCTGCTGACTGACGGCCGTTTCTCGGGCGGCACCTCGGGCTTGAGCATTGGCCACGCCTCACCGGAAGCGGCTGAGGGCGGCAACATCGGCCTGGTTGAAGAAGGCGACATCATCGAAATCGACATCACCCAACGCAGCATCAACATGCTGGTGAGCGAAAAAGAACTCGAACGCCGCCGGACGGCGATGGACGCCAAAGGCGCGCACGCCTGGAAGCCGGTCAACCGCGTGCGCGCGGTGTCGGCTGCGCTGCGTGCCTACGCTGCGATGACGACTTCGGCGGCTTTCGGCGCGGTGCGCGACGTCAGCCTGGTTGAGCATCCGACCGCAGCGCAGATTCACGCCGATCCGCTGGCGCGCTTTGCCATCGCGGGCCAGTTGAGCTTCCGCGAAGGTGCTGGCGGGCTGACTTATGCCGACATCGACAACCACGGTGGCCGCGCGACGATCTGTTTGCAGGGCGCGCACGTGGTGAATTTCCGTCCCAAGTCGCAACAGGAACCCGTGGTGTGGGTGTCCGACGCGGCCAAGTTCGCGCCGGGTAAATCGATTCGCGGTGGCGCACCAGTGTGCTGGCCGTGGTTCGGCGCGCACGCTAGTGAAGCGTCGTTCCCTGCACACGGCTTTGCGCGAACCGTGGCGTGGACCGTGGTCGGCAGCCGCAAGCGCAACGATTCCAAAACCGAACTCACGCTGCAGTTGGCGGAGACCGAGCAGACCCGCAAGCAGTGGCCGCACGCCACGCGGCTGACGTTGACGGTCATCGTCGGCGACAAGCTGGAACTGCACCTGGCCACCACCAACTTGGGTGACAAACCGATTCAAATCGGCGAAGCGCTGCATACCTATTTGCACATCAGCGACGTCGACAGCGTGAAGATCACCGGGCTGGAAGGCAGCACGTTCCACGACAAGGTCGACAACTTTGCGAAGAAGAAACAGTCCGGCGCGATTGCGTTGAAGAGCGAGGTCGACCGTGTCTACGTTAATACGCCTGCCGAGTGCGTCATCGAAGATGCCGGCTTGAATCGCCGCATCCGCATCGCCAAAACCGGTTCGCTGTCCACCATCGTGTGGACGCCATGGACCGAGAAGGCCGAGCAGATGGGCGATATGGGCAAAGGCAAGTCGGGTACAGGCTGGCGCGAGATGGTTTGCGTGGAATCGGCCAACGCGATGGATAACGTCGTGACTGTGGCACCGGGCGAAACGCATACGCTGGCAGTGACCTATAGCGCCGAGGCGCTTTGAGTTTGGCTGGGCAGAACACCATGCGGGTGATATTGGTCGCCAATCCAAAGGGCGGTAGCGGAAAAACCACGCTGTCGATCAACCTGGCGGGCCATCTGGCATCGCGTGGCGATCGCGTTGCGATCGCGTTGCAATGCTCGACCTCGATCGGCAAAAGTCCGCCACCCAATGGCTGGCGATACGCGACTCAACACTGCCGAATATTGATTTGCTGCGGGATGGCCAAAAAGGCGGCAGCGACTGGCTGGTGATCGATTCACCCGCTGGCTTGCATGGCAAAAATCTTGAGCGTGCGCTGAAACTGGCGCACAAGGTAGTGGTGCCGATTGCACCGTCGCTGTTCGATATTCGCGCCAGCCAGGAGTTTCTGGCCGCGTTGCATGCCGAAAAAGCCGTGCGCAAAGGCCACAGCTTTGTAGGGGTGGTGGGGATGCGGGTCGACGTTCGAACGCGTGCTGGCGTGACGCTCGAACAGTTCATGGCGCAGCAGGATCTGCCGATTCTGGCGCATCTGCGCAACACCCAGCACTACGTGAATGCGGCGTTTGAAGGCAAAACTTTGTTTGATCTGCCGCCCCATGTCGCCGAGCGTGACATTGAGCAGTGGCAGGATTTGATCGACTGGCTAGACCGTTAAGGTCTGCCAGCCGGACACGCCATCAGTGCGTGTTTGGCTTCAGCAGGTTGACCACTTGCGGCTTGGCGACACTGCTACCTGACGAGCATGACCCATCGACCGACACGCCCAGCTGTTGCTCGGCTTCGTGTATCAGGTTGATCACATCCACGTAGAACTTGTCGTCGGCCATCATGCGCGCGGTGCGCCCGCCTTCGTTCGCGGTCAGCACATCGGCGCCGTTGTTGATCAGCCATTCCACCACCGAGGCGTCGCCGCCGCCGGCAGCCAGCATCAAGGGCGTAATGCCGAAGAATATGCGTTCGTCGACCAATGCACCGGCCTCATGCAGCACCTCGATCGCCTCGACATAACCGCGTTCGGTTTCGCCGTTGTAGGCGGCTTTGGCCAGCGCGGTCCAGCCTTGCGGCGACTTGGCGTTGACGTCGGCACCAGCGGCAATCAGCGCTTTGATTGCATCGACATGGCCTTCACGGGCGGCGAGCATCAGTGCAGTTTCACCGGCTTCATCAGTGGCAGCGTGATCGGCGCCAGCGGCAAGCAGTTGTTGGATTTGTGCGGCATCACCCGACTGGGCTGCGGCGAATAGTTCTTGAGACATAGGGGGCTCCTGCTGAGTACAGATTGCAGGTAGCGTACAATTGTTGACTGATTTAATCAACTATTATTGGGATGGCGTGCCATCCCAATAACGACATCACTTGATGGGTTTATGTTTTCGGCACCTTAGGTTTCCATGCTGGGGTGCTCAATATGAATTCGTCACGTCCTGATCAACCTAGCCGAGAACAGAAACACGTCATGCCCAATCGCCTCGCTACCGAACCCAGCCCCTATCTATTGCAGCACGCCGAGAACCCGGTCGACTGGTATCCGTGGGGCGAAGAAGCGCTGGAAAAGGCGCGTCGCGAAGACAAACCCATCCTGCTGTCGATCGGCTATTCCGCCTGTCACTGGTGCCATGTGATGGCCCATGATTGCTTTGAGGATGCCGACGTGGCCGCGGTGATGAACCGCTTGTTTGTGAACATCAAGGTCGACCGCGAAGAGCGTCCCGATCTCGATCAGATCTATCAGTCGGCGCATCAGTTGCTGACCCAGCGCGGCGGCGGCTGGCCGCTGACGATGTTTCTTACGCCGGATCAAGTTCCCTTTTTTGCCGGCACCTATTTCCCTAAAAAGCCGCGACACCAACTGCCGGCCTTTCCCGACCTGATGGAGAATCTTGCGCGCGCCTGGAACGAACGGCGTGGCGAAGTGCTGGCGCAAAATGAAGCAGTACGCGAGGCGCTCACGCGCCAGCAACCCACGCCGGATGCACAATCAAAATTGAGTGACGCGATATTTGGCGAAGCCGTTCACGATCTCGCCCAGGCATTTGATCCGGTGTGGGGTGGTTTCTCGCGTGCACCCAAATTCCCGCGCCCGGGTGAATTGTCGTTCCTGTTGCGTGAGGCACAACGTGGCAACAACGGTCAAGCGCGTGAAATGGCCTTGTTTTCGCTGCGCAAAATGGCATCCGGCGGCGTGCGCGACCAGTTGGGCGGCGGCTTCTGCCGCTATTCGGTCGATGAACAATGGGCGATTCCACACTTTGAGAAAATGCTCTACGACAACGGCCCGCTGCTGCAGCTTTATGCCGATGCCTGGGCGTTGACCGGTGAAGCGCTATTCCAAGACACCGCCGAGGATCTGGTGGGCTGGTTGCTGCGCGAAATGCGCGCGCCGGAAGGCGGATTTTATTCCGCGCTCGATGCCGATACCGAGGGTCACGAAGGCAAGTTCTATGTGTGGACGCCGGATGAGGCGCGTGAACTGTTGAGTGACGAGGAGTATGCGATTGCCGCGTACGTGTATGGTTTTGATCAGCCAGCCAACTTTGAAGGTCGCTGGAATCCCATCCTGGCACGCTCGCTGGGCGATGTGGCTGAAGAACTGGGTGCCGCAGACGATGATGCGGCAGCGTGGCTGGAAAGTGCGCGGGCCAAACTGTTCGCAGCACGCGATAAACGGATCAAGCCGGGACGTGACGACAAGCAACTCACCAGCTGGAATGCGCTGATGATTTCAGGTCTGGCTCACGCCGGACGGGTGATGGCTCGTCCCGATTGGGTTGAGGCCGCGCAGACGGCCATCGATTTCCTGCACCAAAACCTGTGGCGCGAAGGACGTTTGCTTGCCAGCTACAAACACGGCGAAGCGCGGCTGAATGGCTATCTTGACGACTATGCGTTTTTGCTCGA
>JAGXGP010000085.1 GCA_024636775.1 Hydrogenophilales bacterium
CTTCAGACCCCAGTTGTCGTTCAGCACCTTGGCAATCGGCGCCAGGCAGTTGGTGGTGCACGACGCGGCCGACACAATCGCCTGGCCGGCATAGGTTTCGTGGTTCACGCCATACACAAACATCGGCGTCGCATCCTTGGACGGGGCGCTCATCACGACTTTTTTCGCGCCGGCAGCAATGTGCTTCTGGCAGGTTTCGTCGTCGAGGAAGAAACCGGTGCATTCGATCACGATGTCAGCGCCTGCTTCATTCCATTTCAGGTTGGCGGGGTCGCGCTCGGCGGTCAGGAGAACGGTCTTGCCGTTGACGACCAGATTGCTGCCGCTCACCGACACATCACCATTGAAACGGCCGTGGACCGAGTCGTACTTGAGCATGTATGCCAGGTAATCGGGGTCGAGCAGGTCGTTAATCGCAACGACTTCGATTTCCGGGAAATCCTTGGCGATTGCGCGGAAAGCCATGCGGCCGATACGGCCAAAACCGTTAATACCTACTTTGATTGCCATGTGTTCAGTCTCCTAGGTTGAAAATTTTTTCATCCGACAAGAATGCGAAGGTTGCCAGGCAAACCCGGCGAGCTTTCCGCATCCTTGCTGGTGTCAGTTTTACAGAACGCCTTTAACTGCCGCAGCAACGGCTTCAGCCGTAATGCCAAAGTGCTTGTACAGCTCCGGCGCCGGTGCCGATTCGCCGAAAGTATCAATGCCCACGACAGCGCCTTCCAGGCCCACATACTTGCGCCAGAAGTCGGTCACACCGGCTTCGACGGCCACGCGCGGCAGGCCCTTGGTCAACACGCTGGCCTTGTAGGCGGCATCCTGACGGTCGAAGGTGTTGGTCGACGGCATCGACACCACGCGAACTGCGATGCCTTCAGCAGCCAGCGCTTCCTGGGCTTTCATGGCCAGTTCGACTTCGGAGCCGGTGGCAATGATGATCGCCTTGGCACCGGCAGCATCTTTAAGCACGTAACCGCCCTTGGCTACATTGGCCATCGTGGCAGCATCGCGTGCCATGAACGGCAGGTTCTGGCGGCTGAGGATGTGGCAGGTGGGGCCGTCGGTACGCTCGACCGAATGCACCCAGCCGATCAGCGTTTCCACGGTGTCGCACGGACGCCAGACGTCGATGTTGGGAATCATGCGCAGCGTCGCAGTCTGTTCCACCGGCTGGTGGGTCGGACCATCTTCGCCGAGGCCGATGGAGTCGTGCGTGAACACATGAATCACGCGCTGCTTCATCAGCGCAGCCATGCGGATGGCGTTGCGCGAGTATTCGGAGAACATCAGGAAGGTGCCGCCGAAAGGCAGCAAGCCGCCATGCAGCGCCATGCCGTTCATGATTGCGGCCATGCCGAACTCACGCACACCGTAGCTGATGTAGTTGCCGGGATTGCCGTGGCGAACCGGATGACAGCCTTCCCAGTTAGTGAAATTGGAACCCGTGAGGTCAGCCGAACCGCCGAGGAACTCGGGCAGAGCGGATGCCAGCGCATTGATCGCATGCTGCGAGGCCTTGCGGCTAGCCACCGTCTCAGCCTTGGTGTTGAACGCGGCCAGTTTCTCAGCCACATGCGCCGTCCAGTTGGCAGGCAGCTCACCCTTGGTGCGGCGCTCGAACTCGGCCGCTTCAGCCGGGTAGGCCTTTTTGTATTCGGCGAACTTGTTGTTCCACAGCGTCTCGAGTCCCTGACCCTTGGTCTTGGCATCCCAGCCGGCATAGATGTCAGCGGGGATTTCAAACGCGGGGTGGTTCCAGCCGATGTGCTTGCGGGTGGCTTCGATTTCGGCATGACCCAGTGCAGCGCCGTGCACGTCGTGGGTGCCTTCCTTGTTCGGCGAGCCCTTGCCAATCACGGTTTCGCAACAGATCAGCGTGGGCATATCGGTATTGGCCTTGGCCTTTTGAATCGCCGCTTCCAGCGCAACGACGTCGTGGCCGTCGACGTTGGGGATGACGTGCCAGCCATACGCTTCAAAGCGCTTGGCGGTGTCATCGGTGTACCAATGTTCGATGTGGCCATCGATCGAGATGCCGTTGTCGTCCCAGAAGGCAATCAGCTTGCCGAGCTTCCAGGTGCCAGCCAGCGCACAGGCTTCGTGCGAAATGCCTTCCATCATGCAGCCGTCGCCCATGAACGCATAGGTGTGGTGATCGACGATAGTGTGGTCGGGCTTGTTGAACTCGGCAGCGAGTACTTTTTCCGACATCGCCATACCGACGGCATTGGTAATGCCCTGGCCGAGCGGGCCGGTGGTGGTCTCAATACCCGGCGCATAACCATACTCGGGGTGACCCGGGGTCTTCGAATGCAACTGGCGGAACTGCTTGATGTCTTCAATCGACAGGTCATAGCCGGTCAGGTGCAACAGCGAGTAGATCAACATCGAACCATGGCCGTTGGACAGCACAAAGCGGTCACGATCCGCCCACTTGGGGTTGGTCGGGTTATGACGCAGATGGTGATTCCACAGCGTTTCAGCGATTTCCGCCATGCCCATGGGGGCGCCGGGGTGGCCGGATTTTGCTTTTTCGACTGCATCCATCGAAAGCGCGCGAATGGCATTGGCCAGGTCGTTACGGGTTGGCATTGCGTTCCCTTCAGCTAAGTAAAAAACCGTCGCATTCCACCCGGAATTTAAAGTTGCACAATGGCAACTGGGCAGAATATGCAAAAACCTTGATTATCCGTCAGCAGGGCGGGCTTTCGCAAGCCGCGCCAAAAGCGGTCAAAAGAGGTGACAAGACAAGGAGTTAAAGCAAAAGTCTCAAGCACTGACTCAAAGTCGGTGACTAAATTCTTTTTATTTGGCCCATGTGTTGGCTTATGCGCCGGCCGCTTTGAGCCAGTCACGCCACAAAACAAACAGTTCAGGGCTGGCTGAGGCCACCACCGAACGCTCCCACACGTTGGCAATATCAAAGCTGCCAGTCAGACTGGATAGCCGGCCCCCGGCCTCTTCAAGGATCAGCGCACCCGCAGCGTAATCCCACAATTTCTGGCCGCCATGCACATAAATATCAAAGCGTCCGGCGGCGGTATAGCACCAGTCCAGCGTGGAGGCGCCGAAATTGCGCTGCGAAGCATAAGGCGGCCACGATGCCAGGCGACCCGCCAGTTCACGATCGATCCGTTTCATCTCCACGCCTGCTAACGCACGCCTCAATTCGGTGGCGGGTGCACGCAAAGGCAAGGGCTGGTCATTCAGAAACGCGCCACATCCCCGTTCGGCCGAAAACATCTCATCGGCGATGGGGTCGTACACCACGCCCAGCATGCGTTCGCCTTTGTAAAGATACGCCACCGACACGGCAAAATAAGGCACGCCGGCAACAAAATTGGAGGTGCCATCAATCGGGTCAACACACCACAGACCGTCACGCCCCGCATTCCAGGCATCGTGCTGCTGTTGCTCGGTCATCTCCTCGCCCAGCACCGGCACATTTTTGATGAGCGGCAAGGCCGCCTCCAAGGCGTCCTGGGTTGCCGAATCGGCTTCGGTAAACAGGCTTCCATCTGGCTTGTAGGTGTGCTTCACCTTGAGAAACCGGGGTGTTACTTCGCGTTGTGCGACTTCACGAACCAGGGCTTTGATCTGCTCAAGCATGTTCAGGTGCACCCATTATCTTGACAAAGCTCAAGCTGCTTACCGCAAAGCCCCTTTTAATGCTGTGACTCACCCAATGCATCACGCGTCTTTCCATTTGATCGAGCAGCCCATGCTGGGAATTTGCTCAGCCGGACCCCGCTGAGAAGTGGCAATTTGCTTCATGGCTTCAAATAGATCACGGCGCACGCCATCGGGAGCCGTGTCCTTGCGCGATTCATCAAAACGTCCACGATACTGCAGTTCGAAATCCCGGTTGAAACCAAAAAAATCGGGCGTACATACCGCACCGTAGGCTTTGGCCACCTGCTGGGTTTCGTCGATCACATAGGGAAAAGAAAAGCCAAACTCCAGCGCCACGTTTTTCATGTTGTCGAAGGCATCCTCCGCGTATTCGCTCGGATCGTTTGACATCACGGCTATTGCGTGAACTCCCAGTGCTTTTAGCTCAGCCATATCGCGTACCAGGCGCGGGCGGATGGCTTTCACATACGGGCAATGGTTACAGATGAACATCACCAGCAAGCCGTTCGGCCCCATCGCATCACGCAGGGTCCATTGCTTGTCGTCGGTACCCGGCAAATTGAAGTCAGGGGCTTTCCAGCCAAAATCGCATACAGGGGTAGTGAGGGAAACCATGTCGTGCTCCGCTGAATCTCAAGGTATGCCGGCATAATAGCAAGATGTCATCGCCGCGCTTTTATCTTGATCACCCGCTTGCCCTGGGCGCCCGCTTCAGCCTGCCGCCCGGGCCCGCGCGCCACGCTGCAAAAGCACTGCGGTTAACCGTGGACGACACGGTCACCTTGTTTAACGGCCAGGGGGGAGAACATACCGCCCATATCGAGCGTATCCAGAAAGACGATGTTGCGGTCAGAATCACCGGTTTTACTGACATCGAGCGCGAGTCGCGCTTGCGCGTCATGTTGGCGCAAGGAATCTCGAGTGGCGAGCGGATGGATTACACCCTGCAAAAATCCATTGAACTTGGCGTGGTGTCGATCCAGCCGATTGCGGCCAAACGCAGCGTGGTCAAACTCAGCGGTGAGCGTGCGGAGCGTCGTGTTGCGCATTGGCAAGGTGTCGTCGCCAGTGCCAGTGAACAATGCGGACGCAACCAGGTTCCTACAGTGGCAGTGCCACAAACACTGACTACCTGGTTAGGACATCACACAGCAGGACGCCTGTTATTTTTATCGCCACAGGCCGACACGCGACTGGCCAGCTTGCTGCCACCCACAGGGGTCGATTGTCTGGTGGTCGGCCCCGAAGGCGGCTTTGAGGCCGATGAAATTGCAGCATTAGTTGCAGCAGGGGCCATACCTGTTTGTCTCGGCCCACGCGTGCTGCGTACCGAGACAGCAGCATTGGCAGCGTTGGCGGCGATGCAAACCCTGTGGGGCGACTTCTGACCCGACAACGGACGTAAAAACCGGGCCGAAGCCCGGTTTTTACGTCCAGCCAAATTAATTATGGGCGAATGTAGGCATACCCATCCGCTTGACGTTCCATGATTTCCACAACGCCCGAAGGCACATAACCAATCTTGGAATTCATGTCTTCCTTGGTCAGCTTCTGGCCACGCATGGTGTTGGCGCAAGCCACAATCTTGATTCCCGAATCGGCCATTTCGCTGATGCGGTTGGCTACGACGGAGTCGGATTTCAGTATGCCGATGCCTGGACCAAATGCCACGATTTCGATCACGGCACCTTTCAGATCCTTCTGGACGTTTTTGGCGTTGTTCAGCGCCAGATTCCAATAAGCCGGGGCGCTGTCGCTAACCTGAATGACCACTTTCGGCGTAGCCGCATCGTCACGTGCAACAGCGGTGGTCGGCAGCGCGATTGCGCCCAGAACCATCGCACCACCCAAAACTGCGCCCATTAGCTTGTTCATGAATTTCATTATTTAAGTCTCCTTCAGATTGGTGGGGAAACAGGTAAACAGTCAGTGCGTTAATGACGTGACCATGATAAATCGGATATCAAGCTGGCAATACAGGAAGAATTGCCTTGCGGACAGTGAGACGTGCCCCCCATTCGAATTATTCCAGGTTTTCATCATTCGTCTTGCGAGCGCCCTGCATAGCAGGGGGGTTTTCGGTATCCTTACAACTTAACAAGCCCATAAACCCGCCCAGATCAGGACACTCCATTGAAAGACAACAACGATTTCGTTCACTGGTTCCGCTCCGCCGCACCTTACATTCATGGCTTTCGTGGCAAAACCTTCGTCATCGCCTTCGGCGGTGAGCTGGTGGCCGACAACGGCTTTGTGCAACTGGCGCATGATGTCAATCTGCTAAACAGCCTGGGTGTGCGGCTGGTGCTGATCCACGGTGTGCGGCCGCAAGTGGAAGCGCGACTGATGGAGAATGGCACCGCGATCCGGTACGTAGGGGGACTTCGAGTCACTGACGATGCCGCGCTTGCCTGTGTCAAGGAAGCGGCCGGAACGGTACGCGTCGAAATTGAAGCCCTGTTGTCGCTGGGGCTGGCCAACACGCCAATGGCCGGCGCCAGCATCCGGGTGGCGTCCGGCAATTTTGTGACGGCGCAGCCTTTGGGCGTACGCGAGGGCGTGGATTTACTTCACACCGGCGAAGTGCGCAAGATCGATGCCGCAGCGATCCGGCGGCGTCTCGACCAGCACGATATCGTACTGCTATCCCCGATCGGCTACTCCCCAACCGGCGAAATATTCAACCTCAGTCTGGAAGATGTGGCAACGCAGGCCGCAATCGAACTGGCCGCGGACAAGTTGATTTTTCTAATGGACACTGAAGGCGTGCCGGACAAAGGACGCAAGATTCATAACGCCCTCACAGTCAACGAGGCACGCAAGGTGTTCGAAAAGGCCGGCCAGGGCAAGGCACGCAAGCTGCCTGAAGACGTGGCCTACTACCTGCCCTGCGCGATTACTGCCTGTACGCAGGGGGTCAAGCGCGCGCATCTCATCAGCCGCCACCGCGATGGCGCCCTGTTGTCCGAACTCTTTACCCGCGAAGGGGTGGGTACACTCATCACACCCGCGCCACTGGAAACCCTGCGCGCTGCCACCATCAACGACGTCGGTGGCATTCTCGGCCTGATCGAACCGCTTGAACGCGAGGGAATTCTGGTACGGCGTTCGCGCGAGTTGCTGGAAATGGAAGTGGAACGCTTCCTGGTGCTCGAATCCGATGGGGTCATTGCCGGTTGCGCAGCGCTCTACCCTTTTCCGGAAGAGCATGCAGCCGAACTGGCCTGTCTCGCCGTATCAAAAGATTTCCGCGGCCAGGGTTTTGGCGATCTGCTGCTGGAAGAGGCAGAAAGAAATGGCAAAAAGCTCGGGTTCAAACAATTATTTGTGCTGACCACCCGCACTGAACATTGGTTCGAAGAACGCGGCTTTGTTGATAGCAGCCTGAGCAATCTACCCAAGAGCAAACAGGCGCTATATAACTACAATCGCAAATCCAAAGTGCTGCAAAAATCACTATGACCAGAGCGATCCCTTTTGCGCTTGTTTAACTTCCGCTTGCACGCGCTGGCGCTTGTCCTGTTGTTCCTGATGGGACTGCGCACAGCCTGGGCGGACGATGCCCGCCCACTGGTGCTGGGCGTTTTCCCTTATGTCACGGCCAGACAAATCGTGGAAATCTATCGTCCAGTGGCCAAGGCGCTGGAAGAAAAGCTGCAGCGCCGGGTACTGCTCTTCACCGCACCCGACTTCACCACTTTTGCCAAACGTACCCGCCAGGGCAAATACGACATTCTGCTTACGGCACCGCATCTGGCCTGGCTGGCACATGAGGAGGCGAGATACCTGCCCCTGCTGAAGTATGACTTGTCGATTCATGGCCTGCTGGTTGTCAAATCCGATTCACAGTTTAAGGATTTGGAAGATTTACGCGGCCACACCATTGCCACACCTGATTCCCTCGCATTGGTGGTTTTAGCGGGAAAAATTGAAATGGCTGTGAGTGGACTCAGAGAAAAAATCGATTACCAATTGAAACAGTCTGGTACTCACATCAACGCTGCGATGCAAGTCATCCATGGACGTGCTGACGGCGCCATGCTGGCAGAGCAAACCTTCAACCTGATGCGCCCCGAGCTGCGGCAGCAATTACGGGTGCTGGCGTTAACACCCCGATTATCCAGTTTTATGTACCTTACCCACCCACGGTTACCCGTTACCGAGGTGCAGTCAATCCGCACCGCGCTGCTTGATTTCTCCGCCTCCCCCGATAAGCAGGCACGCAAACACCATAGCTCCAATGGCGCCATTGAACCGATCGATGACGCGATGTTTCAAGCGATCAGCCCCTACGCATTGGCGACGCAAAAAATGTTGCTGCAGAAGAAATGAAAGACTGGCTCAACCGGCTCTCGCTTCGCTACAAGCTCACCCTCGCCGCCCTCGCGGTAGAGGTCATCATGCTCAGTCTCCTGATTGGATACGGCATGCAGTTCACCAACCAGGCATTGCAGCAACAGGCCGATCAACGTGTGCATGAAATTGCCGATACGCTGGCTGTCGCGCTGCTGGCCCCCCTGTCACAACAAGATGATGCCAGCGTACGCGACATCATTGAGTCGGTACGGCGCGACAGCAACCTGGAGAAGATCGAGGTGCGCGACAACAATGGTCGCACCGTGCACCAGACAGGAAGCGACATTGCCCATAACCCATCCAACTTTCGGATAACCCGTCCGATTGAGCTGGTGGGCCAACACTACGGTGAGGTCGATCTGGTCTTGTCAGGCGACTTTATTCAGGCAGCGCGAGCGCAGTATCTTCAACAAAGTCTATTGATAGCCGGTGCAGCCTTGATTCTGACCGCCGTCTTGCTGACACTGTTGGTCGGCAGACTCACGGGGCGTTTTGAAGCGCTCACTCGCGCCAGCAAACGCATGGAACAGGGCGACCTGGACATACTCATTGCGGGCGAAGGAAAAGATGAGCTGGGTCAATTGGTCCGAACCTTCAACCGGATGGCAGAGTCAGTCCGCTTCAGTGTCGAACGTGCCCACGATAACGAGGCGCGTTTTCACGCCATCGCCGACTACACGCATGATCTGGAATTCTGGCTGTCACCCGAAGGCAAACTGTTATGGGTCAACCCGTCAGTCGAGCGCATGCTGGGGTACACCGTTGGCGAATGCATGATGCAACAGCATTTTCCATTGGACCTAATCCACCCGGAAGGCAGAACCGAAGCAGACTTTATCCTGCGCCAGGCATTACGTGGTTCGTCCGGGCAAGGCTATGCCCTCCGTATCTGCCGCAAAGACGGAGGGCATTTCTGGGCCTTGGCAAACTGGCAACCGATCAAAGATCATAACGAGAACTATCAGGGCATCCGCGCCAGCATCCATAGCATCGATGATCTGAAATCCACTGAGGCCAACCTGCGTCAGGCCATCAACGAACTTCGTATTGCAGAAACCTTGCAGGGAAAATACCTGGAGGAAACCGAACAGGAGCGTGCACGTCTGGTCTCGCTGTTGTCGGCGATGAATCTGGGCATTCTGTTTGTTGCCGCAGATGGTCTCGTGCTCTATAACAACCCCTCGTTCAGCCGCATGTGGATGATCGACGAAAAACAAAATCTGATCGGGCAACCTGCGCGTGAGGTTCTGGCCCAGTCGTCGTCTTCGCTGGCCCGTCCCGACCAGTTTTCCAAGCACTTGATGTCGGTGCTGGAAACCCGGGAGCTGTCCGACAGTTTCGAGATCCAGATGACCGATGGACGCGTCATCACCGAGCTCGATTACCCCGTGCGTGACCGCGAAGGCCGCTTTACCGGTCATTTGTGGATTTACGAGGACATTACCCGCGAACGCCAAACCGCAGAGCAACTGGTGTATCTGGCCGAACGTGACGCACTGACCGGGTTATACAACCGCCATCGATTCCAGCAGGAACTGGCGCGCACCATGCTGGAAAGTGATCGACATCAAATGAAGTGCGCGGTGATGTTTTTCGATCTCGACGAATTCAAGACCATCAATGACACCTACGGCCATCGTGCCGGCGATGCACTGCTGATCCGGGTGGCCGGTGAGGTGGGCGCACTGGTCCGCCGCAACGAGGTGCTGGCACGCCTTGGGGGCGATGAATTCGCCCTGCTCTTGCCCGGCGTACACGGCAACGAAGCCGAAGCATTGGCCGAACGCGTGGTGCGCGCCGTGGCACAGATCCCGTTTCGTTTCGAGGGGCAAAGCCTGCGTGCCACCACCAGCCTGGGCATTGCCTATTACCCGGAACATGCCATTGATGCCGATGATCTGGTCGCACGCGCTGACATTGCCATGTATCAAGCCAAAGACTCCGGCAAAAATACCTGGCGCGTTTTCCGGTCGAACATTGCTGCGGACACTGAAATGCGCAGCCGGCTGTCGTGGGGGGAGCGCATCAGCAATGCGCTCGACAGAGGCTTGTTCGAGTTACATTTTCAGGGTGTATACCGATCGGAAGACGGCGAGCTATCCCATCTGGAAGCGCTGATCCGGATGCGCGACGAACGCAATCCCGCGGAGCTCATCATGCCGGGCCATTTCATTCCGCCCGCTGAAAAAAGTGGGCGCATTCTCGATATCGACCGTTGGGTCATTCGTGAAGTGGTCAACAAACTGTCCAAATATCCGGACATCCCCTCCATCGCGATCAATATATCGGGGCGCTCCCTGTCCGAGCCCAGTTTGCCTCAGTACATTGGTGACGCCATACGCGAAGGCGGCGTCAAGCCCAACCGGCTGATCGTTGAAATAACGGAAACGGCCGCCGTTTCCGATCTTCATGATGCGCAGCGCATGATCGAAGCACTCCGCCAACTGGGTTGCGGTGTATGCCTTGATGACTTTGGCGTCGGCTTCGCGTCATTTGCTTATCTCAAACACCTGCATGTCGATACGATCAAGATTGATGGCATTTTCATTCATGATCTTGCCAACGATCACGACAACCAGATATTTGTAAAAGCGATGGTCAGTGTTGCGCTTGGATTGGGGAAATCAGTGGTGGCAGAATATGTCGAAGATGGAAAAACGCTAGCCCTGCTGCGCCGGCTTGGTGTCGACCTGGTGCAGGGTTATTACCTCGATCGCCCGACGCTCAATCATCCAGCACTTAACCCTTAATTATTTCGATGTTTTTTGGCCGAAATATCATTCGGTGACGTCGCCGAATCGCAAAAACGCGCTGATTTCATTGCCTGTCTGAACATTGTGCGCTGTATCTCTGTTTTACGGCACGATCTACAGGCGGACATGCCCAGTACGTGCTGGGCACGAGCCAAAAACTGTTAAAATCCCCTGTTTTTCACGATTTTTCGGGATTTCTCCGTGCTTACCGCTTCCAGCATCACCCTGCAATTCGCCGCCAAACCGCTGTTCGAGAACGTCAACGTCAAGTTTGGCGATGGCAACCGTTATGGCCTGATCGGCGCCAACGGCTGTGGCAAATCCACCTTCATGAAGATACTCGCCGGCGAACTGGAATCGACCGCCGGAAACGTCTCGCTTGACCCCGGCGAACGCATGGCCTGGCTGCGCCAGGACCAGTTTGGTTACGAAGACCACCGGGTGCTCGACGTGGTGATGCAGGGCCACGCCGACATGTGGAAAGTCATGCAGGAAAAAGACGCGATTTACATGAACCCGGAGGCGAGCGAGGCCGATTACCTGCACGCGGCCGAACTGGAAGCCAAGTTTGGCGAAATGGGCGGCTACGATGCCGAGGCGCGCGCGGGGCAACTGTTGCTGGGCGTGGGCATTCCCACCGAGCAGCACATGGGCACCATGAGCCAGATCGCACCGGGTTTCAAGCTGCGCGTGCTGCTGACGCAGGCGCTGTTTTCCAACCCCGACATCCTGCTGCTCGACGAACCCACCAACAACCTCGACATCAACACCATTCGCTGGCTGGAAAACGTGTTGAACGAGAGCAAAGCCACCATTATCGTCATCTCGCACGACCGCCACTTTTTGAACCAGGTCTGTACCCACATGGCCGACCTCGATTACGGCACCATCAAGACCTACCCCGGCAACTACGACGATTACATGCTGGCCTCGGCACAGGTCAAGGAGCGTCAGGCCTCCACCAACGCCAAGGCCAAGGACAAGGTGGCCGAACTGCAGGAGTTCGTGCGCCGCTTCTCCGCCAACAAGTCGAAGGCCCGCCAGGCGACCAGCCGGATGAAGATGATTGACAAGATCAAAATCGAGGATTTCAAACCGTCATCGCGCCAGAACCCCTATATCCGGTTCGAACCCGAGAAAGTCCTGCATCGCCGCGCGCTCGAAATCGAGGATCTCAAGTTCGGCTACGAAGGCACACCGCTGTTTTCCAATCTCGGCTTCTCGCTCGAGGCCGGTGAGAAACTCGCGGTCATCGGCGGCAACGGGGTCGGTAAATCCACCCTGATGAAGCTCCTGATGAGCGAACTCAAACCGGAATACGGTGAGGTGAAATGGAGCGAGAACGCCAATATCGGCTACTTCTCGCAGGATCACGTCACCGATTTCGACATGGACCTGAACCTCACCGACTGGATGCACCAGTGGACCCAGGCGGGCGACGACGAGCAGGTATTGCGCGGCATCCTCGGGCGACTACTGTTTTCGGGCGACGATGTGAAAAAATCGGTGCGCGTGCTGTCCGGCGGCGAAAAAGGCCGCATGCTCTACGGCAAACTGATGCTCGGCCGCCACAACGTACTGGTAATGGACGAGCCGACCAACCACATGGACATGGAATCCATCGAGTCGCTCAACATCGCGCTTGAACAGTTCAAGGGCACGCTGATTTTCGTTTCACACGACCGCCAGTTCGTCAGCAGTCTCGCCACCCGCATTCTTGAAGTTACCCCGGAAGGCGTCGAGTTCTACATGGGCAACTACGACGAATATCTGCATTCCAAGGGTCTGGAATAAGGGTTGCCGTCATGAGCGAAGTCATCCTCATCGGCCTCGGTCAGCTCGGGCGTGTTTTTGCCGGCGGCCTGCTGCGTATTGGCTGCACGGTTATTCCGGTCAATCGCGGCGACGACATGGCAGCAATAGCGCACCACCACGCCACCCCCGGGCTGGTGTTGGTCGCGGTGGCTGAAAATGACCTGCAAAAGGTGCTGGCGGACTTGCCGGAAAACTGGAAATCGCGCGTCGCGTTGATTCAGAACGAACTGCTGCCACGTGACTGGCTGGTGCACGGCATCAACGACCCCACCGTCATCTCGGTGTGGTTTGAAAAGAAGAAAGGCATGGACGCCAAGCCGTTGATTGCCTCGCCCGCAGCCGGCCCAGGCGCTGCCCTGCTGTGCCGCGCGCTGACTTCCGTTGATCTGCCATGCCGCGAAGTGGCCTTGGGGGATGAACTGCTATTCGAACTGGTACGCAAGAACGTCTACATCCTCACCACCAATATTGCGGGACTCAAGACCGGCGGCACCGTGGCTGAACTATGGGCGCAGCATGAAACGTTTGCGCGTCAGGTCGCCCACGAGGTCATGGATATCCAGGATGTGCTGACCGGCACCCAACTTGACCGTGACGCGCTGATTGCCGGCATGCTGGAAGCCTTCAATGGCGATCCCGCGCACGGCTGTACCGGGCGCTCGGCACCGGCACGGTTGACACGGGCCCTCGGGCACGCGGATGAATTCCAGTTGGCGGTTCCTACCCTCAGGACGCTTGCGGGCTGAGCCTAAACTGCGGGTCGTGATCAGATGATCTTGCCCTTGGCCGGCTTGTCTTCACGGCCAACTACACCCTGCTGATCAAACGGTAGCCATCTGGAGGACTGGTCGATTTTGACGCGGCCAATAATTCGATAGGGCACGCCGGCTTTCAGCATGTCGGACGGCAGCGTCTTGATCTGCTGAATCAGGTTTCGAGACTGCGTGACGGCATCCATTCGTATCACCGTGCTCGAAATCGCCGGAAGCAACACGGAGACCCGCGACAGACCCTTGGCAAAAGCGCGCCCGTTCAGTTCCAGCTCGAACTCCAGCGCCTCGATATTCAGATCGAAATCGTTTGGATTACTCACCCGCAGACCCACATCAAAGTGCTGCTCAAAAATGCCAAGGCTTTTGATGTCGACATCGGCCACGCTCACCTTGGGGGGTTTGGCGTGGTACGGCAGACTGCTACACGCAGCGAGACCGAATGCCAGCAATAAAATCAACCCACGCTGCAATGGAACCCCCTATAGAATATGCGCCCGCAACTGGGCGGCCATGCGTCCAGCTTGCGCCACATAACTGCCGCCGAAAAGATTGGCGTGGTTGAGCACGTGATATAGATTGTAGAGCGTTTTACGTACCGCATAACCGGCGTCGAGCGGCCAGGCTTCACGATAGGCCGCATAAAAATCCGGTGCAAATCCGCCAAACAACTCGGTCATAGCGAGATCACATTCGCGGTCGCCAAAATACACCGCTGGATCGAATATCACCGGCGATCCGTCGGACAGATAGCCGTGATTGCCACCCCACAAATCACCATGCAGCAGCGAAGGGGCGGGGACATATCCGTCAAAGAAAGCATCAAGCTGCGTCAGCAGGGCTTCGCCATCTGCTTGTAGCGCACCGCCATAGCCATTCCCGGCTGCCAACTGCAGCTGAAACCCCAGTCGCTCATCACGCCAGAAGGCGACCCAGCTTTCGTGCCAGGGATTCGGCTGCGGCGTGGCGCCAATCCAGTTGTCGCGCGGCCCACCATACTGCGCGGCACTAACCCGGTGTTGCTGCGCGAGCAGACGGCCCAGTTGCGCGGCGTCGCCGTTTGGTTTCAGCAACAGATGCTCGAGCACCAGATACGCTTGTCCGGCGGCCACGCCATGACACACCACCTGCGGCACCCGCACTGCGTTTGCGTTGGCCAATTCAGTCAAACCGGCTGCTTCTGCTTCGAACCATTCAAGTCGAATGGTGGGCTGTATTTTGACAAAAAAACTGCGCGAGGCGTCACTCAACTTGAAGGCCTGGCTGATATCACCGCCATGGACCGCTTGCGCATTCTCGACGGCGAAGGATGCACCGCTGGAACGGCTGATTGCGGCGGCTATTTCGCTGAGAAATTTGCTCATGACTCGACCAGCGGCTGGATGCGGATATCCAGCGCCGCATGGGCAGCGCGCAAGGCTGCTTCGGCCGCCGCCGGCGTGGCTGCGCGGCTGAAGATAAAGCCCAGGTAAGCCGCACCTTCCGGTGGCGGCGCCATCAACTGGCCTGGCTGGGCGGTGATCTCAACGCCGGTGATGTGCAGCACTTCCAGTGCAGCCGACACGCCATCCACGCCCCGCAACATTCCCTTGACGGGAATCGGAATCATCATCACGCCGGCCGCATCTGCACTCGTCCGTGTGGGCAGCGGCAAGCCCACAGCGTGGCGCAACACGATTTCCGCCGAATCCATGCCGAGCGTGGCCGTGAACATACGACCACACAGACCGCCTATCCCGCGCGGCGCAATTTCGAGCAGCCACACGCCGGCGTCGTTGATGCGCGCTTCGGCGTGAATCACGCCCTCGCTGACCCCGGCCGCTTCGCAGGCGCGTTGCACCGCTGCAGCGAGCTCGGTTTGTGTTGCGTCCGTCAGGCGTGACGGCGTGACATACAGCGTTTCTTCGAAGTAGGGGCCGTTGAGCGGATCGGGCTTGTCGAATACGGCCAGCACCTGCAATGTGCCTTGGGTCAGCACCCCGTCCAGCGCCACCTCGATGCCCGGTATAAATGTCTCGACCAGCAGACCCAAGGTATCGGCACCCCGTTGAGCACGCTTCTGAATTCGCTGCACCTGCTGGATCGCGCGCGACAGTTGCACGGCGTCGTCGACCCGGATAACCCCGCGGCTGGCATTGAGTCGGCGCGCTTTCACCACCAGCGGAAACCCCAGCGCTTTTGCGGCGTTGGCGTCGTGGTCCTGGATCGCGACGAACGCGGGATGCAACAAACCCGCAGTCTGTTGCAACTGGCGAAAATGCAATTTGTCGGTGAGTCGCGCAACGGCCTCGGGCGAATTACCCGGTAGATTCAACGCAACGCGCAGTCGCGCAGCCAGCGTCACGCCATGATCGTCTGCTGCCAGCACCGCATCAACCGGCTGTTTCAATGCTCGCAATACCTGTGGAAACGCCGCGTCGGGCTGGTCGAAGGGCACACTCATCAAGGGAGGCAATCCCCAGCCGGGGGCAAGCCGATGGCAATAATCCGCGCAGGTCACCAGTTCGACACCAAGCCGGGAAGCGGCCTCGATGAAATCCTGATTGGCATAGCCTGCGGCAGGAAGCAGCAACAGGAGACGGGGCATGATTAACTAGAAACTGGCGAGCTGGGTTTCAGTGGGTTCGGCGCAGCAATACCAAGGTTCGGAATGATGCGGTATCACCGCACCGAATTGCGCGGGATCGAGCGCCGGAGCCGTTTCACCCAATGCAGTGTGGGTGCGATTCCAGATACCGGCAAACACGTCGGCGCGCGGCATCTCGGCTTTTTCCGCCGCCATCACCCAAGCCATGATCTCGGCCTGCAAGGTGTCGGCGCGCACATCATCCGCCTGCCAGGGATAGCCCAGCATGGCGTCGTCGAAAGCGCCGACCTGCGCAGCAAAATCCGCCAGATGTAAAAGATAGGAGCCTTGCGGCACCAGCAAACGTATTGCCAATTGAATAGGCGGCACCGCTTCGACCAGATTCAACCGCAGCAAGGCTGCCAACAGATCACGATAGCCCGTCAGCGTAGTCCATGGTGTGAACGGCACAAAGGTGGGGGCAAGCGCAATGTCGAGCTCGCGCACAAGTGCCAGCGCCGATTCAAAACCGGCCTGGGTGTGGCCTTTGTCCAAACGGTCGAGAATCGCATCGTCGATTGATTCGACTGCGGCGACGATGAACAGCAACCCACACGCCTTTAGACGCGGCAGCAGTTCGGCATGATTAAGCAGATGCTCGATCTTGATCGTCGCATCCCAACTCAGGTCGGGAAAACGCGCATGCAGTGCCTCGGCCACTTTCAGCGCATGGGTCGGGCCATTAAGAAAATCGGGATCGCCAAAGCTGATGTGCTGCGCGCCAACCTCAACCTGCTGCGCGATATCGGCCAGTACGATGTCCACCGGCACCGCTCGGAATTTTCCTTCATACACTGGCACCACCGGGCAATGGCGACACAGATGTTTGCAGCCGCGTGTAGCTTCGGCAAAGCCGGTAATTTTCTGCGTGCCGTCGGCCAGAATCAGTTTGGCATAGCGCTGCAGTTCGGGCAGGCCGTGGCGATCGGGCAGCAGAAACTCAATCTTGTCGCGCCGCACCACGGTGTCGGCTGGCGACACACCGGTTTGCACCCAGGCCAGCAGATCGGGTTCGGATTCGCCTCCGAACACGGCCTCCACGCCCAACTCGCGCAACCAGGCCGCGTTCATCGGCGCATACAGCCCAAACGCGGCGATGCGCGCGCGCGGCGCCAGCTCACGGATTTTCGGCAGGGCGGCGGCGGCAATCCGCGTGGCGGTATGCATGCCCAGATAAATTGCGACGTATTCGGCGTCTTTAAAAACTGCGGGGTCGAGTTTTTGCTGCGACAGATCGAGACAGGCCACACCAATATCGGCGCGTGCAAACCAGGCCGCCGGCTGCGCCAAATTGAAGGGCTGGCGCCCCAACTCGTAAGGACTGACCAAAACAACGCGCGCCCCGGAGGGCGCGCAGGTGCTGACGGTGCAAGCTGTCATCGGAATCCTTTTATTTACCCTTCGGACGCTGCTCGAACATTTTCGAAATACCGGGCTCACGCGAAGCACCCGCAGCTTCCATCCGCTTGAGGTATTCATCCCACATTGCGGTTTGATTTACACCAATGTCGTGGAGGTATTCCCAGGAATAAATCCCGGTGTCATGGCCGTCCGAAAAAACGAAGTTGATGCCATATAAACCAACCGGTTCGGCGGCATTGATCAGGATTTCTCGCTTGCCGACCTGCAGCACTTCTTGCCCGGGGCCGTGGCCACGCACTTCGGCAGAAGGGGAATAAACGCGCAGGAATTCGAATGGGATCTCGAAATGTGTCCCGTCATTAAACGCGATTTCAAGCTTGTGAGAAGCCTGGTGAAGCTTGATGTCGGTAGGGGTAGGGATAGCCATGGCTGAAACACTCAAAATGAACGCTGCCCCAAGTTTAAACCCGCAACGCGAAGAATAAACCCCGGCGGAACAAGGGACTGAAACCGATTGAATCTGAATTTGGTGCGTCCGGCGCGATTCGAACGCGCGACCCCTGCCTTCGGAGGGCAGTACTCTATCCAGCTGAGCTACGGGCGCTATGAGCCGCGAAGCATAGCGGGTTTGGCAGATCGAGTCTATCCACAGAAGCATGCATGACCCTTTCCTGACGGGCCGGCTTTCCTTATAATCCGTGGTTTTGATGCCTCCCTCCCAAGGATAATTACATGGCCGACTCGAACGCCAAGATGACACAAGCCACTCCGCAAGAAGTCATTATTTCTGTTGTCGCCGGGCTGTTCGCGCCCCTGTTGGCAATTTTCCTGATCGTACAACTGGTGCTTGGCATTCAACAGGAACACAAACCCGACACCACCAGCGACGCCGCACAGAAAGCGATGCTCTCGCGCATCAAGCCGGTTGCCCAGCTGGCAGCGCTCGACGCCAATACCCCCAAGGTCGAAAAATCCGGCCAGGAAGTCTATGACGCGGTATGTTTCTCGTGCCACACCCCCGGCGCGCTGGGCGCACCCAAGTTCGAAAACAAGGGTGACTGGGCGGGTCGACTCGGCCAGGGCTACGACACCTTGATCAAGCATGCCATCGAAGGCATTCGCCAGATGCCCGCACGCGGTGGCGATGGTGATCTGTCCGACACCGAAGTCGCACGCGCAGTGGCGTACATGGCCAACGCTGCAGGCGCCAGCTTCAAGGCACCTGAAGCAGCAGCCCCAGCGGCAGCAGCTGAAACCGCTTCGGCCAAACCGGATCCGGCCAAGGGCAAAGCCATCTACGACGCCAATTGCGCAGCCTGCCACGCAACCGGCGTTGCCGGTGCCCCCAAGGCGGGCGACAAGGCCGCATGGTCCGCTCGCTTGGGACAGGGCTACGCCGGGCTGTATGCCAATGCTCTCAATGGGATACGGGGCATGCCGGCAAAGGGTGGTAATGCCGACTTGCCTGATGCCGATCTGGCGAATGCTGTAGCCTATTTGTTTACCGAAGCGGGTGGAAAACTGTAATCCAGCGGTTTTGCTCAGGCAGCTTTATTCAAATAAAGGGAGACATAGGATGAAGGGCAGCATTTTTTGGGTCACGCTTGCAACGGCCTCGCTATTAGGTTGTGGTAAATCCGAAGAGGCTGCTGTCTCTCCCTCCATCCAGGTAGTCCCGCAACAAGTCGAACAGGCCCCAATGGATTCCAGCCAGGTTGAACCGGTTCCGGCTCTAATCAGCGAGCCTGTAGCTGCCGAGGTGGGAACGCCGCCCGCCCAACCATCGGTGGTGGCGCCCACTGCACCCGCCAAGTCCACGCAGCCAATCGCTGCCAAACCCGTACAAGCTGCACCCGCCAGCCCGGCTGCCCCCATTGCTGCCGAGGCAACGCCTGTCGCATCCAAGCCCGACCTGGCGCACGGCCAGCAAATTTATCGCCAGTCATGCGCTGTGTGTCACGACAAAGGGGTCGCTGGCGCACCTAAACTAGGCGATGCCACTGCCTGGTCAACACGGCTGGCGCAAGGCATGGATGCGCTTTATGCCTCCTCGTTACGCGGCAAGGGCGCAATGCCGGCCAAAGGCGGGAATCCGTCGCTGGCGGATGCCGACGTCAAGGCTGCAGTTGATTTCATGGCGGCGCAATCTCGCTAAGACTACATGTCGCTTGTCTGCCCACATTGCGGTAGCAATCAAATCCGCAGCGCTGAATTGCACGCCCATGACGGCATACGGCACATGCTGTTCAGCACGCCGCGGCGCTGCCGTAAATGCCGCCAGCGTTTCTGGACGGCCAATCCCTACAAACCTTTATTGCTATTGACTGCCGTAGGCGCGTTGGTCGGTATCACCCTCTGGCTCACATTGGAGGACAGTCCCAACATGTCGGTCAGCCAGGCACCCAACAAGCTACCCCACGCCCGTGCGGCACAGGGCGATGCCAAAGCCCAGTTGCAACTGGGTATGCGCTATTACGAAGGCGACGGCGTCATCCAGAACGACAAGGAAGCAGCCAAGTGGTTTGCGCTGGCGGCCAAGCAAGGTTTGCCCGAAGCGGAATACCACTACGGCCTGATGTTGTTGAAGGGCCGCGGCGTGGTGCAGGACTACAACGCCGCGTTCAAATGGATCGAAAAGCCGGCAAAGCGCGGCTACGCCAAGGCCCAGTACAGCCTGGGCGAGCTTTATCGCTACGGCACCGGCACTGCCATCAACAAGGCACGCGCCTATATGTGGTTCAACCTGGCAGCAGCGCAAGGCGTGGACGCCGCAGCCAAGGCGCGAGACGGCCTGGTGTGGCAGTTAAAGCCTGAGCAGATTATTGAGATGCAGGAAGAAGCCCGGCAGATGACTCGCTCGGCGCATGCCCCGGCGGCCGCACCCCTGCCAACGCCTATTCCAACCCCGCCCTGATCTCGCGTTTTCGAGCAAGCGTTCGTATGTCGGCATGTAACGGGGCGCACACCCCGCCGCTTGATTCTGTTCACTGTGCCTGCTGCAGTGCCGCGTAAAAGCCACTCACTTTGAGTTTGATGCGAACCGGTTTATCTCCACGGTTACGCCAAAACCAGCCGTGCGTGCCATCAAACGGTGCGACAAATGTCCCTTGAGCACTGGTTTTCTGCTGGTCTTTCCAGTAACTGGTGAACGCTGACCCGGCATTCAGGCGCTCGCCGTGCATGTCGAAATTGACCTTTCCACCTTCGGCTTCCCAAGTAAAGACGAACTGCTCACCTTGTCGCATGGTGGCCTTGATTTCATCGCCTTCGCCGGGTTGCAGGGTCAGCATCATTTCATCACTGCGGAAAGGGACTTCGCTCGCAGTCACGATCGGCGCAGAGGCTTGTGCCGCCGGTGCAGCCACAGTCTCACTGGCGGGCTCAACCGCAGCAGAAGTGTCCGGGATCGGTGCCGATGCAGCCTCACCACCGGGGGCGCTCAGCGTAGTCAGCCCCAACGCCTTTCCAATCCCGGTTGGGTCGATGCCATGCTCGGCAGGCAGCACGAGGGTAATCAGGATTACAGCGGCGACGACGAGTGCGATGCCCGTCGCCTTGATCAATTGGGGCAGGCTCGGCAGCGGGTGCGTATTGTGGGTGGTCATATCGGGATTCCTTGATTCAAAGTATGAAATAGCGGGTTATTTGATGGCCCATCAGGATAAATCCCGCGGCCATCAACACGACATTGGTCGCGAATGCCTGACGCCAGAACGCACCAGACCGCCGCCAGAAACCCATGGCGATGAGAATGGCGGCAAGCGCGAGCAATTGTCCAATCTCGATCCCGACATTGAACGCGAGGATGTTGGGCACCAAGCCTTCCTGCGACAGCGTGAATTCCTGCAACTTGGTGGCGAGACCGAATCCGTGGAAAAAACCAAAGATCAATACGGCGGCCTTGGTGTTGGGTTGAAAGCCCAGCACCCGTTTGAAGGCGCCCATGTTGTCGAGCGCCTTGTACACGACCGAGAGGCCGATGATGGCGTCGACGATGTAGGGATTGACGTGCGTTCCACTGAGCACGCCGTACAGCAGTGTTGCGCTATGACCCACTGCGAATAGCGTGACGTAGATCCCGACCTCGCGCATGCGATACAGAAAGAAAACCACACCGAACAAAAACAGCAGGTGGTCATATCCCGTGACCATGTGCTTGGCGCCCAGATACATAAACGGGATCAGCTGCATGCCGCTGGCTTGCTCGATAAACAGCTTGTCATCCTCGGCAACACCGTGCGCAAACACACTCGTTGCGAGGAGCGAAAGCAGAGCGAGTGTGAAGAATGCAAACCAGCGAGTGCGCAAAGCGGCCTCGATCCGTTGCCGCGTGGAGACCCATGTAAAAGCTTCTGTCATATTCCAGATCCAAAATAAAGTGAGCGTCGACGCGACGTCCATGCGGCCTGCTGTGTCGCTGATTGCACCCTGGTTTTATTCGGCATCACGGATGCGCATGCGCGCTATCCGCATCGACATCCAACGGCCACAACTGATGGGAGTCAAGCTTCAGCCGGGCGTGCGCTGACAGCGCATCCAGTTGCGCCTGCTGCGCCATCAACTGGCTTTCCAGCGCCAGCCGGCGATTGATCAGCACCGGATCCAGACTGCCTTCCCCCAAGCTATAGGCGAGGGCAGCCAGGCGGGCGGATTCTGTCTGTGCCTGCGCAGCACGCTCGGCCTGTTGCCAGTTTGCGGTCTGCGCGATGGCCGCTTCAAAATCCGCACGCGCCTCCACCCGCAAGCGCTGCTCCAGGCGGACGACGGCCTGTTGCGCAACGGTACTCAGTTGCTCAGCGGCCTGCTGATCGGTGCGCCGCGCCGCACCCGGTAGCGTCAGACCCACATTTACCCCCAGCAAATGCTCGTTGCCGCCGCCTTCGTTCTTGTAAAAAACACCGACGTGGGGATCAACACTGTGTCGTTTTGCCAATTGTCTCGCCTCGGCCTGCAACACCTCAGCCTGACGGCGCGCACGAACGAGTTCATGGTTGTGCTCGAAGACGGCATTGACGTACTCGTCAGCGTTACCGGTCGGCTGTTCGGGTCTAGGGAAATTCGTGTCCGCCACCACGGGCAATTCAGGAAACACGGCACGCAATCGGTTGCGTGCCTGCTGCTCACGCGAAGCGGCCTGCTGCTGCTGCAAGCGCACCTGCGCCAGTGCAGCTTCAGCGTTGACACGCTCGGAGCGGGGTGCCTCGCCTAGCCGGATCCGCGTATTCACGTTGCTGAGCTGCTGCTCAGCCAGCGCATGTTGCGACTGCCATAGGTGCGACTGACTGAAAGCATTCAGCCAGCCAAACCACAGGTCGAGCAATTGGCGTCCGCTTTCGTGCAAGGCTTCACCGAGATTGGCTTCGGCATGCGCATTGAGCGCGCCGGCCAGCGCGCGATCGGCAGCCGCACGCGCCGGCAGCCGTACCGGACGCGACACCACCAATCCCCATTCGGCCTGGTTATCGCGTGGCGTAGATTGAATCCGACGCTGAGCGAGATCCCCGCCGACCGTCCATTCTTCGCGCCCGCGCTGCAAGCCTTCACCACGCAGGGCTTGTGCGGCAAAGTCGCCGCGGGCTTGCGCCACCGTGGGTGAGGCCCACAACGCGGCCTCGGCGGCTACAGGATCAGGCAAATACTCAGCATGGGCTGACAGGGAAAACGTCAATGCGAGCGCAAGGCTCACTGCGTGCACGGCGTTCATGCGCGTGCTCCTTTCAGAATGAATTGGCGATAGAGAAGCGGCAACATCACCAGCGTCAGCAAGGTAGCGCTGACCAGACCCCCGATGACGACGATGGCGAGCGGCTTCTGGATTTCAGAGCCGGGCCCGGTCGCAAACAGCAACGGCACCAGGCCGAAGGCGGCAATGCTGGCGGTCATCAGCAC
>JAGXGP010000086.1 GCA_024636775.1 Hydrogenophilales bacterium
ACCGATCTCCACTATGCCCTGGAGCGAAACGAGCTCTTCCTCCACTACCAGCCCCAAGTCAACCTGAACACGGGTCGATTACATGCGGTCGAAGCGCTGGTACGCTGGAGCCATCCGCAGAAAGGCCTGCTCAGTCCAGCTGTCTTCCTGGAAATGCTGGAAGAAACCGGGCAAATCGTCAATGTGGGGCGCAAACTGCTCGAGACGGCCTGTCACCAGACTGCGGGTTGGCATGCTGCCGGCTACACTCATCTTGAAATTGCCGTCAACGTATCCAGCAAGGAGTTCTGGCACGAAGGGCTGATTCCCGGCGTGCAAACCGCGCTGGCGCAATCCGGACTGCCCCCGCACGCGCTCCAACTCGAGCTGACTGAAGGTATTTTCATGGAAAACATGGACGCTGCAGTCAATCGCGTCCATGAGTTGAAGACACTGGGAATAAGCGTTTCCGTCGACGATTTTGGCACTGGATTTTCTTCATTGGCGCACTTGAAACGTTTCCCGATCGATGTTCTCAAGATTGATCGCTATTTCGTCAAGGATGTTCAGCACGATCCGGTCAATGTGGCACTCATCCGTTCCATTCTCTCCCTCAGCCAAGACTTGAAACTCGAGAATGTCGCCGAAGGGATCGAAACCCAGGCGCAGCTAGCTTGTTTGCACAAGTTGGGCTGCAAAATCGTACAGGGCTATTTCATCAGCCGGCCGGTTCCTGCAGAGCAACTGACCGCGTTGCTGGACCACGACTGGCTTCCTGTTTTCAACCCCGCACCGCACGTTCATCCCAAACTTACAGCCATCTAGCACGCATCAACACACCCGCGCTTAAGACTTGGCAAAATTTGCCGAAACAATAGAAGTACATCCCGCAAAAAAGGAGCAGGACTCATGTCCGAGGAAATTCAAGCTGTTGCCGTCACGGTGGAGAAAAACGAAGAATTCCAGCCAACGGTCTGGATAGAGAGCCTGGCTGCAGTTCTGGCAAGCTTTCTGGCTGACCCGCGTTTACGTTATTCGCAAGGCGTACAACCCAATGTGGTTGATGGCGAATTGTGCCTGTTGGTGGCGACCTGGCTGGAAACCACCGATCGCGCCACGTATAACTACATCATGGACTTTGCCAAAGCCAATCAGGTGGAAACCAGACTCGACCGGCGTACCGGTGAGCGGGCCATACAACAACCCATTTGATACCCACCCACTGAAACCGGTGATTCAGGCCAAACGCTGACGCACCGCCTCGAACAGGGCAATCGCCAAGGCCGCCGAGGCATTCAGGGATTCCATTTTCCCCGGCATGGGAATTTGCACCGTTGCCGATGCTGCAGCGCGAACAGCATCCGACAGCCCGGCCCCTTCGTTGCCCACGATGAAAGCGAGCGGGCCGGTCAACTCGCTTGAAAACACACTGCGATCTTCCGCCAGCGCAAGGGCAAGACTCTGCCCTTCAAATTGCGCACACCAGGCCGCAACATCCACCCCACACGCAATCGGTAAAACAAACTGCGCACCCTGCCCGCCGCGCAAGGCCTTGGGTGACCACGGATCGTGACAACCCTTGGATAACACGGCCAGCGTCGCGCCGGCCGCCGCACCGGTGCGCAACATGGAACCCAGATTGCCCGGGTCCTGAATGTCTTCGAGAACGATGACCAGCGGCGTGGCATTGCGTGACACAGGCGACAACCAAGCCGCCTCACTCAGCAGCCCGGTGGGGGTTAAAACCGGAGCGATTTCATGGAACAAGGCGTCCGGCAGGGCAATCGACTTGGCGTCTGGGCAGCGCGCGGCCCAATGCTCGAATTGATGGGCATCGAACGATGCCGATCGCACCAGGGTATGCGGCTGTCCGTCTGCATCGAGATAAGCGCTCAGCAGATGTTCGCCATCGAGCAGCGTCATCTGTGCGTCGCGTCGCACCCGGGCAGATTCAGCGAGCTTTTTCAGCCGCTTGAAAATCGGGTTGTCACGCGAGGTGATGGAGGTTTCGGTCATCCGCCGATTATCCCTGAATCGCCTCGGCAGGCTACACTCACACTATGCGCATCGCCCTCATCACGCCCTACGGACGCGAACATCGCAATGGAAACTGGCACACGGCCGCACGCTGGACGCGTTTTCTACGCGAGGCCGGACATACAGTGCGGGTGCAGGTGGAATGGGATGGCCGCCCGGCCGACTTGATGCTGGCACTGCACGCGCGACGCAGCTATGCCTCGATCCGTGCCTTTGCTGAAAAATTTCCGAGCCGCCCGCTGGTGCTGACCCTGACCGGCACCGATTTGTATCGCGATATCCACGAAGACAGTGACGCCCAGCAAGCACTGGAATGGGCACACCGCATCATCGTGTTGCAGGAACGCGGCCCCGACGAACTGGCCGCACATCTTGTCCCCAAAACCCGAGTGGTTTACCAGTCCGCGCCGGATATCGCGCGGCTGCCGCCGTCTGCCAACAGCTTCGAGGTGTTGTCCATTGGTCACCTGCGCGCGGAAAAAGACCCGTTCCGGGCTGCACTGGCCACGGCCTATCTGCCTGCACATTCCCGCATCAAAATCACCCATCTCGGCAGCGCTTTGAGCGAGGAAATGGCCGAAACGGCCGAACTGGCGCAAAACAAATTGCCGCGCTGGATCTGGGCGGGCAACGTGACGCACAAATCCGTACTGAAGCGCCTGTCGCGTGCGCACCTGCTGGTGATCAGTTCGGTCATGGAAGGCGGGGCCAATGTGATTTGCGAAGCGCTGGCGGCCGATGTGCCGGTGCTGGCTTCAGATATTCCCGGCAACATCGGCATGCTCGGTGAGGATTACCCCGGCTATTTCCCGGTGGGTGACGAGCATCAACTAGCCAAGCTGTTGTGGACGGCCGAAAACGACCTGGATTTCTATGCAAACTTGTCCAACCATGCCCGCAATCGGCGCAGCCTGATGCGGCCCGAGATGGAAGCCAGCCGGCTGCGACAAGTGGTGGCGGAGTTTGAACAAACCACAGCCTGACGTTCAACTCTCGGCAAACAAGATACCAAACATGCGCGCGCGTTCGGCGCTGCTTAAACCACGCAACACCTGCACGGCTTCGCGCGCTACCCGCTCATCGCGCGTAATCGAATAATCAATCGCCAGCCGGCGCCAGACATCAGCCAGCGCCGGGTCGGTAGCCTGCAGTTTTTGCAGTGCCTGCGCCACGCCGGCTTGCCCGCGCGTCAGATAAAACGTCAGGCCCAGGTTGTGCCAGCCCTGGACGTAGTCGGGGTTGATCTCCACTGCCGCGCGATAGGCTTGCATCGCCTCACGCGGGCGCCCGCTGTCGCGCAAGGCATTGCCCAGGTTGTTGCGGGCAAATACATCGCCAGGGGCGATGCGCACATTCTGCTGATACGCAGCAATCGCCTCGGGATATCGGCGCATCTCACTCAGCGCACTCCCTTGAACAAACCAGGCCAGCGGATTCTTCGCATCGATCTGCGCCCAGTCCTGCCCCCATGCCAATAATCCGGACCAGTCCCCCCGTCTTTCCAGCGTCTGTGCCTGCCGTACCCATTCACCCTGTGACCGGGCCGCCAGCGCAGCCTGCCCACCGCCCAGCCCAAACGTCTGGGTGGCGGCCGCAACCGGCCCGGAACACGCCAGGCAGGTCAGCAACACGAGTACAGGAAGTCGAATCAGCATGGGGAAATCAAGCGGTTTAAAGCCACAAGGGTAACAAAATCAATGACATTCATTTTACGCCCGACTTGACGCATCGTTTATCCTGTTGGGTTATTGCCCCCTTGAGCCCCTCCCATGCACGCCACCGAACACTTCATCCCCGGCAAAGATGCTTCACTCGAAGCCTCGATCGCCACCTTGCAATCCAAGCTCGAAGCGCTGGATTTCCATATTGAAGAACGCTCCTGGCTCAACCCGGTGGAAGGCGTGTGGTCGGTGCATATTCGCGACCGCGACTGTCCGTTGCTGTTCACCAACGGCAAGGGCGCCACGGAATTGGCGGCGCGGGCGAGCGCGCTGGGCGAGTATTTCGAACGCCTGTCGACCAACTATTTCTGGACCCACTTTTATCTGGGCGAAACCCTCGCCAACCGGGCTTATGTCCACCACCCCGACGAGCGCTGGTTAACGTACGATGGCGAAGACTGGCCGGATGAGTTGCTCACGCCCGAATTGCAAGCCCTGTACAACCCGGACAGTAGCGTGCGCGCCGACCAGTTGATCGATCTCAATTCCGGCAACGCCGTACGCGGCATCTGCACGATTCCCTATCAGCGGCTGCGCGATGGCAAAACAGCGTATTTCCCGGTCAACCTCATCGGCAACCTGTTCGTCAGCAACGGCATGTCGGCCGGCAACACGCTGAAGGAGGCACGCACCCAGGCCCTGGCCGAAATTTTCGAGCGCCACATCAAGTTCCGCATCATCGAGGAAGGCCTCTGCCTGCCCGACGTACCCGAGGACGTGATCAACCGCTACCCGCACATCGCCGCCGGCATCCGCGGTCTGCGCGAAGCCGGCTTCGGCATCCTGGTGAAAGATGCCTCGCTCGGTGGCCAGTATCCTGTGATGAACGTGACACTGCTGCACCCCGACGACCAGGGTTGCTTTGCCAGCTTTGGCGCGCACCCGCGGTTTGAAGTGGCGCTGGAACGCGCACTCACAGAGCTGCTGCAAGGCCGCGCGCTCGATTCGCTCGCCGGCTTCCCGGCCCCCGGCTTTGATGAAACCGAAATCGCCGACCCGCAAAACCTCGAAATCCACTTCGTCGATTCCAGCGGGGTCATCAGCTGGCAGTTCCTGCGTGACGCCCCCGACTTCGACTTCGTCGACTGGAACTTCGGCACCACCACCGAAGAAGACTACACGTGGTCGTGCGACACCCTGCACGATGAAGGGCATGATCTGTATATCGCAGACTTCACCCACCTCGACGTCTATGCCTGCCGCATTCTGGTGCCCGGCGTCTCCGAGATTTACCCGGTCGAAGAACTCGAATTCGAAAACAACAGCGTCGGCAACCTGATTCGTCCGGCACTCGCACGGCTGCCCGAGCTGACCGAGGACGAATGCGTCGAATTGTTTGACTTGATGGTCGAACTGGAGCTGGCCGACGATCGTCTCGTCACCGTCCTGATCGGCCTGGCGCCCGATGCCGGCTCACCCTGGACCGACATCCGCGTCGGCGAAATCAAACTGCTGCTCGCACTGGCCATCGGAGACGACGAAGCCATAATCGAAGGATGCAACTGGATCGCCCAATACGGCCAGCGCAGCGATGCGCGTTTAAAGGTCTACCGTTGTATCGCCGACCTCATCCAGCTCGAAGAACCCCACCCCTTTGAAACCTCGCTCGCCCTAATGTACGGCCGCGACACACTCACGCAGGCCTTCGCGCTATTCAATCAGGAAGAGCGCTTCTTCGGCCTGACCAAACTCGGTAGCGATTTCGAAGGCAGCGTCATTCACCAGCGCTTGCTGGAGGCCTACCGCAAGGTGCGCGGCTAAACGCCCGCGATTCCGACTATGAAAATACCCAAACGACTCGAACCCCTGTTAGAAGACGGCCTGATTGACGGTGTCGTGCGTCAGCTTATGAGCGGCAAAGAGGCCATGGTCTTCGTCGTCCGCTGCGGCGATGACATCCGCTGCGCCAAGGTCTACAAGGAAGCCAACAAACGCAGCTTTCGCCAGGCCGTCGATTACACCGAAAACCGCAAGACCAAGAACAGCCGCCAGGCGCGCGCTATGGCTAAAGGCAGCAAATTCGGTCGAGAGATGCAGGAAGCCGCGTGGCAAAGTGCCGAAGTTGATGCGTTGTATCGCTTGGCCCATGCGGGTGTGCGCGTCCCCACCCCGTACAACTTCCACGAAGGCGTGTTGCTGATGGAACTGGTGGCCGATGCCGAAGGCAACGCCGCGCCACGCCTCAACGATGTCGTTTTCACAGAAGACGAAGCCCTCGCCCATCACCACACCCTGATGCAGGAAGTCGTCCGCATGCTGTGTGCCGGCGTCATTCACGGCGACTTGTCCGAGTTCAATATCCTCGTCGACGCAGAGGGCCCGGTCATAATCGACCTGCCGCAAGCCGTCGACGCCGCCGGCAACAATCACGCCCAAGCCATGCTGACGCGCGACGTCAATAACCTCAGAACCTACTTCAGCCAATACGCGCCGTCATTGTTGACCACGCAATACGCCCAGGAAATCTGGGCGCTTTACGAACACGGCAATTTGCGCCCTGATGTGGAGCTCACTGGCTTGTTCGAATGCACCTTGCCGCCGGTTGATATGGAAGCGGTGATGCGTGAGATTGATGATGCGCGGGATGAAGAGGCGGCTCGGATATTACGACTACAGGACCTGGAATAAATCCTTCCTTCCATTTCATGCCATTCGTCAGCTCAGCCTTACGAAACTGACGAATCCACGTCAACCCTACCTGTCACCCGGCTCAAAGCGAGGTACCAAAACCCTTGTCGGTTTCGAGGCGTAACGACGGCAGCCCGGCGAGTTCGTGGATAGGAACCAGTACCCCACGTGTGTCGGGCATCGCATCAAACAACATGTACAGATACTTGCTACCACCTTTGGATTCGTAAGCATCTTCCAGGAATCGGATATGTTCGCTGGCGGCAAGGCAATCGCGGGATTTGCAATCGTTGCGGTAATGTTCGACCAGCGTATGGATCACGTTCATATGCTCGTCTTTAAGCTGAAAATTGTTTGCTTCCGCATTTTGTCTGACAGTCTGTTCCAGTTCCTCGTTGCTCAAATCCTTGACTGCGTCATACATCGGAATTTCGCCGTCATGCGTCGTGGTTTCTGCTTCGTTCATCATGATTCTCCATGTGTTGCTGTTTAAAACCGTTACTTACGGACTGCTGTGCATGACCTGAAAAAGCGCGACGCACATTCAATTCACGCGCGTTCCCACACACGGCCATTTTTGGCCTGTTTGACAAAGGCGGACAGGCCGGATGACTTGTCGATATTGACCACGCCTTCACCTGCCTCAATTCCGGCTGCCTTGAGCAGCGGCATCGCCTTCGCCACAAAGCCAATCACTTTTAGGTGGGCATGTGCATCGCGGACAAACGCCATCGCTGCCGGATCGCTTTGGAGCGCCTTGGCGCCGGCTTCAGACAGCACCAGAATGACCGCGTCATAAAAGACTGAGGGCGCGGCCGCGATGGCATGTTTAGGCGAAATAATCTGGCCGTTGTCTGATTTGATGCCGCCTATTTTTGGCGCAATCAGCTCAACCACCGCACCTTCTTTTTCAGCTGCACGGCAAAGCTGATCAAGCGTACCCTGCTGTACGCCATCACTTATTAATAGACCAATTTTTCTGCCACTCAACGTCGGTCTGGCTTTGGCCAACATACTGAGTGCGGGAGACGGTGCCATATCGATTGGTGCGATGGCTGGCGTCACCTTCTCGGCCTGGCCTTCCAGACCGAGTGCCTTCGCCACCCGTTTCCCAAGATCCGGGTCAACAATATTGATGTGCCCCAGCATGCGCAGGCGGATGGACGATGTTTCGACCATACCCAGTTCGAAGGAAAACGCCTTGACGATATGATTTTGCTCGGGTGCCGTCATCGACCGATAAAACAGGCGCGCCTGGCTGTAGTGGTCCATGAATGTCCGGGACCGCTCCCTAAGCTTTTCACCGCTCTGGGTAGTACGTTCCGACTCGAATCCTGCGGTCGGGTTTTCACGCGGCGAGTCAGGATCCAGACTGTTGGGTTCATAGCTCACGCGGCCGGTTGGTGCCGTCATCTGCATGAGTGCATCGCGCTGAAGATTACGCATCGGGCAGCGTGGCTGATTGACGGGAATCTGATGGAAATTGGGCCCACCCAGACGTGAAAGCTGAGTATCCAAATACGAAAACAACCGACCCTGCAACAAGGGATCGTCGCTGAAATCAATACCGGGCACGAGATGCCCCGGATGGAAAGCAACCTGTTCGGTTTCGGCAAAGAAATTGGTCGGATTTCGGTCGAGCACCATTTTCCCGATCGGCTGCAACGGAACCATTTCTTCAGGAATCAGTTTGGTCGGATCGAGCACATCGAACGGAAAACTGTCGGCCTTTTTCTGGTCGAAGACCTGAACCGACAGCTCCCATTCGGGGAAATCGCCGCGTTCGATCGCATCATGCAAGTCGCGTCGATGAAAATCCTGATCGGCACCGTTAATCTTGACCGCCTCATCCCATAGCACTGAAGCCACGCCTTGCTTCGGACGCCAGTGGAACTTGACGAACTTCATCTGGCCGCGCTGGTTGATGAATTTAAAGGTATGGACCCCAAAGCCTTCCATCATGCGCAACGAACGCGGAATGGTCCGGTCCGACATCGCCCACAGGATCATGTGCATGCTTTCTGGCATGAGCGAAATAAAATCCCAGAAGGTATCGTGCGCGGTTGCTGCCTGGGGATAGCCACGATCGGGTTCCATTTTGACCGCATGGACGAGATCCGGAAACTTCATGGCATCCTGAATGAAAAAAACCGGAATGTTGTTGCCCACGAGGTCGAAGTTGCCTTCCTGGGTATAAAACTTGACGGCAAATCCGCGCACATCACGTGGCAGGTCAACAGAACCCGCACCGCCTGCAACCGTTGAAAATCGGGCGAACACCGGCGTCTTAACCGAGGGGTCCTGAAGAAACCCGGCGCACGTCAGACTTGAATTATTCGGGTAAGCCTGAAAATAACCGTGAGCACCCGATCCCCGGGCATGCACAATCCGTTCGGGAATGCGCTCATGGTCGAAATGGGTTATTTTTTCACGCAGGACAAAATCTTCGAGCAGAGTCGGACCACGTGAGCCACTCTTCAGGGAGTTCTGATCATCCGAAATTACCGTCCCCTGATTCGTCGTCATCGACTGATCACGATTATTGGTCACGGGGTGGAGTTCTCCCCCCACACCAACCTGGATCTCGTTTTTGGATGACTTACTGGGTTTGCTTGTTGCCTTCTTCGCTTTCTTATCCGATTTAGCCATGTATCTTCTCCAGGAGTTGAGTCTCGCCGACCATGCCGTATGAATTCAAGCTCAGGCAGGTCAACGAAGGCTTAAGCCGTGCCAATCCACGCCAAGACACATACACACTTCCGTGTGAATTTGCCTTGTGGTTTGACCTAAGTGAAATGACTTTAATCCGGAATTAATGGGTCGGCTGTCAGACGGCACCGAGACCCATGTAAGGTTTTACGATGAAGCGTGTAGGTAATAACCGACAGTTTCAACCTGCTTTTTGTTAGGCGGTATAGAAGTGCTCATGCATGAGCGTGAGGGTGGATTAAATGAAGCGGATGGGGGTTAAGGCATCTGTAGTAATGGCATCAATCACATGCCAGATTCAAATTTATGTCTCACTTGATCCATGCAATGCCTGATCTGGGCCTTCGGTGCCTTCTGCACTGCGCATAATAATGAGTGCGGAACTGCATCGAGACCATATTGTCGCTTGATGTCCGACACCATTTTCAGCCATAGGTGCGCGGTCATTTCCGCATCGGCCAACGCACGGTGAGCGCGAGCCGCCGAGGGCAGTCCCAGGTGCCGGACCAGCGTGCCCAGCTTGTGATCAAGTGCAGTCGGATAAATACGCCGGGCCAGCAGCATGGAACAGGCAAACGCCTGTTGCCGACGCCGATTGATCCTCAACCACTCCGCATCGAGAAACTTGCTGTCAAACGAAGCGTTGTGCGCCACCAAGGGAACATCGCCGACAAACTCCGCCAGCGCATGCATCACCTCCGCTGCCGGCGGGGCCTTGCTGAGCATGGCATTGGAAATACCTGTCAGGCTCTCAATAAAGGGGGGAATATACGCGCCCGTATTCATCAGGCTTTGGTAGCGATCGACGATTTTTCCGTTTTCCACGATCACAACCGCCACTTCAGTCGCCCGGTCTCCCATGGCGGGCGACAGGCCGGTTGTTTCAAAGTCGATGACCGCTACTGTATCCATACTAACCTATTGCCGTTTTTGATCTGCGGCTCGGAATACCCGACACACATGCAGATCAACACCCCTTTTTGTTTATTCGTACCAACTCTTATTTGGAGCTTTGCTGCTGCTTACGAAGAACAACATGAATAGTCGAAAGATAGAAATAAAACATCCAGCTTAGCCATAAACTCAAGTCATACGCGGTTTTATGATGGTCATTGTGGTGCCTAATACCAAAGTTATTTGCGAGGTTGAATAAGTCTTTCTCGTCATCGGAGGTAAGAAGTGATTTCACTTTCGGACGGAGGTATTCGAGCACATCAGCCAAGTCACGCACGGCTTGGCGCCTATCATCTAATGTTGAGCCATGACGGCGGTATCGTAAGACAGCAGCATCCAGGCGACTTGTAACGTTGGCGTCTTTGGACGGAATGTCAGCGTCAAATATTTGCTCGAATCCTACTTCTGGCTTGTGAAGAACTTCACCTGAAGCAGCAAGTTCGAATTGCTCTGCGTAGTGATTCAGAACAGCATTGACCTTCTTCAGATATTCCGCCTGCCCCTGGACCTTGTTGAAGGTTTCCCAGTGCATGCCACATTCATTCCAACTATGGTAAGTACCATCAATTGGTTTTGAGACATGTTGGTATAGAAACTCCACAATGTCGAAGAAATCATCCTCGGAATAGTGCCTATGCTCGTCATGAATGGGCCATAGTCCATTCTTTCTGATCGAGAGGAGCATTTCTAACTCAACATCTCGAACCTTCCCGTCGATTTGCCCAGTATCCACACATACGAAGCCAAAAGCCTCATGAAAATAGCCGTCTATGCGGAGCTGATCAAAAACCCGTACGAACAAGGCAACGACATCGCCTAATGGCAGCCCGGCCATGTTCGGGTTGGTACCCTTCCGTAATGAGTAATATCGATGGGCCACGATTTGTGAAGTCTTCTAGCGCCTGGTTTATCACCCAGTGCGCTGGCGCACCGTCTCATACAAACACAGCGCCGCCGACACCGAAACGTTGAGGCTTTCCACGGTGCCGCCGATGGGAATACGCGCAACCTGATCGCAGTTTTGCTTGACCAAGCGGCGGATGCCCGAGCCTTCGGCGCCCAGTACCCAGGCGATGCCGGTCTTGAGGTCAATTTTGGACAAGGGCAGCTCGCCGTCCATGTCAGTGGCGATCACCCAGATATTGTGTTCCTTCAATTCTTCGATGGTGCGCGACAGATTGGTGACCATGATGTAGGGCACGGTTTCAGCGGCACCCGAAGCGACTTTTTCCACCGTGGCGTTGATACCAACAGCGTTGTCTTTCGGTGCAAGAACGGCGTGTACCCCAAAAGCATCGGCCGAACGCATGATGGCGCCGAGGTTGTGCGGATCGGTGATGCCATCAAGGATAAGCAACAGGGGTGGGCCTTTGATGTTTTCCAGCACCTCGTCCAGCGAGTGCGTCAGCGCAACCGGCTTGACGCGGGCGACGACGCCCTGGTGATTGGACGATTTTCCGACCAGGCGATTCAGGCGATCGGCTTCCACCTGCGCGAGTCCAACCTTGTTGTCTTTGGCCTGCTTGACCAGATCACGCGCCCGCGCGTCGCGCCGGGTGAGATCGAGATAGATCTCCAGCACGCCAGACGGGTCCTGCCGCAGCCGCGCCAGCACCGCATGAAATCCGTAGATCAATTTTTCTGCGCCGTGTTTTTCCGCGCCATATTTCTCAGCGGCGTGTTTTTCTGCGCCGCTTTTAACGGCAGACTTCTCGCTCATTGCTTCTTGCTACCTGTTTTGGCTTTCGCTGTTTTGGGTTTCGTTGACCGGGGCTTGGAGGGCTTGGCTTTCGACGTTTTAGGCTTGTCTGACTTCTGCTCGGATGCCTTCTTCTCGAACGCACGCTGCATGTCCTGGGCCGAGCTGTCCTGTTCTACCAGGCTGAAATCGATCTTGCTGGTTTCGATGTCAGCGCGCATGACCTTGATCCGCACACGGTCGCCCAGGCGATAACGCTTGCCGGTACGCTCGCCGAGCATCCAGTGTTTGCCCTGGTCGTAATGGAAGTAGTCCTGACCCAATTCGGAGACGTGCACCAAGCCTTCGGTGAAGATTTCATCGAGGGAAACAAAGATGCCAAAGCTGGTGACGGCGCTGACGGTGCCGTTGTACTCGTTGCCGATGTGATCGCGCATGAAATAGGTTTTCAGCCAGGCGTCGACATCACGCGTGGCGTCGTCGGCGCGGCGCTCGGTCATCGAACAATGGACGCCGATTTCAGGCAATCCCGCAGCCGATAACTTTTCCCCCTTCAACACCGCCTTGATGCCACGGTGCACCAGCAGATCGGGGTAGCGTCGAATCGGCGAGGTGAAGTGGGTGTAGCCCTCATACGCCAAACCGAAGTGACCTTTGTTTTCCGGCGTGTAGACCGCCTGCTTGAGCGAACGCAGCATGACGGTTTGCAGCAGGCCGGCATCGGGGCGGGGTTTGATTTTTTCCAGCAACGTGCCGAAATCCTTGGCGTGCGGTTTGTCGCCACCGGGCAGGTCGAGCCCGAATTCAGCCATGAAGCCACGCAGCAAGGCGAGTTTTTCTGGCGTCGGGCCTTCGTGAACACGGTACAACGCGGGCTGCTTGTTCTCCAGCAGGTAATCCGATGCACAGACGTTGGCCGACAGCATGCATTCTTCGATGATGCGGTGGGCGTCGTTGCGTATCACCGGCACGATGGCCTCGATCTTGCCCTGCTCGTCGAACATCAT